>JAAYHE010000054.1 GCA_012735505.1 Bacillota bacterium
GCAGCAGACCACTGACACTATAGATCTTGGTTACCTCTAGGGCCTCAGCCCTGGTCATGCTGGGCAAAATGGTTGGCAGCTGGCGCGCGAGCAGGGTCTTGCCCGAGCCGGGAGGACCGATCATGAGCATATTATGGCCGCCGGCGGCTGCTACTTCTAAGGCTCGTTTGGCTACTTTTTGCCCCCTGATGTCACTCAGATCTAGGTCGAAAGCGTTGGCAGGCTCAGATTGGCTCTGGCCTGGTGCTTTAGGTGGGGGTAAAGCAGTTTCGCCTCGCAGAAACTGGCATAGTTGAGACAATCCGGGTACAGCAAACACTTCAATATCCTCTACTAGCTGTGCCTCATGAAAGTTGGCCTCGGGGACAAATATGCGTTGAATACCCTGGCTCTTGGCTGCCATAGCCATAGGCAATACGCCAGGAACGGGGCGTACAGTGCCGTCAAGGGATAGTTCCCCCACGAAACTACTGTTAGCAAGGGCTGCAGGCGGCAGCATTTCATTAGCTACCAGCAAGCCTAAAGCTATCGGTAGATCGAAGCCAGAGCCTTCTTTGCGTAAATCAGCAGGAGCCAGGTTAACAGTAATTCGTCCGCTAGGGAAATTTCCTTCCGTATTCTTAATGGCTGCGCGCACCCGTTCTTTCGCTTCACGTACAGCTGTATCAGGTAGACCTACTACCTCAAAAGCGGGAAGGCCCGATGACAAATCTACTTCTACCTCGACGATAAAGGCGTCTACCCCTAGCACCGAGGCACTGAAGATCTTAGCCAGCATAGAATTCACTCCATAACACTCTTTACAGCCAATATTCGTTTCTAAATTGTCATTATCCTGCAAAGACTTAGCGAGCCTGCAAACACTGGGTAGCTGCGCTCCGCCCTGCTAGGTAACCAGACGAAAAAGCGGCTTGCAGATTGAATCCGCCAGTATAGCCGTCTACATCAATTACTTCACCAGCAAGATAGAGACCGTCAACTAGCTTTGACTGCATAGTCTTAGGATCTATCTCCTTAGTACTGACGCCGCCGGCGGTAACGATTGCTTCACTAAGGGGGCGTGCCCCGACAATAGTAAGCCGCAGGTCGGTCAGGATTTGTATCAGCCTGTGACGTTCTGCCCGGGTGATCTGGTGGGCCGGCTTAGTTTCCTCTATGCCGGCTTCAGCGATGACGACGGGAATCAATTTCTTGGGCAGGAGTTTATGTAAGGCATTTTTGATTTCTTTGCGCTGATTTTGCCGCAAATCCCTTTGTAGGCGCAAATCCAGTTGTTCTAAAGTCAAAGCTGGTTTCAAGTTAATACTGGCTATAACCGCTTGCGTGTTTTTACTATGGGTTACGTAACGGCTAAGCGTAAGCACAATGGGGCCACTAATGCCGTAATGGGTGAAAAGCATTTCGCCAAACTCGTTACCCAAGGACTTTTCACCTTGCAGTAGGGTTAGTTGCACATTTCTTAGAGCTAGGCCGGTCAATTCCCGAGGCCATTTTTCTGCTGTCTCTAAGGGCACTAAGGCAGGACGGGGTGGGACAATTGTATGCCCTGCCTCAGCTGCCAGCCGGTAGCCATCGCCGGTGGAGCCGGTTGCAGGATAGGAGGCTCCTCCTGTGCAGATAATTACAACGTCGCCAGGGAAGGTTTCTCCGTTGGCTACCACGCCTCTTACCCGGTTATTTTCCATCAGTAGTTTTTCTACTCGCTGGCCTAACCGTATATCTACACGGTTTTGTTGCAGGTAACGCCTTAGCCCGTCAACTATATCAAAGGAGCTGTCTGAACAAGGGAAGACCCGATTGCCCCGTTCTACCTTTAAAGAAACCCCCTGCTCTTGGAAAAACTGCTGTAGGTCCTGGCTACTAAAAGCTGTCAAGGCGCTATAAAGAAAACGTCCGTTGCCAGGAATATTTTTGACGAGGCTGGGAACGTCAGTATCATTCGTTACGTTACAACGGCCCTTTCCAGTAATAACCAACTTTTTACCTAATCTATTATTTTTTTCCATGAGTGTTGCTTTGCACCCCAGCCGGGCTGCCTTGCCTGCAGCCATCATGCCGGCTGGTCCGGCACCAATGACGATAATCGTGGGCATAACCAATCATTCCTTTTCGTTGCAAGTTTGTTCTTTATTTTACTATATAAGCTCCTTTGTCCCTAACACATTCGATGGCAGCGAAGGATTTGGGCCAGCCAAAGAGAATAGTAGGCTAGTGACGATGCCTAAAAATAGACGGGAAAGGAAGGGTTGATAATGGTAACGACCCAAGAATTGATGCAGATGGCTTTGGGCTTGGTAGAGATGCAGGACATACCTGGAGATAGTGCTATCTATCACCCGGGTGAAAACATCCGCAAGGTGCTCTTTGGAATTGACATCAGTACGGCTGAGTTAGCTATGGCAAAACAGCTCGGATTTGATGCGGTGATCGCACATCATCCGCCTCAGACCTCCGCTATCCCGGCTTGGCAGGTGTATTTGCGGCATATCGATTTCTTGGTGCAAGCTGGTGTACCGCGCGAGGCGGCCGAGGCAGCAGTCAAGCCACGGGCTGAAGCTATGGCAGCCGCTTATCAGTCGGCCAACCACGAACATTATTCTTCCATCGCCCGTTTGTTGGATATGCCTTTTCTGAATATCCACTGTCCGCTAGATGAGCTAGGTCGCCGTATTATGCAGAAAACCGTAGACGATTGTTTAGCGGTAAACAGTCAAGCAACTTTGGGTGATGTGGTTGAAGCTCTAAACGCCTTACCCGAATTTGCAGAGGCGCATACCCAGATTCAGATAGCTATGGGTGAAGCAGAAGCACCCGCCGGGCGAGTGGTAGTAGCTCACGGTGCGCTTACCAACGGTGGATATGCTGTGGCTAATGCATACTTTACCCATGGGATCCCGACAGTACTTTATATTCATATTCCGTATTCTGACCTCCAGCGGCTACGGGCTGAAAAGAAAGGGCAATTAATAGTCACTGGCCATATCAGTAGTGATTTGGTAGGTATTAATCCCTTTGTGCAAAAGATGCGGGCAGCTGGGCTAGAGGTGACGACAATCAGCGGTATCCGTTAAAGGGGGGGGCAGCGCCCCTCCCCTTGCTACCTGATGCTTGGAAGTAGCCTAAATAGCAGCTGTATAGGGACAGGAATAATACCATTTGGCAGAATATGTTGCTAGAAAGCAGCTGGCTCTGTTATAATGAGTGCCAAACCGAACAAATGTAGGGAGGTGGGGATGTGGGGTAAGTGAAACCGCCTATTGGCTAGCTATTTCTCGTTGGCCAGGTATCGGTTCTCGGCGTGCCCTACGTTTGCAGCAGGTTTTGGGCTGTGGAAAGGCAGTGTGGGAAGCCGACGAAGAAACTTTAGGCGAGATACTAGGCTTGCGCTCTGCCTCCATCGCTAAAATGATAGCAGAGCGACAAAACCAAGATCCTGCGGCCATGTTAGAACGGGTGACGCGAGCCGGTGCCTGGGTTGCTGCATTTACTGATGAACACTATCCGGCAGAGCTGAGGCAACTGTTCGATCCACCAATAGTTATTCTGGGCTGGGGCCAGCCCTTAATCGAGCATAACCGCCATTTAGCAGTAGTTGGTGCTCGTCGCATGACCAGTTATGGTCGCCGCATTACGCATGAGTTACTAGCTGGTTTAGCCGACCAAGATGTTGTCATCATCAGTGGTTTGGCTCTAGGCATCGATGGCGAAGCGCACCGGGCGGCCTTGCAAAATGGGCTTACCACCTGGGCTGTTCTTGGGAGTGGTTTTGGTCACATATATCCTAGGCAGCATCGTCAGTTGGCTCTTGACATTATCGAACAAGGTGGAACCCTGCTCAGCGAATATTGGCCCGACGTGAAACCCGAGCCCCACCATTTCCCTGCGCGTAATCGCATCATAGCTGCTCTTGCCCAGGCGGTGCTGGTGGTAGAAGCAGACGAAAATAGCGGCTCCCTAATAACTGTAGACCATGCCCTAGATTTGGGCCGGGATGTTTGGGCAGTGCCGGGTAATGCAACCAGTAGATTTAGTCGAGGCACGAATAAGCTACTACGGCAGGGGGCTAGTCTAATAGCGAGTAGTCAGGATATCCTAACAGAATGGGGCTGGGTAACTACGGCCAGCCAGAATGAAGTTGTGGAGCCTCCATTGCGCGGATGTGCCAAAGTAGTATACGCTGTTCTAACAGATCAGAGCCGCAGCGTGGAGGACATTGTTCTTGATTCGGGCTTAACGACAGCCGAGGTGTTGGCTGCCCTGGTAGAGTTGGAGTTGGGCGGCTGGGTAGAGGCTGCCGGCGCTCAGAGTTATCGGCGCACACCTGCTAAGACCTAATCTAGAATAGGGCGGCGATAGTCTCTTTTAGTGCATTTACAGGCTTAGATTAGAATAACTGTTAGACTAAGTAGGAGCCCGAATCTTGCTACATGGAGGGAGTTTTATGGCAAAAAGAAACCTAGTAATAGTAGAATCACCGGCTAAAGCAAAGACCTTAGGCAAGTATTTGGGGCGGCGCTATACAGTAAAAGCGTCGGTCGGCCATGTGCGCGATTTGCCGAAGAGCCAATTTGCAGTTGATGTAGAAAATGGCTTTAAGCCCAAATACATCACTATTCGTGGCAAGGGACCGATTGTAAAAGAATTAAAAGCTGCAGCTAAGAAAGTCGATAAAGTGTTTTTGGCTACAGACCCGGATCGCGAAGGTGAAGCCATTTCTTGGCATTTAGCGCAGGTGTTAGATATCGATGTTGCCTCTCCCTGTCGGGTAACCTTCAACGAGATCACCAAGAACGCTGTAATCGAAGCCTTTAAGAATCCTCGTCCTATCGACACTAATTTAGTAGATGCTCAGCAGGCTCGCCGCATCCTGGATAGAATAGTAGGGTATCGCTTGAGCCCCCTTTTATGGAAAAAAGTAAAAAAAGGTCTCAGCGCCGGCCGGGTGCAGTCGGTAACAGTGCGCCTCATCTGTGACCGGGAAGCTGAGATTCAAAACTTTCGCCCAGAAGAATACTGGACTATTACTGCCGAGTTCGAGACGGAAGAAAAGGAGAAGTTTCAGGCTGAGTTTTATGGACGAGAGGGAGAAAAGATTTCCTTATCTAACCAGGCTGAAACGGAGCAAGTATTGGCTGCTGTGCGTGATCAGCCCTTTACGGTTAGCTCTGTTCGCCGGAGCGAGCGGCGGCGTAACCCGGCCGCACCCTTTACAACTAGCACGCTCCAGCAAGAAGCTTCTCGCCGTTTGGGCTTCACAGCTAAGAAGACGATGCGCATAGCTCAAACTCTGTATGAAGGTGTGAGTTTAGGCGAAGAAGGTTCTGTCGGGTTAATTACTTATATGCGTACCGATTCCACTAGGATTTCTCCTCAGGCTCAGGTTGAGGCTAAGGAATATATCTTGGAGAAATACGGCGAGCCTTACGTGGCCACGCGCCAATTTGCTGGCAAAAAGGGGGCGCAAGATGCCCATGAAGCTATCCGCCCGACCTCTTCAGCTCGCACACCAGAGCTTGTAAAGCAATATCTAAAGAGAGACGAACTGCGTCTTTACCGCTTAATTTGGGAGAGATTCATCGCCAGCCAGATGGCTGCAGCCGTTTATGACACGGTGGCGGCGGAGGTTGGAGTCAACGGTTACATTTTCCGGGCACGTGGGTCACAAGTTAAGTTTCCAGGCTTCTTGCTTGTCTATAAAGACAACCAGTCGGAGTCTTCCAGCAAAGAAACTAGTGGGCTTCTCCCCGAGTTGCAGGTAGGGCAAAGCTTGCGCCTTTTGCGTTTGCTGGATAAACAACACTTTACCGAGCCCCCCGCCCGTTATAACGAGGCAATGTTGGTTAAGACTCTGGAGGAGCTCGGCATTGGCAGGCCCAGCACATATGCCACTATCATTGATACCATCCAGTCGCGTGGTTACGTTGTCCGGGAGCAAAAGCGCTTTTATCCTACGGAATTGGGGCAAATTGTCACCGATCTTTTGAAAGAGTTCTTTCCGGGTATCGTTAATATTGAGTTTACCGCTTCGCTAGAAGCCGAGTTAGACGAGATCGAAGAAGGGACTGCTGACTGGGTTGAGGTGCTCAGCCAGTTTTATGGGCCTTTTGAGCAAGAGCTAAAACACGCGGAAGCCAAAATGCAGGCCGTAGATATAGCACCCATCGTTTCTGACGTTATCTGTGAAAATTGCGGGCGAAATATGGTGCAAAAAACTGGCCGCTATGGTCAGTTCTTAGCTTGCCCTGGTTTTCCCGAGTGCCGCAACACTAAGCCTCTGATAAAAGATACAGGTGCCAAATGCCCCGAATGTCAGAACCAAATTGTGGAACGCCGTAGCAAGAAGGGTCGTTTGTTTTATGGCTGTCTCAGCTATCCCGACTGCAATTTCGTAATCTGGAATAGACCGGTAGCCGGAAAGACCTGCCCTCGCTGCGGAGGCCTATTAGTGCACAAACAAGCGGGCGGTCAAAATTTACATGTTTGCATCAATCAAGACTGTAAGTTTGAGGAGCAGGTGGAACAAGATGACTAGAAAAGCCAACGGGCTGACAGTAGTTGGAGCCGGTTTAGCTGGTAGCGAAGCAGCGTGGCAGGCTGCTCAACGAGGTGTGCCTGTCACTCTGATAGAGATGCGCCCCCAGAAGTTGACTCCTGCCCATCACACTGGGTTCGCAGCAGAACTAGTGTGTTCAAATTCTTTGAGATCGGCTAGCCTAGACAACGCGGTCGGCTTGCTTAAGGAAGAGATGCGCCAGCAAGGGTCTCTGATTATGGAGGCAGCGCTGGCTAACCAGGTACCGGCAGGGGGTGCTTTAGCCGTCGATCGCGACGCCTTTGCGCGGCATGTCACCCAGCGTCTGCGCGAGCATCCGCTGATTGATATGGTACAGCAAGAGGTTCAGCAACTGCCCGAGGAGCGTCCTGTGGTGATAGCCACCGGGCCACTTACATCCTCGGCTTTAGCCGATTCGTTACAAGGATTGCTGGGAAGTAGCTATTTACATTTTTACGATGCAGCAGCTCCTATCGTCACAGCTGAAAGCATTGATTGGGACAGAGTGTATTTGGCTTCGCGCTACGGCAAAGGCGAGGCAGATTACGTCAATTGCCCCCTGCAGGAAGATGAATATGCTGTTTTCTACCAAGCGTTAATAACTGCGGAGACGCAGCCCTTGCGTGAATTTGAAAAAGAGATTTATTTCGAGGGATGCGTGCCGATAGAGGCTTTGGCCAAAAGGGGGTATGAAACCTTGCTGTACGGCCCCCTCAAGCCCATCGGCTTGCCCGACCCTCGCACGGGGCAATTACCTTACGCAGTAGTCCAGTTGCGACGTGACAACCGCGCTGGGACCCTTTATAATATGGTAGGGTTTCAAACTAATTTAAAATGGCCTGAGCAACGACGGGTCTGGCGCTTGATTCCTGGTCTAGAGCGTGCAGAATTTGCTCGTTATGGAGTAATGCATCGCAACACCTTTATCAATTCACCTGAATTGTTGCTGCCCACCCTGCAGTGGCGGCAAGATCTAGGAGTCTTTTTTGCTGGACAATTAACTGGGGTAGAAGGCTACGTAGAGTCAGCCGCTTCTGGTTTAGTGGCAGGCATAAATGGCGCACGCATTGTTCAAGGTCAGGAGCCCCTAGTTTTTCCGCAGACTACAGCGCATGGTGCTTTGTTAAACTATATTACTTCGGAACCGAAGAAGAATTTTCAGCCGATGAACATCGCTTTTGGCCTCTTTCCAGCATTAGATAAACCTCCTCGTGGTAAGCGTGCTAGAGCTGCTGCCTATGCCCAGCGCGCACTGCAAGAATTAAGATATTTTTTGGAAGGTTCCCGCATTTAGTCTTGCCGTGACGTGATAACTGTGTTACTATTTGAGCGGAGTTGATTTTGTGCATGAACTATTAGACCGCTTTCTCAGGTATCAACGCGTGGAGAAAAACGCGTCAGTTCACACTATCAACAACTACCAAAGTGACATACTACAATTCATTGCGTTTTCATCAGATCATGTACAGTCGCCCACCGATATCGGGCGAGCGGAATTGCGCCGCTACCTAGTTTATTTGCAAAAGGAGGGCTATGCTAGATCGAGCATAGCCCGTAAGCTTTCAGCACTACGTTCTTTTTTTCGCTTTCTAGTGCGCGATGAAGTCTGTCCAAGCAATCCGTTGGACTTGCTCAGCACACCCAAGCAAGGGCGCCAATTACCGCTATTCTTACAGGTGTCAGAATGTCTCAGTTTGCTGGAGGCACCTGATGATAGCGTCTTAGGCAAGAGAGATAAGGCCTTGCTCGAAATGCTATATGCTACGGGGATTCGAGTTAGCGAACTAGTCGGTTTATCTTTGCACGATGTTGATTATCGGCAGGGGTATGCGCGCGTTCTAGGCAAGGGAGGAAAAGAACGTATCGTTCCCGTGGGAGAACCTGCTTGTCAGGCGCTGGAATGCTACATAAAAGATGCGAGACCCTTGTTGGTTAACGCCAAGAAACCTAATGAAAAGGCCCTTTTCTTGAATAAGGCGGGCGGACGCCTCTCTGATCGGAGCGTTCGACGCCTCATGGACAAGTATGTGCAAAAAGTTGCGCTAGAACGGGATGTTAGCCCACACACTTTGCGTCATTCTTTCGCTACCCATATGCTAGATAATGGTGCAGACTTGCGTAGTGTACAGGAGTTGTTAGGGCATGCCAGTGTTTCCACTACGCAACTCTATACCCATGTAACACGGGAACGATTAAAAGCTGTGTATAGACAAGCCCATCCTAGGGCATAGGGGGGGTGTCAGTCATGTTTTCTGCCACTACCATCGTGGCTGTGAAGCGCAATGGACGAGTTGCCATGGCGGGAGATGGTCAAGTTACTCTTGGAAACAGCACGATCATGAAAACACGGGCGCGCAAGGTGCGCCGCCTCTACCATGGACAAGTGTTAGCCGGCTTTGCTGGTTCTGTAGCTGACGCTTTTGCCCTATTTGAGAAGTTTGAACGGCGTCTGGAGCAACATCGGGGCAACTTGGCCCGGGCAGTCGTCGAGTTAGCTAAGGAGTGGCGTTCTGACCGAGTGCTTCGGCGCTTAGAGGCCCAATTGTTGGTTGCTAATCACGAGCAGATCTTTCTAGTATCAGGCTCGGGAGAAGTGATTGAACCCGACGATGGTTTAGCAGCTATCGGTTCGGGGGGTAGTTTGGCGTTAGCCGCAGCCAAAGCTATGGTTGCTTTTTCAGACCTATCTGCCGGCGAGATTGCTGAGCAAGCCTTACACATAGCCGCCGATCTGTGTGTTTTCACTAATCATGAGATTACGGTGGAGGAATTGGAGGCGAATTAAAGAGGTGGATTTACAACCTCGGAAGATAGTAGAAGAGTTAGATAGGTATATTGTCGGCCAAACGGAAGCTAAACGAGCCCTAGCAGTTGCTTTACGCAATCGCATCCGCCGTTTCAAGTTAAGCCCTGAGCAGCGAGTCGAAATTAGCCCCAAGAACATTATGCTAATCGGCCCTACTGGCGTGGGCAAAACCGAATTGGCTAGACGGTTAGCGAGCCTGGTAAATGCCCCTTTTGTTAAAGTGGAGGCTACCAAGTATACAGAAGTGGGATACGTTGGGCGCGACGTGGAGAGCATGGTACGGGATCTCGTAGAAAATGCTGTGCACATGGTGCGCGCAGAGAGGACCCGGGAAGTGGAAGCCCAGGCTCAGGCTAGGGTGGAAGAACGCTTGCTTGATGCCATGTTGCCACGCCGCCATACAAGGCAGCAGAATCCGCTAGAGGTCTGGTTTGGACAGTTTGGACAAGGAGAAAACACCACCGCCGAGCTAGAGGAAGCCGATTCTTCGCGACAAGCCCAGAGGGAAGATTTAAGGCGCCGCTTGCGCGCTGGAGAGTTGGAAGACCTTTTGGTAGAGATCCAAGTCAGAGAACGCCCGGCTCCCATGTTTGACATGCTAGCTAACTCGGGTATGGGAGATCTGGCCAGCAGCATGCAAGATATGTTAGGCAGTTTCATGCCTGTAAAGAAAAAGCTAAGGCGAGAGCCAGTTAGAACAGCGCGTAAATTACTCTTGCAAGAGGAAATTGAAAACCTCTTGGATGATGAAGAAATTGCCTCTTTAGCCATTGAGCGTGTGGAGCAGATGGGCATAATCTTCATAGATGAAATTGATAAGATAGCGAGTGGCCAAAGCCATGGCCCTGATGTTTCTCGGGAAGGTGTGCAGCGGGACATTTTGCCGATTGTGGAAGGTTCTACTGTGGTAACGAAATATGGACCGGTGCGTACCGATCATATTCTTTTCATAGCTGCAGGAGCTTTTCATGTCAGCAAACCGAGTGATCTAATCCCAGAGTTACAAGGCCGTTTCCCAATTCGGGTGGAGCTTGAGAGTTTGACGGAGTCCGATTTGGAGAGAATACTAGTTGAACCTGAAAATGCCTTGCTTACTCAATATCAACACTTGTTGGCGACAGAGGGCATTTCATTGCAATTTGAGCCGAGTGCCATTAAAGAAATTGCCCGTATTGCTTATGAAATTAACTGTACTGCAGAGGATATAGGTGCAAGAAGACTGCACACTGTGTTGGAGAAGCTAATGGAAGAAATTGCTTTTGATCCCCATAGTTTTGGAGGCGATACTATAATCGTCGACGCACAATACGTTCAAGAGCAATTAGGCAGTATTTTGCAAAACGAAGATCTCAATCGATACATTCTATAAAGCTTAAGAGGGGGATGCAGTTATGTCTACGAAACTATTGCAAAACACCAGGCGTTTAACACGGATTTTGCAGCAGAGTGCTGGCGAGGCGGTTCGCTTCACAGATGTCGCTCAAGTCTTTTCTGATGTTCTTAGCGCTAACGTTTACATCGTGAACACGCGAGGTAAGTTACTGGGCTACGCTTTGCGCGATGACTACGAGTGCGACATTCTTTCTCGCTACGTGCGCAGCGGGAGATTCCCTAGCGAGTACAACGATAAGCTCATGTCTGCTGACGGGCCTATCGTCAATTGCCGCGAGTCGGATTCTTGTGTTTTTGATAACGCTCCTTGCGAATTTTCAGACAAGCTGACCACTATCATACCGGTCATCGGCCGGGGGCAACGGTTAGGTACTCTGTTGCTCGCTCGCTTTGACAATCCCCTAGATGAGGGCGATTTGGCACTGACCGAATTTGGGGCTACTATCTTGGGTATGGAAATTCTCAGAGCTAAGAGTGAAGAACTAGAAGCTGAAGCACGGGAGCGGGCAGTCGTTGAAATGGCAGTGGACGCCTTGTCTTACTCGGAACTCGAAGCTATCGAGCATATCATGCGGGAGCTTGGCGGTGAAACAGAAGGTCTATTGGTGGCCAGTAAGGTGGCTGACCAAGCTGGTATTACCAGGTCTGTGATCGTCAATGCACTGCGCAAATTGGAAAGCGCAGGCGTTATCGAATCTCGCTCTTTGGGTATGAAAGGAACCTTTATTCGTATTTTGAACGATAAGCTCTTGGACCAGATTTTCAAACGCGGTCACTAAAAAGCAATATTTGCAGCCTCGCAATAGTCCTGTATTGCGAGGCTGTTGCTATAGTTTTGCTTGCCTTCCTGCGGGGAGGGTTTTTTTTTGCAATTTTTTATTATTAAGAACGACATTTTCAAGAAAAAGGGCAGGGATTTAGCAGCTTTTGTCGAATATACGTAGGAAGGGTTGTGGATTGTTTATCTGGCCACGTCGTAATTCCCCTAAAGCAACGTCCGGGAATTGCGATGGTGGCCTATCTTTACTTACAGACAATTGTTAATAAGGAGAGTTTGCCATGAAGAAAATTGCAGCTTCCTTGTTATTGGAGCGAGCCTTGTCGGCAGCTAATTTGCGCCAAAAGATTCTCGCTAACAATATTGCCAATGTAGATACCCCTGGTTACAAACGATTTGATATAGCTCTGCAGGAAGCCTTGCAGCAGGGCTTGGATACGCCTCTGGAAAATTACATCTATCGCCAATCTGCGACAAGCTTACGTGTGGATGGTAATAATGTCGACATCGATCAGGAGATGACATTTATTGCTGAAAATGAAGCCTATTTTAATAGCGTGGCCAGCAGCCTGATTCAGCGTATGGCTACAGTACGATATTTAATCAATGAAGGAAGGCGGTAGGCAACATGTTGGGTGTTTTTAATATCAGTGCCAGTGGATTAAGTGCGCAAAGGTTGCGTATGGACATTATTGCCGACAACTTGGCTAATGCTCAGACTACGCGACCAGCCAGTGAAACCCCATTCCGGCGCCGTTATCCCATTTTTGCGCCGAAGGAAACTACGAGTTTCGCGGCTGCCTTGCGACGTTCTAGCGATCGCTTAAGCCAAGGAGTACGGGTTGTGGCCATCGTGGAAGACAACCATACGCCTGGAGAGCTCGTTTATGATCCAGGTCACCCGCATGCAGATGAACAGGGTTATGTACGTATGCCAAATGTTAATACGGTACGGGAAATGGTGCAAATGATCTCCGCCAGTCGCGCTTATGAGGCCAACGTTACTGCTCTCAATGCTACCAAAGCTATGATAGCAAAAGCGCTGGAAATAGGTAGATAGATATGTCTGTCCGTATTCAACCTCTAGGGCTGACGCCTAAGAATATCTCGGATCGTAAGGCTACGCCTGCAAGCGCGACAGATTTTGGCCAACTACTTAACGGCTTGTTGGAGCAAGCCATTGAGCGACAAACAGTGGCGGATGAGCTGAGTGCCCAGTTAGCGTTAGGGCAAACCGATGATGTAGCAGCTGTGATGATAGCGGTGGAAAAGGCGGCCTTGTGCTGGCAATTATTGCAGCAAGTGCGCAATAAGCTTGTAGAAGCTTGGCAAGAAGTAATGCGGATACAGGTCTAACAAATTGGGATTGAGGTGGCAAGATGAATCTTCCGATTCAGTTATCGGACATCGCTCAAAAATGGAAGCAGCAAGAACCAAAGTGGCGCACGCGCGTTATTGTCATTGCCGCCATCTCGTTGTTAGTGATGTCTTTTCTGCTGTACATAGCCTTTCGACCAAATTATATAACCGTTTTTCATGGGCTCTCATTAGAAGATGCCGCTGCGATAACGTCAGAGTTACAGGCGAAACGGATTTCAACCAGATTAGAAAATGCTGGTACAGCGATTGCGGTGCCACGCAAGCAGGCTGATCAGGCCCGCCTCGAAGCAGCGGCGGTTGGCCTGCCGCGGACCGGACGAGTTGGTTATGACCTGTTTAACAAAAGCAGCTTTAGCATGACCGAGAGTGAACGCGCACTGCAGCAGCAATTATTGTTAGAGCAAGAGCTTGCTCTAACACTGGAAAAAATAGCCGGGATCAGGGACGCAGAGGTGAAGCTGGCGCTGCCGAAAGAGAATATATTTCTGGACCCCAAAAGGCAGACCCAGCCGACTGCTTCAGTTTGGGTGAACTCGACGCAACCTCTTGACTCTAGTCAAGTTAACGGGGTCGTTCACCTGGTTTCTCGGGCGGTGCCAAACCTGCTTCCTGAAAATGTAACCGTTATTGATGCCGAGGGGAGGGTGCTGAACGCGAGTAGTGAGCACTCAGGTATGAGCTTTACCGAACAGCAAACCCGGCAGCAGGCTCTCCAGTTAGAGCTGGAGAGAAGCATTAATACCTTGTTGGGGCAGATTTTTGGGGAAGAAAACGTGGCTGTGCGAGTTGTGGCCGAGTTAGATTTTGACCAACGTAGCACCAAATCAGTCCGATTTTTCGCTCCGCAAGGCGGGGATAATGGCTTGGTGCGCCAAATTGAAGAATTGAGTGATTACTATAGTGGCGAAGGAAACTCCACCGGTGGTCCTTCTGGGACTGACAGTAATCCTGGGGAACAGTACCTTTCCCCAGCAGGACAACACAGCAGCAGTGTCGCAGAGAAACGACAGCGGACCATTGCTTATGAGCTAGATGAAATTCGGGAGACTATCACCTACGCCCCAGGAGCTATCAAACGCCTGTCTGTTTCTGTAATTGTGAATGATGTAATGGATTTTCCTATAGATACAGCTAAAGTGCAAGCGGCCGTGGAAGCTGCAGTTGGTTACGATGCCGACCGCGATGACATAGTCTCGGTGCAGACTATGAGTTTCCATCGGCCTGAGGAGCCGGTAGTAGTGACGGCCCCAGCTTGGTACGATTCCTGGATTGCTCGGATAGGTATTGGACTTGTTCTGCTTATAGCCCTTTTCTTGCTGGTAAGAAGAATGGTGCGGCGTCGGCAGTTGGTGTTGATGCAAGAACTGCAATCGGTTCCCGTGGCCGCTACGGTAGAGCCAGATGTGGCAGAACCCGAGTTCGAAGTGCCGCAAGAAGACGAGACAGAACGTTTACGCAAGCATTTGGAAAAGCTGGCACGGCAAAAGCCTGATGATTTTGCAGTACTTGTCAGAGCTTGGTTAGACGAGGAGAGTTGATATGCGTTTTAGCAATATGACAGGGCGGCAAAAAGCAGCCGCCCTCCTGATTACGTTGGGGACGGAAGTTTCTGCTCAGATTTTTAAGCACTTAGATGAAGATGAAATTGAAACATTGACTTTGGAGATTGCCAATACACGTCGTATTACCCCCGAGGAAAGGCAAATGGTGCTCGAGGAGTTTTATCAGTTGGCCCTAGCTCGAGATTATATCACCCAAGGTGGTATCGAATATGCTCGCGATGTCCTCACTAAGGCTCTAGGGAGCGAAAAGGCCTTGGATGTGATCAATCGCTTGACAGCTTCTCTGCAAGTCAGACCCTTCGAATTGGTGCGGAAGGCTGATCCAAACCAGCTGCTGAACTATTTGCAGAGCGAACATCCCCAGACTATAGCCTTGATACTCTCATTCTTGCCAGCGGAGCAAGGGGCGGCGATCATTTCTTCTTTGCCGCAGGACTTACAGGCTGATATTGCTAAACGTATTGCTTCTATGGAGCGCACGTCTCCGGAGACGATTAGAGAAATTGAAAAAGTGCTCGAGAAAAAATTGTCTACCCTTGTAGGGCAAGATTATACCGCTATCGATGGGCTGGATACAGTTGTACAGATCTTGACCCGGGTTGACCGGGGTACAGAGCGAACAATACTGGAATCGTTAGAAGTGCAGACACCCGAGCTAGCTGAAGAAATCAAGAAACGCATGTTCACTTTCGACGACATTATCTTGTTAGATACCCGTGCTATCCAGCGGGTATTGCGCGAGGTAGATAATAGGGATCTAGCCTTGGCTTTGAAGGTTGCTAATGAGAATGTAAAACAGCTCATCTTCCAGAGTGTTTCTAAGCGCTTCGCTGAAATGCTGGAAGAAGAAATGGAGTATATGGGACCAGTACGTTTGCGTGATGTAGAAGAAGCCCAACAGAAGATAGTTGGCATTATTCGCCGACTAGAGGAGGCAAACGAGATAGTTTACAGCCGCGGAGGTGATCAGGTCGTTGTCTAAGGTGCTGAAAGCAAATCAGCTAGCGGTGTCTGACCGTTGGCGTCCTGTGCTAGTGACAACCCCAGAAATATCGGAGCAGCCCTCCGAGGATACCGACGCTACTCGTCAGCAAGAACTTGAAGCGCAAACACTACTCTTAGCTCAAGCTGAAGCAAAAAAAATAATCAGCGAAGCCAAGGCGCAAGCGGCTGCAGTATTAGCTAAGGCAGAGGCTGAGTTGGAACGCCAGCGCGAAAAAGGTTATGTCGCTGGCTGGGAAGCCGGCCTAGCGGCTGGCCAACAAGAAGCTGAAGCAGCATGGCAAGGCCGGTTGGCAGAGCTGGAATTACAGCGACAAGAACTGATCAAAAAAGACGCAGCTTGGCTGCGGGAAGCTGAGCAGGAAGTGTTGGAACTTTCTATAGCTGTAGCAGAGCGAGTTATTGCCTATAAGTTGCAGCATGATGACGCTGCTGTGCAAGCTGCTTTGCGGCAGGTATTACAAACTGCGCAGGGTTGCAGGGAAGCTCTGCTCACAGTCTCGCCTGATGACTTTGCTCATCTGTGGCCTAAACGCCGAGAGTGGCAAAATGTATTGCCTGGCATAAAAGAGTTCGAGCTCAAGGCAGATCCAGATTTAGAGCCGGGTGATATCATCTTGCAAACAAACCAAGGCACGATAGATGCACGCCTGGATGTAGTGCTGGAAAAGGTAGCACAGCTTTATCCTGCGGAGACCGATGATGAGGGTTAGAGACGAGTGGCAGGAGAGGTTAGTCAAACTTAACCCCTATCGGCTTTTGGGCCAAGTTAAGCGCATCGTTGGGCTAAGCATTGAATCGCAGGGACCTAAGGCGCAGGTAGGCGAACTTTGTTATATCTTCCGCCCCGATAATTCTCGTATCCCGGCAGAAGTAGTCGGTTTTAAAGATGATTCTGTGTTATTGATGCCCCTAGGGGTTGCGGACGGTCTGGCGCCGGGCGCTGTAGTGGAAGCAACCGGCCAACCTCTGCAAGTGGCGGTAACAGACAAGTTGCTTGGACGTATTTTAGATGGTTTGGGAAATGTGTTAGACGATGGACCGCCGCTCGTTGGTGATAGGTTTTATCCCTTAATGGCACCACCGCCCCATCCGCTCAGCCGTCCTCGCATTGACCAAGTCCTATCTACTGGTGTGCGGGTGATTGATAGCTTGCTTACTGTAGGAATAGGCCAACGCCTAGGCATTTTTGCTGGCAGTGGGGTCGGTAAGAGCACCCTGTTAGGGATGATTGCCCGCAACAGTCAAGCAGATGTCAACGTGATTGGCCTCATCGGCGAGCGAGGTCGAGAGGTTAACGAGTTTATCGAGCGCGATCTGGGAGAGTCGGGGTTACAACGTTCGGTAGTAGTGGTGGCCACGTCAGACCAACCAGCTTTAGTGCGCTTAAAGGGGGCCTTTGTTGCCACCGCCATTGCTGAATATTTTCGCGATCAAGGCAAGAATGTGCTTTTGATGCTTGATTCAGTGACCCGGTTTGCGATGGCCCAGCGGGAAGTCGGACTAGCTATTGGCGAACCACCGACTAGCAGAGGCTACACACCCTCTGTTTTTGCGCTGCTACCGCGGCTTTTGGAGCGTAGTGGCCGGGCGGCCCAGGGTGCTATTACTGCCTTCTATACCGTCTTGGTAGATGGCGATGACATGAACGAGCCTATCACCGATGCTGTGCGTGGTATTTTAGATGGCCATATCGTGCTTTCGCGCGAGCTAGCTAACCGGGGCCATTATCCGGCGGTAGATCCTTTAGCTAGCATCAGTCGTTTGTTTACCGAACTAGCTAGCAAAGAACAACAAGAGGCTGCTAGCACAGCGCGTCGCCTTCTAGCTGTTTATCGCGAGAACCAAGATTTGATCAATATAGGTGCTTATAAGGTAGGTGGCAATCCCGAAATCGACGCAGCTATCGAAAAGCTGCCTGCAATTAATCGGGTTTTGCAGCAACTTGCCTCAGAAGGGGCTAACTATCAGCAGGCTGTGGAGGCGCTGATGCAGGCGATCAGGGGGTAGGGTTGATGGCAGTTTTCCGTTTTCGCTTAGCCCAATTATTGCGGTTGCGACAAGCAATTGAAGATATGGAAAAACGGGAGTTACAGCAGAGGATCACAACATTGATCCAAGCGGAACAGGCTCTACAGCAAGCTCAAGCTCGGCGGACTGCCTTTATAGGAGATACAGAGAAGGAAGAAGCGTTAGGTGTAGAGGTAGCGCGCCTAGCTGTGCTGCGTCGATGGTACCCTGTTTTGGCGGAGCAAGAGGCAATTTCACAGCAGTTGGCTGTAGAAGCCGAGGAGGCAGTTGATCAGCAAAGGGAACAAGTCAAGCAGGCGCACTTAGAGACTCGCATTCTGCAGCGTTTGCGCGAGAGGCTTCTAGCTGATTTTAAGGTGGAAATAGAACGACAGGAGCAAAGCGAACTAGATGAGCTTGCCGCCTGTAGTTGGGCACGAGAGGACCGATCATGAACGAAAACGTAAGTAAGAAAAGTTATTCTGTTGTCGCCGTAATTTTGCTCTTAGTTTTGCTTATTGGCATTATCGCCGTTAGCACCATCCTCGTTGGGCGTGCTTTGGGCTGGTGGGAATATGCTGACTTGCCGGTTATCGGCGCCCTATTCCCTAGACCAGCCCCGGACCCGGAGGAGGAAGAAGAAGATCCGGTGCCAGATCTGGCTGCCCAAATCGAGTTGTTGCAGCTCGAGTTAGCCCAGCGGGAACAACGAATTAGCGATTTAAAGGATCTAATGAGAGAACAAGATCGCCGCATCGAGCAATTATTGGATAAACTTGACAATCTAGAGCAGGCCTTGCAGGATAGTCAAGCTAGTCAAGCCGACAAGCAGTTACGGGCAACTGCTCGCATCTATGAAAACATGCGAGCAGAGGAAGCCGCTAAAGTTCTAGAGCAGTTGGGCGTTGAGGAAGTGAGGTCGATCTTGTATCAGATACAACCCGACGCTGCTGGCGCTATTTTAGGCAAAATGGAGCCAGAAAAGGCAGCTAAGATCGCGTCGATACAAGTTGACAAATAGACCACAAATCAATGAAAGGAGGTGATAACGAATGATGCAAGTGCAAAATCCGTTGTTCTTCTTGCCGGTTGTAGCCCAGCCCGATGCACCTACAAACGCGAGTGAACTAGAGGCCTTAGGGCAGCTATTTGCCCGATTGCTAACTACGGCACAAACTGGCGGCGCCCGCGGGACAGAGCCTAATGAGGACGAAGAATTGGTGATTATCCCCGATGTGGATTCCTGGGAGGAAGACCTGCCCGCCTCGGAGCAAGGAATCTTGGCAGCCTCCTTGGTCCAGCAGGCTAGCGCAGTGTCATTTCAGGTTAGTGACGCAGCAATGGTGCAGCCAGAGCTAGATTCTACAGCTATCGAGGCACAAGTTTCAGCACGCCCTAGCGGATTAACAGACAGAGCTGCTTCTGGCTTGCCCAGCGAACCTGTCGCTGTCGAGCTTGGGCCTAGGCAACTGGCAGAGGCGGGTATGCCCTTGCCAGTAACCGCTAGTGGGCTGCTAGACAGACAAGTCGTTAAGACTGGCGAGGGGGCAGGGACGACGCCAATATCCACAGAAGTGGCGCAGCAAGCGGCAGAGCTCCAGGCCGAAATAACTACCACGCTGGGTCAGACCGATGGGCAGCAGCCTGGTGCTGGGCCACCAGTTCATTGGGGGCAGTTGGAAAGATACTGGCTGCTGCGTAATGCCTCCAACGCAGAATGGGAAAAGGCCCAGGGTGAGATGTCGCCTCAGGGGGAAACTGCTGCTGGCGATCTAACAGCCGTAGCAACAGAAAAGCCTGTCAGGATGCAGGACACCTTCTCCATAGACGAACAGCCGCACCACACGCCAGCACCAGATAAAGCCACAGTCAAAGAAGATGAAGCTATTGTTAGAGTAGGTGTTGTGCCTGCTGGCTCATCTTCGGCGGAAGCTCCTGTTGCTACCCCAGTGGTCGAATATGTGGCTCGCTCGGATCAGTCTTTGGCACAGCAAATAGAACAAGAGGTGGCGTTAGGTCTACGCCAACTGCGTTTCAATCGCTCTCCCGATGGGGTGACGGTACGCATGCAACTTTATCCCGAGGAACTAGGCGAAGTGCAGGTGGAGCTAAAGTTGGCGGGAGACGTACTGACCGCCCAGTTGAAAACGGCGGAGCCACAGGCAGCCGCAGCTTTACGTCTGGAATTGCCTGCCTTACGTGAGAATTTGTTGAATCAGGGCTTCGAACAAGTTTTCCTCGGGGCGGAAACAGCGGGGCAGTTTCAACAGACTCCCGGGCGGGAGCGGCAGATGGACGACCCGCGCCAGCAGCGACGCTGGCAACGGACGGCGATCATTAAGACCGAAACGCCTCCAGTGATCGAGACTCTGTTAACTGATCGACGCCTTGATTATCGTTTGTAAATAAAGGAGGAGAACAATCATGCACATAATGGCAACCAGCAATACTGCTCAGCAGGTTGCAGGCACAGGGCGCAAAGCTGCAGCCAACGACATGCTGGGTAAAGACTCCTTCTTGCAGCTGCTAGTTGTGCAATTACGACACCAAGACCCTCTTTCGCCCATGGATGACCGGGATTTCATAGCCCAGATGGCGCAGTTTTCGGCCTTAGAGCAGATGCAGAACCTGAACGGGCAAATGCTGCGCCTGAGTGCGATGTCGATGCTGGGGCAAGAAGTGCTTATTCTGCCGACGAACGGTGGGGTACCGACAGCTGGTGTGGTGGAAAGAGTGGTCAGCCTTAACGGGTCTGTGCAGGTGTCAGTAAATGGACAGCTGTACCCAGCAGAATGGGTGAACGCGGTGCAGCTTGCGGGTGGTGAAGGCCAGAATGGACCCCAGACTCTCTAATCGTCTTTACCCCACGGCCCGACCTATTGGTCCGGCAGCAAAGCCTACGAAGCCTGTTAGCCAGCAATCGCCCCAGGTGGGCTTCCAACATTTGCTGGATAAGGCCTTAGGGCAACAGCCGTTACGCTTTTCTAAGCATGCCGCCGAACGCATGCAGCAGCGGCAAATTGAGCTTTCGCCGACTGACATGACTAGGTTGCAACAGGCCGTCACCAAGGCTGCCCAAAAAGGGGCCCGTGATTCCTTGATTTTGTTGAATCGTACGGCCTTCCTGGTTAACGTCCAAAGGCGGACAGTAGTGACTGCCGTTGACGAGGCTCATATGCGGGAAAACGTTTTTACCAACATTGACAGTGCCGTAATTCTAGACTAAAGGCTGGACCTCTTTGAGGAAGCCTTGTCAGACCAAACGCTTGCGGTCTGACCAACAAATAATCCCAAGAAGGAGGTCATTTTTCGGTGTTACGATCCATGTATTCTGGCGTCTCGGGTTTGCGTAACCATCAGACCCGGCTCGACGTCATTGGCAACAACATAGCTAACGTGAATACCATCGGCTTCAAATCGGGCCGTGTCACTTTTAAAGACTTGTTCAGCCAAACGCTCCAGGCTGCTACCAGTGCCTATGGAGATCGGGGTGGTTCCAACCCGGTGCAGGTAGGGTTGGGTATGACCCTGGCTAGCATCGATACCAATCATAGCGATGGCAGCATCCAGTATACCGGCAACGGGACCGACCTGGCGATCGAAGGAAGTGGCTTTTTTATCATCCGCGATGGTAGCACTCTGATGTATACCCGCGCTGGCAACTTTGATGTAGACGAAGAGGGCTACCTAGTTGTGCCAGGTAGCGGCTTGCGGGTGCAGGGACTAGATCCTAATGTAGATGGGCGCCTGGTAGACATCCGGATTTCGACGGGCGAAACCTACGACCCGGTGGCAACCACAAAGGTTGAGTTTGCTAACAACTTGGACTATAACGCCCGCGGCGAGGGCGGTAACCCGCCCGTTGTCCCTGCTACTTTTGAGGTCTACGACTCGCTAGGCAATTTGCACACCGTCGAAATCGAGTTTACCAAAGTGCCTAGTGCGAACGCCTGGCAGTGGCAGATTATTTCCCCCACTGGCACCGAGATTAATGACAGCGACGGTAATCCTGTGGCAAACCTAACTTTGAGTTTTGACGAGGCGGGTAAGCTCATCGGTAGCGGCGAATTTATTTTGCAGTGGCAACCAGCCGACGCTGAGGAACTCAATATAGAGATTAACTTCAGTGCCGTTACCGGCGCTGCCCGTCAAAGTACTTTGGCTGTGGCCTATCGTAACGGGGCGCCGCAGGGCTCTCTCCAGAGCTACTCTATCGACGGTTCAGGTACCATCATCGGCGAATTTTCCAACGGCTTGATTCAGGACCTGGGGCAGGTCGCCTTAGCCCGCTTTGCTAACCCTGGTGGCTTGATGAAGGTTGGTAATACGGCTTTCATGGAGTCTAACAACTCGGGGATAAGGCAGATTGGCCGGGCTGGTACAGCTGGTTTTGGCTCTATTGCCTCTAGCTCGCTAGAAATGTCTAACGTAGACCTCTCGCTCGAGTTTACCGAGATGATTGTCACCCAACGCGGTCTGCAAGCCAACTCTAGAATTATTACTACCTCCGACGAAGTGTTGCAGGAAGTAGTAAATCTCAAGCGCTAATGCCAATAATGGGGGGAGCAGTTTTGCTCCCCTACCTCACTAAGCCAAGTGGGAAGGAGGGGGTTTAGTGATATCTCTAACACGTCTAAACGGCATCACTTTTTGGTTGAACGCTGAACTAATCGAAACTGTTGAGTCTACGCCAGACGTGGTGGTGACCCTTACCAACGGACGCAAGTATGTTGTCCGAGAAACTATTGAAGAGGTGGTTACCGCTATTGAAAACTATCGGGTACGCTTGTTTAGGAAAATGAAGGAGGCTGCAGCCGATGAACTCTAGCACAGTAGGAATTATGGTAGGCTTTGTGCTGGTTTTCTACGCTATTTTTTCTGGCGGAGACCTTCGCTCCTTCCTCGATTTTGATTCTTTTTTAATCACGGTGGGCGGGACCTTGGGAGCGACCATTGCCGCCTATCCCTGGGAAACGATTAAGAATGTCCCCAAGGTCTTGCGCAATTTGGACGCTAAGAAACTAGCAGAGCCCCGGGCGATTATTGCTCTCTTGGTAGGCTATGCGGAAAAGGCACGGCGTGAGGGCTTGCTTGCTTTGGAGGACGATGTGGAAGAAATGGACGAGCCCTTTCTGCAAAAGGGAATCCAGTTGATTGTCGATGGGACTGATCCGGAGCTGGTGCGTAGCATTTTGGAAACAGAACTCAGCTTCATCGAAGATCGGCACAGTGCTAACGCAGCGGTTTTTGATACCATGGCTGCCTTAGCCCCAGGCTTCGGTATGTTGGGTACCCTAATCGGCTTGATACAAATGTTGCAGAGCTTAGATGATCCTTCCAACATTGGTTCGGGCATGGCTGTTGCTTTGGTGACTACTTTTTATGGGTCGCTTATCTCCAACCTGTTTTGCACACCGATCGCTAACAAATTGCGTACTAACAGTAGGGCAGAAATATTGCTAAAAGAGGTCATGATAGAGGGCATTTTGTCGATTCAAGCAGGAGAAAACCCGCGTATCGTGGAAGAAAAGTTGAAAGCATTCTTGGCTACTAGTCCCAGCCCGCTAGTTACCTCTAGCGCAGCTGGAGAAGTATACACGGTGAGCGGCAATGAGTAGGCCTAGGAGACGGCGGACTTCTGAAATTCCACCTCCCGATGCTAACTGGCTGACTACATATGGCGACCTAGTCACCCTGTTAATGTGCTTTTTCATGCTGCTGTACTCTTTTTCCACGCTGGAGACAGGAAAATTTAGGCAAGTAGCCCTTTCCATTCAGGCTGCTTTGACGGGTGTTTTAGACGGTGGAGCTTCTTTAAACGATAAAGATCTGCTTAACAAGGGCGGGGAACTCACGATAGACGAGGCTTACGCTGTTATAGACGCCTATTTAGAGGAAGCCGGTCTGAGGGGTAGGGTCGAAGCTGTCTATGACGAACGTGGTCTAGCAGTTCGTTTCTTAGATACAGTGCTCTTTGATTTAGCTAAGGCGGACCTGCGCCCCGAGGCCCTTGGTATCTTGGACCGGGTAGCAGAAGTTCTGCAAAGGGTTCCGAATCAAATTGCTGTGGAAGGACATACCGATGATCTCCCTATTAATACTCGCGAGTTTCCTTCCAACTGGTGGCTTTCTACGGCCAGGGCAAACCGGGTGGTCGAATATCTCATTCATAAGCACAAGCTAACGCCTGAGCGGTTATCAGCCGTCGGCTATGGAGAGTATCGACCTCTGGTACCCAATTCCTCGGCAGCCAATAGAGCTAGAAATCGGAGAGTTGAAATTTTAATCAAGAGAACATCGGTGGGGGCTCTAGAGCCTCGCTAGGAGGTTTAGCATGGGTAATCGTGTCTTGACAGTCGTTTTAGCCACCCTGCTTGTGGGTGTGATTGTAGGAGGAGGCCTAGTATATTGGCTAGTTTTAGAACCTAGGTCTAATACGACTGTAACCTATCGGATACCAGAGTTGTTTCTGACCGATTTGGCCGGGTACGGGCACATACGAGTCGAGCTCTATGCTGAGCTAGGAGACCGAGATGTGGTCAAAGAGATGGAAAAGCGGAAAGTGGAAGTGGTGGATGCAATTTACCAGGTTCTGCGCAGCAAACACCGGGAAGATCTTAGCGGAGCCAGCGGTCAAGATCTGTTGCGTAGTGATTTAGTTCAAGCTCTCAGGGAAGTGCTAGGCACAGATCAGTTGCTAAACCTTTATTTTGCCCAAATAGTCATCGATTAGGCGCGTGCTAGGAAAGGGGGTGCCGTCCGTTGGGTGAGGTTCTCTCCCAAAGTGAGATAGATGCACTGCTAGCTGCTTTAGACTCTGGTGAATTAGATCCCGGCGAAATGAAAAAGGAAGCTAGTGAGCAGCGCATTAAGCTATATGATTTTAAACGGCCAGAAAAGTTTACTAAAGAGCAGATGCGTACGCTCCAGATGCTCCATGAAAATTTCGCCCGCAGCCTAGGCACTTTTTTGGCTACTTCTATGCGAACTTTGGTGGAAATCAAGGTTATCACCGTTGAACAGCTTACTTATTACGAATTTACCCGCTCCTTGCCCCTCTTAACTGTATTAGCCATTTATGATATTCCCGAGTGGGATGGTAGGGCGCTAATGGAATGTAACTCGACTTTGATTTTTGCCATGCTTGACCTTATGTTAGGGGGCACAGGAGAAACCTTGCAGGAAGGGCGGGCTCTCACTGACATCGAACAAGGTTTGGTAAGCCAGCTCATGCGGCAATTCGCGCATTTATATCGGGATGCCTGGCAGACAGTGGCCGATGTGCACTTTCGTTTGGAGACCTTAGAAACGAATCCGCTTTTTGCGCAGATTGTGTCCCAAAATGAAACCGTGGCTTTGATAACTTGTTCGGCTAAGGTTGGTACGGTCGAAGGTATGCTCAATATTTGCCTGCCCCATATGGTTTTAGAACAGGTCATGGATAAACTGACGACTCGCTCTTGGTATGCAGGACAAACTCGGTTGCACGACCAGCAATTGACCCGGCGGATGCGGCGAGCGCTCGATCAAGTTTATGTGCCACTACGCGTGGAGTTAGGAGAGACTACTGTCACCCTAGGAGAGTTGTTAGACTTGCAAGTGGGCGATTGTATCCGGCTAGACACCAAAGTAGGCAGTCTCGTTCGGGCACGAGTCGGATCTATCCCCAAGTTCTTGGGTTCTGTTGGTAGAGTAGCAAACAATTTGGCAGTGCGGGTAGAGGAGGTACTGCAGGGAGGTGTAGATAATGGGGAGTAACATGTTATCCCAAGAAGAAATAGATGCCTTACTTAATCTCACTGATCAGGAAGATAAGCAGGCCGCGGTGCCTACCTTGACTGAACAGGAAAAAGATATGCTAGGTGAAATAGGTAACATATCCATGGGAACGGCTGCTACGACCATGTCGTTGCTACTGAACCGGCGGGTGCAAATCACCATCCCACGGGTGTCGATAACTACGCCACGACAAATCAGCGAGGCCAGCCCCATGCCTTTTATCATCGTGGAAGTTAGCTATACAGAAGGGCTGCAGGGGCGCAATCTTTTGGTGATGCGTACAGGCGATGGTTCTGTAATTGCAGACTTGATGATGGGGCGGGACGGACTAAATCCGCAAGCTGCTATAGACGAAATGGTGTTGAGCGCGCTGTCTGAAGCTATGAACCAGATGATGGGGTCAGCAGCCACGTCACTGTCCAGCATGTTTAATCGCATAATAGCTATATCCCCACCGGTAACACGGGTCATAGATTTGGGGAGTGAGCCGCTTGATCAGCATCTGGATAGTGATGAATATTTGGCAAAGATAGCCTTTAGCATGACTGTGGAGGATTTGATTGATTCGGAGATTATGCTCCTTTTACAGGTCGATTTCGCCCGGGAGATGGTAGATATCCTTTTGCATCAGCAGGATCTAGTAGCAGACCCAGCAGAGCCTGAAACTCAGACAGCTGTAGCCCCTCCTAGCTATCAGCCGGAAGTGCAGACTGCAGTTCGTGAGCCGCTTGCGACGCCGCCAGAGACAGTAAGGCATAGGCCGGAGAGAGCTGCAACGCCACCAATAACGGTGCAGCCCGTTGAGTTTCAGCCATTCCCCCCTGAATCGACTGTTACACAGCCCGGTACCGATAATCTACAGCTACTGATGGATGTGCCATTACAGCTGACGGTGGAACTAGGTCGTACACAGAAGACCATTCGCGAGGTCTTGGATTTTGTTCCCGGATCAATTTTCGAACTAGATCGTGTTGCAGGTGAGCCGGTAGACATTTTTGTTAATGGCAAGTTGATAGCTAAGGGTGAAGTTGTCGTTATCGATGAGAATTTCGGAGTGCGCATAACTGATGTCGTTAGCGTGATAGATCGTGTAAGCCATCTTCAGTAGGCGCGAAGGAGGAAGTAGCACTTGAGTCAACGTATTTTGGTGGTCGATGATGCGGCATTTATGAGGATAGTTTGATCATTGTCCTCATCTAGCTAGGCTAGGATAAACCGCTCTGTATGCAAGAACCCCTAGGGGAGAGCGCTGAGAAGTGCCTCCTGTTATCTAGGCAACTTGCAGGTAAGGAGACTCCAACCTCAGAGGCCATACGAGCGGAGCCTGATAGGCTATGACATGGTCCACCGGATGATCAAAGACATTTTACGAAAGAACGGTTTTGAGGTCTGCGGCGAGGCCTAAGACGGGGTACAGGCCATAGAACGTTATCGGGAACTGAGGCCAGACTTAGTTACCATGGACATCACTATGCCCAAACTAGATGGCATCGCGGCTGTGCGAGAGATCAAGAAGATTGATCCTCAGGCCAAAATCGTCATGTGTAGTGCTATGGGACAGCAGGCGATGGTGGTTGACGCTATTCA
This sequence comes from Bacillota bacterium, assembly GCA_012735505.1. Classification (GTDB taxonomy): domain Bacteria; phylum Bacillota; class UBA994; order UBA5500; family UBA5500; genus JAAYHE01. The sequence goes on from JAAYHE010000054.1 coordinate 26,850, forward strand.
GGCTGGGGCACTTGATTTTATTGTGAAGCCTTTCCAGCCAGATCGAGTTGTCGAAGCTTTACGCAAAGCGTTGCGCTAAACCATAATTAGTCTATTAGCATTGCAGCCTACCCTCGCCGAAAATAGAGGGGGGCTTTTTTGGCAGGTCATTTACCTGTTGTTCGTTTTCGCTTTATTAATATTACTATCTATCCTAGCCACTCGCCTCTGGGTCAAGAAAGGGGCCGGTTTTGTTGCCGGTCCCGGCAAACATTTGCGCTTGCTGGAACACCTTCCTTTAGGAGCAGGTAAAGGCCTTTTTCTGGTCAAGGTTGTAGACAAAGTGATCTTGCTTGCGGTTAGCAATCAAGACATAATCGTTTTGCGAGAATTTCCGCTGACGTCGGAACTTGACAGCGAACCAGTTGCCACCGGTGCAGCGAGAATCTCGCATTGGTTAGCACGTGTTAGCCCCAAGCGGTTGCAAGAGCAGGTAGAAAAGCAAGCGGCATCGGAATCCGACGACCAGCACCGTCCTGATTTTGCCCAAGAGCTCCTAGATAGATTAAGAAAGCTAAAGGAGCCACACCGATGAAGCGACCCCTAATTATCACGCTTTGTTTGCTGTTAACTGGCTTTGGCGGGGTGGAGTCGGCCTTCGCCTTTGATCCGATGGTCGATATCCGCTTATCTGCTCCTGAGACCCCTGAGGACGTAGTTGGCATGTTAAATATCTTCCTGCTTCTGACGGTGTTGACCTTAGCCCCTGCTATCCTAGTTTTGATGACATCCTTTACTAGGTCGGTCATAGTGCTCTCGTTTACCCGTAACGCTCTAGCGACACAGCAGGTACCACCGAATCAGGTACTTATCGGCCTCAGCTTGTTTTTGACCTTGTTTATTATGGGCCCTGTATTTAGTGCTATCAACGAGCAGGCTATCCAGCCCTATTTGGCGGGAGAACTAACGCCAGAGGAGGCGATGCAGCTAGCTCAAGCCCCACTGCGGGATTTTATGTTAGCCCATACTCGGGCCCAAGATCTCGAGCTTTTTACCAGCATGGCTAATCAGCAGTTTACTGATTTGGAAGAGGTTCCTATGTCAACTCTCATTCCGGCTTTTGTAGTGAGTGAGCTGAAGACAGCTTTCCAGATGGGCTTCTTGATCTTTGTGCCTTTCTTAGTTATAGACATGGTGATCGCTAGCACCCTGATGTCGATGGGTATGATGATGTTGCCGCCAGTGATGATCTCTTTACCCTTTAAGATACTCCTATTCGTCTTGGTGGGTGGTTGGCATCTGGTAGTGAAATCTCTGTTACAGAGTTTCTAGAGGAGGTAGTTCTTAAACATGACCCCCGAATTCATTATTGACCTTGGCCGGGAAGCGGTGATGACCGCGCTGATAGTTGCTGGTCCTCTGCTATTGAGTGGTTTGGTTGTGGGGCTTATAGTCAGCATTTTGCAGGCAACAACCCAGATTCAAGAAGCTACCTTGAGTTTTGTGCCCAAGATCTTAGCCGTAATGTTAGCAGCTTTGCTTACAGCACCTTGGATGATAACAGTGCTGTCCGACTTTGCAGCTAGACTCCTGGGCAACTTGGCCTCTGCTATAAGCTAATGGGTTGGGGGTTGATTTTGCCAGAGCCGAGCCAAGTTTTCTGGCTGGGACTGGCATTTGCTCGCATTACGGCCCTTCTCATGATTGCTCCTCCTTTTAGGGGGCGCAACGTGCCTTTTGTCTTGAAAGCTGGTCTTGCGCTCCTATTAGCTCTGTTGCTGCAATCGACAACAGCTGGTAGCCTATTGGTGCCAACAAATGCCTGGGCTTTTGCTGGCTACTTGTTGCGTGAAGTTGCTATTGGCGTAAGTATCGGCTTTATGGTACAACTTTTCTTCTTCGCTGTCGGTGTTGCGGGGCAACTCGTCGACACAGAGATGGGATTTCACATGGCTCACGTATTGGACCCTATGGCCGAAAACCAGCTGCCGTTGATGGGCAATCTATTTTCTATGCTGAGCCTTCTCCTCTATTTAAGCCTCAACGGCCACTTGTTATTACTGCGAGCATTAGCCGAAAGTTTTTATTTACTACCTGTAGGTGAGTTGGGCCTTCCAGCGAACCTGACGCTCTTGATAGCTAGCTGCGTGCGCTTACTGCTTTTGGCCGTACAGATAGCTTTGCCTGTTATCGGGGCATCCTTATTCACTAGTTTGATGTTTGGAATTATGGCTAAGTCTGTGCCACAGATGAATGTTTTTATAGTGGGTATGCCCCTGAAAATCATTATTTTATCTGTGGCGCTGTTGGTTGCTTTACCTAGCTTGATGCTGTTAATGGAGAAGGGGCTGGGGGATGTGATGCTACGATTAGCAGATTGGATGGCAAGCAGGGCTGTGCCATGATTAAACTCTGGTTTGATCTACAGCTTTTTGCCGAGGAGAAGACTGAACCAGCTACCCCCAGGCGTCGCCAAGAAGCACGTCGCAAGGGACAGGTTGCCCGCAGCCCAGAGCTCAATAGTGCCTTAGTGCTACTGGCTGCCGTCGTCTTCATCTATACCGTATTTCCTGGTTTAGGCTGGGGCTTTCTGAGCTTTGCTAGTAATACCTGGCAAAATCTGCATCAAAAGGATTTTGATATCCCTGCCTCTAGCCAATGGCTATGGCAGATAGCAGCACAGGCTGGTCGGGTTGTACTCCCCCTATTTGCAGTCGTCTTATTAGTGGTCTTAGCCAGCAATTTGGCCCAGGTAGGGTTCTTGCTTTCTGGCACTCCTCTCAAGCCTAGCGTGCAAAAAATAAACCCACTAGAAGGCTTCAAGCGTATGTTTAGCAAGAAGGCATTAGTGGAACTGTTCAAATCTATGCTTAAGCTAGGTGGAATAGCATACGTTGTTTATCAATCAGCTGAAGCCGCCTTAGCCTGGACCCTAGGCCATGTTGGTGACGATATGGCCAACTCGTTGGCAGCAATGGGGCGTTTAACCTTTAACACCAGTTTGCGAGTGGTGATTTTTCTCTTACTCATTGGCGCTGCTGATTATGTTTACCAACGCTTCACCTATAGCAGGGAATTGCGCATGAGTAAGCAGGAGATCAAAGAAGAGTTTCGCCAGACAGAAGGGGATCCCCAAATAAGAGCTCGCATTAGAGAAAGGCAACGCCTCTTAGCGCGTAGGCGTATGATGCACGATGTTCCTCAGGCAGATGTGGTAATAGTGAACCCGGTACACCTGGCTATTGCTCTCAAGTATGATCCGGCGCAAGCAGAAGCGCCAGTGGTGGTAGCCAAAGGGCAGGGCTATCTAGCCCAAAAAATCAAAGAAATAGCAGGAGAACATCGGGTAGCTATTGTTGAGGATCCGCCATTGGCACAACTACTTTTCCCAGCTGTAGAGATTGGGGATGTCATCCCACCTCAATTTTACCAAGCGGTAGCCGAAATTCTTGCTTTCGTTTATCGTACTCAGAGGCGCCATTGACAATGGCTGACAAGGAGGGTGCCCTTTGAAACTATCTGATATTTCGGTTGTCATAGCAGTAGTAGTAGCTGTGATTATGATGGTGATTCCGCTGCCCGCTTGGCTGTTGGATATTCTCCTTGCCCTTAACATCACTCTTTCCTTGGCTGTCTTGTTGGTGACAATGTTTATACGAGGGCCATTGGAGTTTTCTGCTTTTCCCTCACTGCTCCTATTGTTGACCCTATTTCGCCTAGCATTAAGTGTTTCTTCTACAAGATTGATTCTGCTTCATGGTAACGCAGGTGAAATTATACAAGCCTTTGGTAATTTCGTTGTCGGGGGCGACATAATCGTTGGTCTCATAATTTTCTTGATCCTTGTTGTGATCCAATTCGTTGTAATTACCAAGGGCGCTGAACGAGTAGCCGAGGTCGCTGCACGGTTTACGCTAGATGCTATGCCTGGTAAACAAATGAGCATCGATGCCGACTTAAATGCAGGTCTGTTGACTGAAGATGAGGCTCGGCAGCGCCGCCGGGAAATCCAATTGGAGGCTGATTTTTACGGTGCTATGGACGGCGCCAGTAAGTTTGTCAAGGGCGATGCTATTGCTGGCATTATTATCACCCTCTTAGACTTAATTGGTGGTTTCGCTGTTGGTGTGTTTCGGATGAACCTGCCAGCGGCGGAAGCTGTACAAGAATTTGCTCTCCTGACTGTCGGCGATGGTTTAGTGACCCAGATCCCTTCCTTGATGATCTCTACTGCTATGGGCATCATTGTTACCCGAGCTGCCTCTGAAGATAACATGGGTGCAGACATTACGAGTCAACTATTTTCCCAACCGGGTATCTTTTCTATTGCAGGTTTTTTGCTATTATTCTTCGGTCTAGTACCAGGCCTACCCTTTGTGCCTTTTGCTGTCTTGGCTGCCGTCAGCTTTTCTGTTGCTACCCAGAGACGCCAGCAGGAGTCGGCAGTGCTACAAGCCCAGCAGGCACAGGTGGAACAAGCAGCGACGGCAAGCCGCGCCGAGAACATAACCAGCCTGTTAGCGGTCGACCCTCTGGAAATAGAACTCGGCTTTGGCTTGATAGCCTTAGCAGATGCTGATCACGGGAGTGAATTATCGGAAAGAATCAATATGATCCGGCGGCAGTTTGCTTTAGATATGGGGTTCGTAGTGCCCTTTATCCGGATTCGGGACAATATCCAATTAAAGCCCACTACCTATTTAATTAAGGTGAAGGGCGTGCCGGTGGGGCAGGGGGACCTGATGCTAGACCATCTTTTGGCTATGAACCCGGGTTCGGCCACTGAAAGCATTGCTGGCATTGCTACGACAGAGCCGGCGTTTGGGTTGCCAGCCTGGTGGATAAGGGAAAGTGAGCGGGAAAGGGCAGAACTTGCTGGCTATACAGTCGTTGATCCAGCAACTGTTCTAGCTACCCATTTGACCGAGTTAATTCGCAAACATGCGCCCGATCTGCTAGGGCGACAAGAAGTTAAACAGCTACTAGACGGCTTGCAAGAACAAGCACCAGCTGTGGTGGAAGAAGTAGTCCCAGCTATTCTCTCTATCGGTCAGGTACAGAAGGTACTAATCAATTTATTGCAAGAAGATGTTCCTATTCGTGACCTGGTCACTATTTTAGAAACCTTAGGCGATTATGGCACTATCACTAAGGATATTGACCTCTTAACCGAATATGTGCGTCAGGCACTGGGGCGGGTGATAGTGCATCAGTATGTTGAACCTGGCGAGCCGTTGCAAGTAATAACACTGCATTTGGAATTGGAGCAGTTAATATTGGAATCGGTGCAGAAGACTGAGGCTGGCAATTATATTAACCTGGAACCGGATATTTTAGAGCGCTTAATCAGCAGTGTTAGCAAGGAGGCCATGCGCCTAGTTAACGCGGGGAAAACTCCCATAGTCTTAACAGCTCCCCTAGTTCGCCTGTATTTTAAACGCCTCACAGAGCGGGCTCTGAGCCGTTTGGTTGTTCTTTCTTATAACGAATTAGAACCGAGTCAGGAAGTACAAGCAGTTGGTGTGGTGAAGATATGAAAATCAAACGCTTTTTAGCTGCTTCCTTACCAGAAGCAAAAGCGCAGATTTTACAAGAGCTGGGGGAAGATGCAGTCGTTCTCAGCTCTCGGCAAGTAAAAAGAAAAGGCATCTTAGGTTGGTTAGGTTTTTCCCAAGTGGAGGTTACTGCCGCTGTTGATGAGGTCCCTGCGGCAACAGCAGAAAGCCGTCCCTCGGAGCAAAAGCTGTTGCTGACAGACCCAGCAGCCCCCTGGGAAGGATTACAGCGCGAGCTGACAGAAACCAAACGGATGCTCGAGGCGATGGCTAGCAGGCTGGCGAGAACTCAAGGGCGATCTGCATATCCTGAACCGATGGGATCGTTATATAGTCGTTTACAGGCTACAGGTTTGGAAGCAGGGTTCTTAACCGAGGTCATGGAAGAGTTGATGTCAGACCTAAGACCTGCCCAACTGGCAGATGTAGAACAAATAGAAGGATTGGTGCGCAATCTGCTTGAAGAAAAACTGAGTCGCTATATTTTACCGCCTGTTCAGGCCGGAGTACGGCAGGTTATTTGCTAAATCGGCCCAACAGGAGTGGGTAAGACCACTACCATTGCCAAGTTAGCAGCTAATGCTGTTTTGCGTCAGCAGCAGCGAGTGGCTTTTGTAACCTTTGATACTTACCGCATCGCTGCGGTAGAGCAATTGCGAACTTACGGCGACATCCTAACGGCGCCTGTGCAAGTAGCGCTCACTCCAGCGGAGATGCGTCAGACCCTAAATACGCTGTCAGATTATGACATAGTCTTCGTTGATAGTGTAGGGCGCAGCCAGCAGAATAAGATGCAGCTGTCTGAATTGAAGGCTTTTCTCGAAGCTGTCGACGCAGATGAAGTTTATTTGACTCTGAGTGCAACAACTCAATATGAGGTTATGTTGGATGTGATTGAAAGCTACCGAATAATGCAACCTACGGCCTTGTTGTTTACTAAGCTCGACGAGGGCCGCTGCTTTGGACCGATTATTAATTTACTGTTGAAGACAGGATTACCAGCCGCCTTTTTCACTAATGGACAGGATGTACCTGATGATCTCATTCGGCCCTGTTCGCGTGATCTAGTAAATCTGCTGTTAGGGGAGTAGCAGAGTGCGGGATCAAGCTGAACGTTTACGCACACTGGTGCAGCGACAAAGAATGGTAGATAGAACTTTGAACTTGCAGAATAGAGTCAACAAGCCCCAGAAGCAGGCGCGCTTGATCAGTGTTACCAGCGGTAAAGGTGGTGTAGGCAAGACTACATTGACTGTCAATCTCGCTTTAGCGGCGCAGCTAGCAGGCTTGTCTACCATCATATTCGATGCTGACCTAGGGTTGGCCAATGTTGATATTGCTTTGGGTCTGTTACCTCGCTACAACTTGCTGCATGTAGTTAAAGGCGAAAAGGCCTTAAGTGAAATTGTTTGCCACGGCCCCCATGGATTAAGGGTTATTGCCGGAGGGTCAGGATTGCCCGAGCTGGCGAATCTCACTCAACAACAGCTTGAGCAGCTTTTAATGGGGTTAGAGGAGTTGGATGCGTCAGCTGATTTGATTCTGTTAGATACAGGCGCTGGGCTTTCGCATTCTGTACTCAGTTTTCTTTATGCCTCGCAAGAAATCATCGTCATTACGACGCCTGAACCGACCTCCATCACCGATGCTTACGCGGTGATTAAGTTGCTGAGTCAACAAGGCGGGCAGAAGTTGCAGGTGGTGGTAAATCGCGCCCGCGGTCACGACGAGGCTCAGTTTGTGTATCGAAAGATAGTAAAGACGGCACAGCATTTCCTGGGCATTACCCCTGCCTTGGCAGGGTGGCTACCTGAAGATAGTTTAGTGACCCAGTCTATCATCCGCCAAGAACCATTAGTCTTAAGCAACATGGAAAGCCGTGCAGCTAGAGCTATCCGGCAATTAGCCAAGGAGTTATTTGTTGTGAATGAGACCAAAAGTCAGGCTCCCGCATCGGGCTTGCATTCGTTTTTTATTCGTCTAATCAGTTCTATGAAACGCTAGGAGGTGGGCTAACTGCGCCTACAAGAACTACTTGCTATTGGCCAAAGGCTGCAGGTTACTTGGAGAAAGCGTGTTTTTCCTAGTTTGCTTCTGGACGCTGATGATCAGGGTGCATATTTGGATATTGGGGTGCTGCAAGCCTCAGGGGAGCAAATTTACCTGTCACCGGGGACTTTGGTGACAGTTGGTTTTGGCGTGCCGGATAAAGGATACTACACTTTTGATACCACCGTTATAGAACAAGTTTTGTTGCCTGCGCCAGCCGTAAGATTGGCCTACCCACAACAGATTAGGAGAATACAACAACGTCAGCACTATCGGTTGTCTTTGCAGTTGCCTATTAGTTTTCGAGTAGTGAACGATCTTGAGTCCCATCGTTCCTTTATCACCTGTACTGGCTATACGCTAAATATTAGCGGTGGGGGGCTGCAGTTGGTTACTCGAGAGCCACTTGTTTATGGTGATTGGTTGGAGATTGACATCTGTAGCAGCTCGTTGCAGCAGATAGGGCTCATGGCAAGAGTTTTGCGAGTCAGTGATAATCTAGATAATACCTGTCAAGCTAGTGTCCAATTTCATGACATCAAGCGACAAGACGAGGAGGCCATCATTCGTTTTATTTATCAAGAACAGGCGCGCCGCCGCCGTTTAGAAATGTAAAGTAGGAGGACAGCTATGATTAACGTGTTGGTGGTAGATGATTCAGCCTATATGCGGCGGCTGCTATCGGATCTGTTGGAGAGCTCCGGCCAAATAAAAGTAGTGGGCGTTGCTCGCAACGGCCACGATGCTGTGGCTAAGAATTTGCGGCTACAACCGGATGTGGTGACCTTAGACATAGAGATGCCAGAAATGGACGGCCTCAGCGCCTTAACTCAGTTGATGGAGACCCGGCCAGTACCAGTGATGATGCTTAGCTCTTATACACAAGCCGGGGCTAGGGAGACTTTGGAAGCCCTATCCCGAGGAGCTGTTGATTTTATCGGCAAACCTGATTCTCCTGCCCAGATTCAAGATCCGCAGTTACGACAAGCAATCATAGATAAGGTATTGCAAGCTGCTGGAGTTGAACTCAGCAAGTTGCGTTCACCGATAACAACAGCCCCTAGGGGCTTACGGCGAGAAAAGCGACTTTGGACTCCGACAGCGAAAAAAGATCTCCGGGTAGTGGCTATCGGCACTTCTACGGGAGGGCCGCGGGCTTTGCAGGAAGTAATTAGCCGCTTGCCCCTGGATGGCCAGACGGCTTACCTGGTGGTACAACATATACCGAAAGGGTTTACCCGGACATTAGCCGAGCGCCTAGATAGTTTAGCGGCTTTAACCGTGCAAGAAGCCAGCGTGGGCCCCATTCAGGCCGACCATGTCTATATTGCCCCTGGCGACTACCATTTGATAGTCAGACTTATAAACGGTGAGCCTCATATACATCTGATGCAGACTGAGGCGGTTAATGGGCACCGCCCGGCAGTAGACGTGCTTTTTCACTCCTTGGCAGAAATACGGGGCTTATGCAAAGTAGCTGTTATTCTAACCGGAATGGGGGCGGACGGGGCTCAAGGTTTAGCTGCTTTGAAGGCAGCTGGAGCTCGCACTTTAGCGGAGGATGCATCCACGGCAGTTATTTTTGGTATGCCCAAGGCGGCAATGATGACCGGAGCTGTAGATAGGGTTGTTCCATTGCCTGAAATTCCAGAGGCTATTGTAGCAGGCCTAGCAGGAAGGGAGAGCTGAACCGATGGAAATGTCCCAATATCTAGAAATGTTTATGGAAGAAGCCAAGGAGCACATTCAAACATTAAATACCAGTCTCTTATATTTAGAGCAAAACCCACATGACAAAGAGGTAGTAGGCGAACTGTTCCGTGCAGCTCATACTCTTAAGGGCATGGCAGCCACTATGGGTTTCGAGCGGACGGCTCAGTTAACGCACCGCATGGAAAGTTCCTTAGATCTAGTTAGACAAGACAAGCTGACTCCTGACAGCAATTTTATTACTGCCCTATTACGCGCCGTAGATGTTTTGGAAGAACTAGTGGAAAGTGCTGCTGACGGACAGGAAGATCAGAGTCTTTCCATTGAACCTATTATGGCCGCTTTGCCAGTACTAGCTGATGCCACACAGCCTGCAAAGATGGAAGTAGCGGCAGCGGCAATATCTGAATTGGATGAGCATGCTCGGCTGGTTCTCGACGCTGCTGTCAAACAAGGAATGCGAGGCTACCGGCTGGACGTTCGCCTAGCGCCAGGCGCTTTGCTTAAATCTGCCCGTGCTTACATGGTATTTCAACGTCTAGAGCAGCACGGGGAAATTATCCATGCAGAGCCGGGCGTTCCAGATTTAGAGGAAGAACGTTTCGATGACGAGTTTTCATTATGGGTAATTACCGACTCGTCTGGGGAGGCACTGCAAGACGAAGTCGAGAACATTGTTGACGTGCGCGAGGTAACAGTTGTCCCTCTAGCCGGGGTAGCCGGACAAACCACATTAGCTGAGCCTAGTCAAGAGCTGGCGCATGTAGCTCGTTTGCGCACGGGCAAAAGTGTACGAGTTGATATATCGCGGCTAGATCGCTTAATGAATCTTGTAAGCGAGTTAGTGATTACGCGTACGCGGCTAACGCAGATCAGCAGGGATCTCGGCAGCACGGTACTGGCCGACACTACAGCCAGTTTAAACCGCATTTTGCTAGAATTGCAGGACGAGGTAATGCAAGTAAGGATGGTTGCTGTCGAGCAAATATTTAACCGCTTCCCGCGCATGATCAGAGATTTGAGCCAGCAACTAGGAAAAGAAGTAGATTTTATTATTTCAGGTCAAGAGACCGAATTAGATAGAACTATTGTCGATGAGATTGGCGAGCCTCTAATCCATCTCTTGCGAAATGCTTTGGATCATGGCATTGAAGCACCAGCGGAGCGGGAACGGGTGGGCAAGCCAGCCGTCGGGCAGCTGCGATTATCTGCCTATCACCGAGGCGAATCGGTTTTTATCGAAGTGCAAGATGATGGTCGTGGCATAGATGCCACCCGTGTTAAACAGAAAGCTGTCGAGCGTGGCCTGTTGACAGAGGATGAAGCGAATGCCCTCGATGATGAAGGCGCATACAAATTGCTGTTCCAATCGGGCTTTAGCACAGCTGAGCAAGTGAGCGATGTCTCCGGGCGTGGTGTTGGTTTGGATGCTGTAGCTAGCAAAATTGCCAGCCTAGGTGGACGGACTCTGATACATAGCGAGTTGGGTGTAGGTACTACCTTCACGATAGTACTTCCTCTGACCCTAGCTATCATGGCCACCTTACAAGTGCGGGTGGGAGACGAACGCTACGCCATCCCGCTCAGTGTAGTGGATCAAACAGCTCTGCTAAAAAGAAGAGATTTGACTATTGTGCAGCATCGTTTATCCATGAGCTATCAAGGCCAAACGATCCCAGTTGTTGACCTGCGCCAAGCTCTGGAAGTCGATGCTCCAAATTCTCCAGCAGAAGATGTTTACATAGTGGTTGTTTACCGAGGCAGGCGTTTGTTAGGTCTGATGGTGGACGAGCTATTAGGCCAAGAAGAAGTTGTCGTGAAGCCGTTAGGCCCGTTTGTTGATCGCTGTCCGGGGGTGAGTGGAGCTACTATCCTCGGTGATGGCAGCATTGCTCTGATTTTAGATGTCATGTCGATTGTCTAGGGAGGTGCCTTGCATGAGTGCTGCTAGCAATGAATCAGAAGTACGCTTAGTAGTATTTCGATTAGCAGATGAGGATTATGCCTTGCCCATCGAGGGTGTACATTCAGTAGAACGGATAATGCCTACTACCCGGGTGCCGCGTGCGCCGCATTTCGTTGACGGCGTGATTAACTTGCGCGGTGAAGTCGTGCCAGTAATTAATTTGCGCCGCCGCCTGGGTTTGCCAGCTATAGAAAACAATGAAGACATGCATATCGTAATCGCCCTGGCTCAAGAACAACTAGTTGGTTTGCTAGTCGATGAGATTAGCCATGTGCTAAGTCTGCCGAAGACTGCAATTCAGCCGGCAGAACAAGTTATCGGAGAAACAAACCGTAATTTCTTACGGGGTGTGGGGAAATGGGAAGACAGTTTAGTTGTTCTTCTCGATCTGGAGCGGGTAGTTGATCCAGAGATGTAAAGGGGGTCTTTAAGACCGTGCTTTCAAGCTTGCAGATTGACGCTCTGCGCGAAATGAGTAACATTGGTTGTGGCAACGCAGCACCTGCACTGTCCACCATGCTTAATAGGCGGGTAGATATGCAAATTCCCAATGTTAACATCCTGCCCTTAGCTGATGTAGCTGATTCCCTAGGAGGCGCAGAGCTCGTATTGACTGGTGTGTTTTTTCAGGCTACCGATGAGCTAACTTGTTCAATTCTCTGGTTATTAAAACAAGAATCGGTGACCAAGTTATTGAGTATTCTTCTTGACTCGGAAATTACCAGCAAACCACCTTACTCGTCTATGGAGCAATCAGCTTTAATGGAAGTTGGTAATATTTTGAGTAGCTCATACTTAAGTGCACTCAGTACTTTTACCGGCCTCAAATATCAATTATCAGTGCCCGCTCTTGCAACCGATATGGCAGGTGCCATATTAGATATTGCGCTAATGCAACTAGGCGCTTATTCAGATCAGGCTTTGATCATAGAAAACACTCTCTGTGATGGTGACGAATCAGTAGAGGCTACTTTTCTACTAATACCTGATGTGCCGTTACTGGAGCGTATTTTTGAGCTGTTAGGAGTTGCTTGATGAAAAAAAGGATCAAACAAGTGGGTATGGCACAGTATGCTGTCGGTTGGGGAGACGATGTATTAAGAACTTTAGGGCTTGGCTCTTGTGTCGGTGTTTGTTTGTACGATTTGCAAGTTAACGTCGGTGGCTTGGTACACATCATGCTGCCAGAAATGGCTCTTTATCAAGACAAATCTACGGAAGCTAAGTATGCAGACACTGGGATCAAATTGCTAGTAGGTGAAATGGAACGACTTGGGGCTAGGCAAGAACGGCTACTGAGTAAGTTAGCGGGAGGCGCCCAAATGTTCAGTTTCCCTGGACAAAGTGAAGTTATGCGTATCGGGGAACGAAATGTCTTAGCTTCACGCCGAGTGTTGCAGGAGTTAGGGATTCCCATTGTCGCTGAGCATACCGGGGGCAATTTTGGGCGTACCATCGAGTTTGCTTGTACGGGCGGTGAGCTAGAGGTTCGTACTATTGGGCACGGGACATTCGTTATCTAGGGAGGTGAAATAATGCGTCGCCCTGCAGCCGAGTCGCTGTGGCAGGCCTATTGGTCTGGCGATGCTATTGCTAGGTCTGCTCTAATAGAACATTACCTCCCTCTCGTTAAGCGCATTTGCGGGCGAATGAACTTACATTTACCTGCCTATGTGGACCGCGACGATTTAGAAAGTGCTGCCGTGCTAGGACTGATGGATGCAATGGTTAGTTACTGCCCCGATCGCGGCGTAAAGTTCGAAGCGTATGCTGTAACTAGGATCAGAGGCGCAATAATTGATAGTCTGCGTCGCCTAGACTTTGTGCCTAGATCGGTCAGGCAGAAGGCAAAACGCTTACAAGAAGTTACCGAGGGATTGTATGCCAAGCTCGGTAGATTTGCCGAGGATGTAGAAATTGCTACAGAGCTTGGCCTCAGTTTGGCAGAACTACATAAATGGTTACAGGAAGTACAGGCGATCACGGTACTTTCGTTGAATACACCCTTAGATAAAGATGAAGGTATTGAAATGGGGAATCTGCTCGCCGGTTCTAGCGAAGATGACCCAGCTGTTAGGCTATTACAAACAGAAAAGGTAAATGAACTCGCCCAGGCAATAAGTGGCTTGAACGAACGGGAACAGTTACTCTTAAGTCTGTATTACGATGAAGAATTGACACTGAAAGAGGCGGCTCAGGTATTAGGAATTAGCGAATCGAGGGCGAGCCAAATTCACTCAGCGGCTTTACTAAAGTTGCGCGCAAAACTAAAAGGCTAAAATGGGGGGCAATTATGGCCAAGAAAGAGCTGCTACAGGCAACACAAGTATTCCGCGGTAATGGTTTTCAGGTTTTGATAGACGAGCAGCAGGTGGTTTTAATAGTGGAGCCTCCTGTTGCAGGATCTGCATCCGTATCTTTGGAAAGTATTCAGACTTTTTCCCAGCAGCATGGCTGGCCGTGGGACCAGGAGTCACGAGTGGCTGAGATACTCGCTAAGAGTGACGGGCAGCCCCATGTATTAGTGTCCGATTTGGCTAGCTGCAAAACTGATGCAGAATTGCTATTACAGGTAACGGGCGACAAAATGCGTGTACTTGGCCAAATAGAACCAGCAGTCTGGGGGCAGCCCCTGACTCTCGCAGAGGTAGAGGCACAACTAGAGGCTGCCGGCATTTGTTTTGGCATCCAGGAAGACGCGCTGCAGCAGATGGTAGCTACCCAGACACTTCCGCAAGAGTGGGTGTTGGCAGAAGGTATACCTGTCCAAAACGGAACTAATGCTCGTTTAGAATACGAACCAGCGGTAAGGAAAACTGGAGGCACGCCTACTTTTTTACCCGACGGGCGGGTTGATTTTCGGGAGCTAGACAATATTGTCACGGTGGCAGAAGGGGAAGTTTTGGCGACACGGATACCGCCCACCCCTGGGAAGGCGGGTCGCGATGTTTTTGGTCAAGAAATCGAGCCAATACCCGGGCGCGATCTTGTTTGGCCTGTAGGCAAGGGCGTCAAGGTAGTAGGTGATCAGCTAGTAGCCGCCGCTGCAGGGCAGGTTGTTATAAGTGGTGGCCGGATAAACGTTTTACCTGTTTACGACGTCCCTGGAAACGTCGACTATTCTGTCGGCAACATACGATTTAATGGTAGTGTTTTGGTGCGGGGTTCGGTTCTTCCCGGTTTTACTATTCAAGCCGAGGGAGATGTTAAGATTTTAGGCGGGGTTGACGGTGCCCATATTAGCTGTGGTGGTATGCTGACGGTGCGAGGTGGTATCCAAGGGCAGGGCCGCGGCGTCATAGAAGTGCAGGGCGATGTGTATGCCCGCTTTATCGAGAATTGCCGTATTACAGCTGGCGGGTCTGTGGTTGCGGGTGAGGATATAATGCATAGCGACGTAGCGGCAGGTCGTTCCATTCGGGTTGGTGGTAGGAAAGGCTTACTAGTGGGTGGCCAGATACGGGCAACAGATAGTATCGAATGTAAGGTGTTAGGTGCTGCTTTAGGTACACCGACTGTCATAGAAGTAGGCACTAACCCGACCATATACGAACAATATGGGCAGTTACAGGGGAGCATTGCTAAGAAGGAAAACGAAGTGCTGAAGCTGAGGCAAGGTTTACATCGACTACAGATGTTGCAGGAAGCTACCGGCACACTTTCGCCCAGCAGGCAAGAATTGAAGGCTCGGTTAACCCGTGCCTATCAACAAAGTATTGATGAATTGGCTGGCATGCGGGAACTACTGGCACAGCATGAAAAAGCAATCGCAGCCATCAAAGATGCGCAGGTGATAGTGACTGACACCATTTTCCCAGGCGTTATAGTCAACATTGGCAAGTCAGTCTACCATGTGCGAGACGTAAAGAAAGGCGGGATCTTCCTGCTTGCGGGTGGGGAAGTGGTGCTGAGACAGGGATAAGGAGGAAGGCTAATGTCCATTCGTTCAGTTGACCTCCAATCGGTTCTGCAAAGGGCTAGCGAATCTCAAAGAACTAATGCTATCAACCGTGGACAACCCAATCCAGAACAGCACCATTTTTTGCAAGAATTACAGCAGCAAACAGAACGTAGTCAACAGATGGTTCTCCAAATGGAGCAGCCAGAGGCCAACAGATTGCAGTCTGATGGGCGTCGTAACCAACGCAACCCGGAAAATAAACATGAAAGGCGCCGGCAGAAGCAAGAGTCTACTACTTGGCTGCAGGATAAAACACGAGGTACACATCTAGATATTAAGGTATAGGGGTGACTGCTGATGTGGCTTTGGGCATTAACAGCAGGCCTTTTCATGCTGGCCGCGCTGTTTTTTTTCTTGCTTTATCGTAAAGCTAATCTTGCCCTAGAACAGGTTAGTCTTGCCAAGACAGATATTGACGTTGACACGGTTGTTGCACTATTGGCTGAATTGGAAGATACAGGGGCGGCAATAATTGAACGGTTAGAGAACAAGCAGGCCGAGTTGGAACAATTGGTGGAGCTTTTGGATGCCAAAATGTTGGCTATTCAAATGGCACTAGAAGCGCAATCGGCCTATGACGTTGCCCATAAGCTGGCAGATCAGGCTTCTACCCAGGGTAGCGGGTCCGATCCACGCCTAGACCAACAGATTGCAGCGGGTGTTCCAGATTCCCTAGCGCCAACAGCCGAAACGGAGCTGGCTCCGAAACATGCTCTCGTCTTACAAAAACAGACAGAAGGTTTGAGTGCCGTCGAGATTGCCCAGCAGACAGGGCTAAAGCTAGACGAAATACGCCTTATATTAAATTTATTACAGGTACAGTCTAAAACATAATCGCGGTTTAAAGGGAGCCCTTTGGCGAGTCGACAACCTCAAACAAGATTTTTGCTAGTGCATGGTGTTAACGTTGCTTGGGCTTGGATGCTTGTGGTATACTACCAAGTGGTGTTCAACACACACGCTCTTTGACGGTTGGAGGGGTGCCTACTTTAGAGGGTAGGTCTTGCAACCGGATGAGAAGGGCGGAGGTAATTAACCAGGGAGAGGAGGTGACACAGCCGTGGCAATTGTTTCTATGAAGCAACTACTTGAGGCTGGTGTCCATTTCGGTCATCAAACTCGGCGTTGGAATCCCAAGATGGCGCCCTATATTTTCACGGAACGTAATGGCATTTACATCATCGACTTGCAGAAAACAGTACGCATGATTGATGAAGCCTATAATTTCGTGAAAGAGTTAGTGGCTTCGGGTAAGAGCATCCTGTTTGTTGGTACTAAGAAACAAGCGCAAGAAGCAGTGCAGGAAGAAGCCGAGCGTTGTGGCATGTTCTATGTCAATCAACGTTGGCTGGGTGGTACGCTGACCAACTTTCAAACAATAAAGCGCCGTATTGCTCGGTTACACGAGCTTAAGCAGATGGAAGAAGACGGCATGTTTGAAGTACTGCCTAAGAAAGAAGTTATCCGGCTACGCCATGAACTCGAGAAATTAGAGAAGTTCCTCGGTGGCATCAAAGAGATGCACGAGTTACCGGGAGCTATATTTGTTATCGACCCGCGCAAGGAACGGATCGCTGTTGCTGAAGCACGCAAACTGGGTATCCCAATCATAGCTATCGTCGATACCAACTGCGATCCAGATGAGATTGATGTTATCATTCCGGGTAACGATGACGCTATACGCGCCGTCCGCCTGCTAAGTGCTACTATTGCAGATGCTGTACTAGAAGCTAAGCAGGGCGAGCAGACCGCTGAGTAGTACGATAGGTGTGGGGTAAGGGTGCAAGGGTAATTCCCTTACATTCTTACCCTTTTTAACATAACAATGAGGAGGGAAAACATGGCTGAAATTACAGCAGCTCTAGTTAAAGAATTGCGTGAGCGTACCGGGGCAGGCATGATGGACTGCAAAAAGGCTCTGGTTGAAAAGAATGGTGACATTGAAGCTGCTATCGAATATCTGCGCGAAAAAGGTTTAGCTGCTGCGGCTAAGAAGGCTGGTCGCATTGCCTCTGAAGGCTTGGTTGACGCCTACATCCATGCCGGGGGCAAAATTGGAGTCCTTATTGAGGTCAACTGCGAAACCGACTTTGTTGCCAAAACCGACGAGTTCCGGCGGCTGGTTCGCGACCTAGCTATGCACATTGCAGCGCAGAACCCGACTTACGTATCGGAAGATGAGGTTCCCGAAGAAGTGGTCAACAAAGAAAAGGAAATTTTGCGCGCACAAGCCCTCAATGAGGGTAAGCCTGAGAAGATTGTTGATAAGATGGTAGAAGGCCGTCTCCAAAAGTTTTTTGCCGAAGTCTGTCTTCTAAATCAACCCTTCGTACGCGATCCAGACATTACTGTCGGTCAGCTAATCACCAATAAAATTGCTTCCATTGGGGAAAACATCAACGTGCGCCGTTTCCAACGTTTTGTGTTAGGCGAGGGGCTAGAGAAGCGGGTTCATGATCTTGCTGCCGAAATAGAAGCTTTAAAGAAGTAGCTAACCAGTATGGGGAGAGAGGAACACTGCGGTGTTCCTCTTTTTGCAAGAATCGCGTATTTGTGTAGACTAAAGACAGGAATTTAGTCTTAAGCAGGCGAAATATTAGACGGAGGTTATTGCCATGGATAGGCCAAAATATAGACGTATAGTACTCAAATTGAGTGGAGAAGCCTTGGCTGGAGATCAAGGCTATGGCATCGACGCCGAGGTAGTGCAGGACATCGCTGAACAGGTGCAAGAAATAGTAGATATGGGGGTACAAGTCGCCATTGTGGTTGGTGGTGGCAATATTTGGCGGGGAGTAGCTGGTAGCAAGGCAGGCATTGACCGTACGACTGCCGATTACATGGGTATGTTGGCTACCGTGCTCAACGCTTTGGCGCTGCAAGATTGCCTAGAAAAGCTGGGTGTTCCTACTAGAGTGCAGACCGCGATCGAGATGCGGGAAGTGGCAGAACCCTATATCCGGCGCAAAGCCACTAGCCATTTAGACCATGGACGCGTTGTAATTTTTGCAGCCGGCACTGGCAACCCCTATTTTACTACTGATACGACTGCAGCCTTGCGAGCTGCTGAGATTGATGCCGATGTCATCTTGTTGGCCAAAGGAACGGTAGACGGTGTCTATGATGCCGATCCCAAGTTAGCGCCCGATGCTAAAATGTTTAAACGCTTAACTTATCTAGAGGTGCTACAGCGGGGCTTGAAAGTTATGGATGCCACGGCTACCTCTCTGTGCATGGACAATGGCATTCCTTTGATAGTTTTTGGTTTGGCTACCCGTGGGAATATCCGCCGTGCTCTTTTAGGAGAAGATATTGGAACATATGTTGGGGAGGAATTCTAATGGTACAAGATCTACTTCAGGATGCAACTAGCAGGATGGAGAAGAGTATTGGTGCTTTGCAGAAAGATCTAGCTTCCTTGCGAGCTGGCAGGGCTACGCCAGCACTACTGGATAAAGTCCTCGTAGATTACTATGGCGTTCCAACTCCTATCAATCAGATGGCGTCGGTTAGTGTACCCGAGCCACGTACCCTTGCTATCCAGCCGTGGGATAAAGGGGTAATAAAAGACATCGAGAAAGCGATTCTGAAATCAGACTTAGGCCTAACCCCTGTTTCTGATGGAACTGTCATCAGGCTTCCTATCCCGGCTATGACCGAGGAGCGTCGGCGAGAGTTGGTCAAGACAGTGCGCAAGAAAGGTGAAGACTGTAAGGTTGCTATTCGCAATATTCGTCGGGAGACCAACGACGTCTTGAAAGAGATGGAAAAAGCAGGAGAAATTTCCGAAGACGAGTTGAAGCGTAGCCAAGAAGAGGTGCAAAAAATAACCGACAAGCATATCAAGCAGGTTGACGACGTGGTTACAGCAAAGGAAAAGGAGATTATGGAGGTTTAGATGAAGCCAAGTTCCTTACTAGGCTTAACTTTAGAGGCCGCAAAAGCCATTTTGTTAAAGCAAGGCTTTACGGTGCAAGTGGAAACTACAGGGTGTCTCGAGTCGCTTGAATCGACAGCAAGGGTAGTGCGTGCAAACCAGACGGGCTCTTGTTTTCAGCTCACAGTTGTACACCCACCTACACTACAGCTTGACTCCTAATATGGGCTGCCCCCTGATGCCTAGGGGGCGATTTGTTATGGAAGGTGATTTCTCATGCTTGATAAAGGTTCGTCTGGTTTGCCAAGACATATAGCTATTGTGATGGACGGAAATGGCCGCTGGGCCCAGTTGCGTGGCCTACCCCGGATGGCTGGCCATCGGCAAGGGGCCGAAAATATGCGGTCTATTATTGAAGAATGCCTAGAGTTGGGCATTAGCTTTCTTACACTGTATGCTTTTTCCACAGAAAATTGGAAAAGGCCAGCAGAAGAAGTAGAGTACTTGATGAGCTTGCCAGGCAGATTCTATGAGCGGGAGCGCCACCTGTTGCACCAATATCAAGTACGCGTAATTGCTATCGGCAATCTAGACGAGATTCCGGCGGACACAAAGGAAGTAATCGAAAGAATGCAAGCTGAAACGGCTGCTTACCGCCGCTTGACGCTCTTGTTAGCTTTTAACTACGGCGGTAGAGCTGAAATAGCTATGGCAGCCGAGCGTCTGGCCGTTAAATGGCAGGCGGGTGAATTAGAGACTATCACAGAAGAGGATGTCGCCAACTCCCTATATACAGCTGGTTTTCCAGATCCAGACTTGCTCATTCGGTGCGGTAATGAAATGCGTTTAAGTAATTTCTTGCTTTGGCAGAGCGCTTACGCCGAGTTGTATTTTTCTGAAAAACTCTGGCCCGACTTTAAAGGACCAGATTTGCGCCGAGCAGTTGCTGTTTATTTGCAGCGGGAGCGTCGTTTTGGAGGCCTGACGTTAAATTCTGCAAGTCAGCAGGAGGAAGAAGTATAATGCTACGCCAGAGAATTGCTAGTGCAATTGTGGCCGTTCCACTTGTGCTTTGGTCCGTATATACTGGCGGTTGGCCGTTTATGTTGGTGTTATCTGGCCTCGCCATTATCGGTTGGAAGGAAATCCAGGCAATGCAGTCGGAACCAGATAGCATCCTAACCTGGCTAGGAGGATTATTCTTAATAGTTGTTTTGTATGTGGCCTGGCGATGGCCAGAGTATGTTTTAGCATCGCTGACATTTGCAGTCTTTAGCCTGTTAGTCACCTTGCTCTGGCGGTACGATAGCAAGCGGTGGCAAACAGTTTCCCATTCTGTATCTTCCTTTTGCTATCTAAGCTTGCCATTAGTACATCTGATTTGGCTTGGCAACTTGCCTGGGGGCTGGCGTTGGTTAATTTTGCTCCTAGTTTGTGTTTGGTGCTATGATTCTTTCGCCTATTTTGTTGGCAACCTTTGCGGGCGGCGTAAGCTCTGGAAGCGAATTTCGCCAAATAAATCATTGGAAGGGGTTGGCGGTGGCCTAACGGGTAGTGCTCTAGCCGCGACTCTGTTATTGGCTTGGCTCTTGCCTGAGCTAGGTTGGTTGCGGTTGTTGGCCTTCTCTCTACCCTTTGGTATTGGGGTAGGAATATTAGCCCAAACTGGTGATTTGCTTGAATCGGCCCTAAAACGAACCTTCGCCATCAAAGATTCGGGTCAGTTTTTACCTGGCCATGGTGGTCTGCTCGATAGAGTGGACTCTATTCTATTTACTACTCCTTTTGTCTATTACTTCTTGAAACTGCTGATCATTTGATGAGGAGGCAAGGTAGATGCGCAAGAAAATTGCCGTCCTAGGTAGTACTGGCTCTGTCGGTAGACAAGCGTTAGCTGTGGCCGAGTTCTTGGGGCTAGAGGTAGTAGGGCTGGTTGCCGGGAGTAATAGCGCCCTCCTCGCCGAGCAAATAGAGAAATATCGCCCGTCATGGGCTGTATTGGCGCACGGAAGTCCCTTTACAGCTCCTGCAGCGACTCAACTAGCTTATGGTAGCGAAGCTGTGGCCGAATACTCCAGCAATCATGGAGCAGATATTGTCGTAGCTGCCATTTCCGGTGTAGCTGGTCTTGTCCCTACCTGGCGAGCAGTCTCGACTGGAGTCACGGTTGCCTTAGCTAACAAAGAATCTTTAGTGACGGCCGGAACATTAATCATGCAGGCGGCTGCCGAGTCAGGTGCTAAGATAATTCCCATAGATAGTGAACATGCGGCTATTTGGCAATGTCTACAGGGGGTAAAGGCTACCGAAATAAGTCGCTTAATTTTGACTGCATCTGGTGGCCCCTTCCGCGCCTGGCCACGGGACCAATTAGAGAAGGTGACTATAGAGGATGCGCTAGCGCATCCGACCTGGAGCATGGGGAAAAAGATAACTATTGACTCTGCCACTCTCATGAACAAAGGTTTAGAGGTAATTGAGGCCCATTGGTTGTTTGGGGTTGATTATGAGAAAATAGAGGTAGTTATCCATCCGGAAAGCATAGTTCATTCTTGCGTTGAACTAGTTGACGGCTCGATTTTAGCCCAGTTGGCGCACCCCGATATGCGAATGCCCATTCAACAGGCCTTGACTTATCCAGAGCGCCAATATGCGCCTTGGCCTCGCTTAAGCTTAGCGGAAATCGGGAGCCTCACTTTTTCTCAACCACGTTATCATGATTTTCCTTGCCTTAAATTAGCTGTGGAGGCTGGGAGGGCAGGTGGCAGTTATCCCGTGGTTCTTAACGCTGCTAATGAGGTAGCAGTGCAAGCCTTTCTGGCTGGAGAAATTAGTTTTGTTGCAATAGCCAAGCTAGTTGCCGCTACGCTGGACCAGCACAGGCAGCAAGCTGTATCCGATATACAGGCAGTAATGCAGGTGGACCAAGAGGCAAGACGCTTAGCTCGACGATTAAAAGGCAAAATCGCATCGTAACAAGGGGCAACTAGCTAGAGTTCGCAGCATAAGTTTTTACAGGTTATAGTTAGTTTAGCTTTTGGCAATACCCACTATAGGTAGGTGATTAGGATGACATTCTTGATAGCTGTTCTTATGATCGGCGTGCTGGTATTTGCCCACGAGTTAGGTCATTTCCTAGCAGCTAAGGCCAACGGCATTTTAGTGCTCGAATTTGCTGTTGGTATGGGTCCACTTATTTTTTCACGCCAGATCGGAGAGACTCGCTATTCATTGCGTTTGCTACCAATAGGTGGGTTTGCCCGTATGGCCGGTGAGGACTATGACGAAGCTGATAACCTGGTTCCAGACGATCGACGCTTCGACAAGAAACCCATTTATGCCCGAGCTCTAGTTAGTGTGGCCGGTCCACTGACAAATTTTTTGGTGGCCATCATCATCTTTGCCATTCTTTTTATGTTTGTCGGAGTACCGTCGCAGCTACCCCTAGTAGGCACTGTGGCGACTGGGTGGCCTGCAGCCGAGGCAGGCTTGCAGGAAGGTGACAGAATTATTAGCATTAATGGGGTAGATATTAACAATTGGCAGGATGTCCAGAAGGAAATTGCTGCTCACCCCAACCAGACGCTTGATCTGCTTGTGGAAAGAGGAGGAAGGCAGTCAACCTTACAAGTAACGCCTCGAGTTGACCCTGAAAGCGGTAGGGTCCAAATTGGTATTGGCCCTACTATACAACGGCTAAGTTTTTTGGGGGCAATCAGCATGGGCTGGCAGGAAACGGTGTGGTTTACCCAGCAAATTATCACTATCCTAGTCAACATGGCGACGGGACGAATACCTGCTGAGGGCGCTGGCCCTATTGGCATGATCATCATGGTTGGGCAAGTAGCACAGACGGGGCTGCTTAACCTTCTTACCTTTGCGGCAGTAATCAGTATTCAGTTGGGTATTTTTAACTTGTTACCCATTCCTGCCCTTGATGGTAGCCGCCTAGTTTTCCTTGCCTTAGAAGCCATTCGCGGCAAGCCTGTTGACCCGGAAAAGGAGAGTTTCGTCCATTTTGTAGGCTTTATTATTTTGATGGCTTTTATGGTGCTGGTGACATTCAAGGATTTACAGCGTCTAGATCTTTTCTAGGTCAACACGAGAGGACGATGCCTTGTGACTAGACATGAGACTAATCTCGTTTCCGTAGGCAATATTGCTATTGGTGGCGGCTCACCTGTTTCGCTACAGTCAATGACTAATACGGATACGCGTAACGTGTCAGGGACTGTCAAGCAAATAGTGCAGTTGGTTGATGCCGGTTGTGACCTGGTGCGTGTATCTGTGCCTAATCTCGAATCGGTTGAGGCTTTCGCTCAGATAGTGAAAAGGGCTCCGTGCCCCTTGATAGCTGACGTGCATTTTGATTACCGTTTAGCTATCGGTGCCCTGCAAGCTGGGGCTAGCAAGGTGCGTATCAACCCGGGCAATATCGGTAGTTGGGACCGGGTGAAGGCCATTATCCGTACTGCGAAAGAATTTGGGGCAGCGATCAGGATCGGGGTCAACAGCGGTTCTTTGCCAAAACACATTTTGGCTAAGCATGGAAAACCTACAGCCGCAGCCCTAGTGGAAGCAGGATTAGAGTACTTAGAGGGTTTCTTAGAAGAAGACTTTGATCAGATGGTCTTCTCTTTTAAGTCAAGCAACGTCTTAACCACTATTCAGGCTTATCGCATGGCTGCCAGGCAGCTGACCTGGCCTTTACATGTTGGTGTAACAGAAGCCGGGACAACCTGGCGCGGCACCATTCATTCTAGTGTGGGTATTGGTGCATTGTTGGCCGAGGGTATTGGTGATACAATTCGCGTTTCGTTGACTACCGATCCGGTAGAGGAAGTGAAAGTTGGTTTAGAGATCTTAAGGGCTCTAGGGCTGCGCCCTCCAGGTATTAGTGTGACAGCGTGCCCAACCTGCTCACGTACGCCAGGCAACTTGATCCAAATGGCGGAACAATTTGAAAAAAAAGTGGCTGGTCTTGCAGGACAAGCCCGGGTGGCTATCATGGGGTGCGCTGTTAATGGTCCGGGAGAGGCACGTGAAGCTGATCTAGGTTTAGCGTTAGGTCCGGGGAAGGGGTTAATTTTTGTTCGGGGAGAAATCTTAGAGACAGTGCCTATGGATCAAGCGCTGGAGCGCTTGTATCAAGAGCTGATCCGTTTTCTTGATCTTGAAAACGAGCTATCGTAGGGGGCGTTTAAATTGCGTACCATCGCTATCATACCCGCTTATAATGAAGAAAAAACGATAGGAAATGTGGTAGCAGCTGCTAAGGCTTCTAGCAATATTGAAGCCGTATATGTTGTCAACGATGGATCATGCGATAAAACTAGTCAAGTAGCGCGGGAAGCTGGCGCCATAGTAATCGAATTGGATAGCAACCGAGGTAAAGGGGCTGCTTTACAGGTAGGCTTGCAGTCGACGGAAAGTGAAGTTATCTTATTCTTGGACGCTGATTTAGTCGGCTTAACTACCGAGTTAATAGATGCTTTAGTGCTTCCAGTCTGTAGGGGAGAAGTCGACATGACTTTAGGTGTGTTCGAGGGAGGGCGCCGTTCTACAGATCTAGCTCAGAAAATCACCCCCTTCCTCACAGGGCAGAGAGCCATACGTCGGGCTGTGCTGCAAGAGCTGCCAAGTATGGATGACCTTGGCTTTGGTGTTGAGGTGGCTCTCACTCGATATGTTAAGTCGCATGGTGCAGTGTATATTGAAGTCCCCCTTAACGGAGTATCACAAGTAATGAAGGAAGAGAAATTTGGTTTGTTGGACGGTTTTACTCGCCGGTTACGCATGTATTGGGATATTGTGCGCACGCTAGCCCAATAATGCTGATGTTTTCTAGCGCTAACTGCCTGCAGCTTCGATGCTTGCAGTCGCATGGGCAGTATGGTAGAATATTGCTGGCAGAGAGTGGGGGTTTCCCACTCTTTGCATTTATTGTGGAGCACTTGCTTGTAAGCGCTCGATGGTAAAGACCAAGGAGATGGTGAAGTGAAGAGAACCCAAAGTTTAGAGGAACTGATTCGGGTTATTGAGCCTTTAGTAGAAGCTAGTGGCTATAGCCTTATTGATGTAGTATGGGGCTCTGCCTACGGCCGGCGAGCGCTATCAGTGACAATTTATAAGCCCGAGGGTGTTCTGATTAGCGACTGCCAATCCCTATCACGTGCGATCGGCAAAAAATTAGATGAACTCGATCTAGTAAAAGGCTCTTATGTGTTAGAGGTTTCTTCGCCAGGAGCAGAAAGGCCTTTGAAGCAGGCGCTAGACTATGAGCGATTTGTGGGACGCTATGCCTTAATTCACACCCGGGAACCGATAGCCGCCGGGCAGACTACCGAACTATATGGATACCTACGTGGTTTAGAAGATAACACAGACGTCTTGTTGGAAGTAGCTGATAGAGAGACGATCAAGATACCTTTATCGCAAATTGCTAAGGCTAGGTTAGCTATTAAGTTTTAGGAGGAGTAGTGGGCATGAATGCGGAGTTTATTCAAGCAATTCATGATTTGGCGCGGGAACGGGGTATTGAAGAAGCAGTTCTTTTTGATGCAATAGAAGCCGCTCTTAGTTCAGCCTACAAGCGTAATTTTGGTACTTCGCAAAATGTGAAGATTGATATTGACCGAACCACTGGTGAACTGCATGTTTATAGTCAGCTCAGGGTAGTAGAGAAAGCTGACGATCCGACACTAGAAATAAGCCTAGCCGATGCCAGGGCCATCAACCCTAAATATCAACTTAATGACATTGTTTTGAAAGAGGTAACTCCCCGCGATTTTGGTCGGATTGCTGCGCAGACAGCAAAACAAGTGGTCGTACAAAGGATCAAGGAAGCGGAAAGAGGACAAATCTACGATGAGTATACCAATCGAGAGTCCGATATCATTTCGGGCGTCGTTTCTCATATAGAAGGCAATAACATATTCGTCGAGTTAAACAAAACAGAAGGCATTTTAGTAGCTAGTGAGCAAGTGAGCGGTGAGGTTTATCGACCCGGTGACCGGATCAAAGCATACATTTTAGAAGTGCGGCGTACCCCCAAGGCCCCCCAGATAATTCTTTCTCGCAGTCATCCAGGTTTGTTAAAACGTCTCTTAGAACTCGAGGTGCCTGAGATACATGATGGAATAGTGGAGCTGAGGGGTTTAGCACGGGAGGCAGGGTCGCGGTCTAAAATTGCTGTTTACTCACGTGATCCTAACGTGGATGCGGTGGGAGCCTGTGTAGGTCCTCGCGGGATGCGGATTCAGGCTATTGTTAACGAATTATGGGGCGAAAAGATCGATGTGGTGGCGTATGACCCATCGCCCGATATTTATGTTGCTAACGCCTTGAGTCCTGCTAAGGTTACCCATGTGGACATAGATGAAGCCAACAAGGTAGCTCGCGTGGTAGTACCCGATTATCAACTTTCCTTGGCGATTGGTAAAGAGGGCCAAAACGCGCGGCTGGCCGCAAAGATGACCGGCTGGAAAATCGATATTAAGAGTGAAAGCCAAGTCAATGAAGGAATGGGGTGGGATACTAATGAGGACTAGACGCGTACCTCAACGCATGTGTGTGGGGTGCAAGACTATGTACCCAAAACGTGATCTCATTCGAGTTGTACGAACGCCAACGGGGGAGGTTTTGCTGGACCCCACTGGCAAGAAGTCGGGGAGAGGGGCCTACATTTGCCCTAATCCCGAGTGTTTAGATGTCGCTCTTAAAGGTGGCTATTTGCAGCGCGCTTTGTCAGTAGATATTGGCCCAGAGGTGGCCGATAGCTTGCGTGATGCTATTCATGGCGCAGGATAGGTTTCTTCAATTTCTAGGCATTGCTTGGCGGGCCAGGGCGGTCGTGGCGGGTGAATACCCCTGTCTGCATGCAATCCGGGCTGGAAAAGGTTTGTTTTTGATCTTGGCGGCAGACGCGTCTGCTAATACGACTGGCCGCCTGAAAGCGGCAGCCACTTATCGCTCTGTACCCTATCTAGTGGCTTATACTAAGAGCCAACTAGGCCGGGCCATAGGGCAAAGCGCCAGAGCTGCCTTGCTGGTGACTGATAAGAATTTTGCTAGGAAATTGGAGGAGTTAGCTGGGGGAGTTGGGAGAGTATAGTGGGAGGTGGCTAGATGAGTAGGATTAGGATTTATGAGTTAGCCAGAGAACTTGATATTCCCAGTAGGAAATTAGTGGAAGCCTTAGCCGATCTGAACTTAAACGTACAGAACCATATGAGTACGATTGACGAGAGCATCGCCGATATTATTCGTGATGTGATACGTCCCAAAGCCGACAAGAAAGAAGTAGAAGCTACTCGTCCGGATGATAAGCTGAGTGAATCAGCCAAACCGGTAGCGCCTGATCCCCCCCCAACACAAGATGATCAACAAGTGAAGCAGGGAAAGCAGGGAGGGACAACGCCTGCCCGTCCTGTGAGCAAGAAGGAGTCTGACGCAAAACAGATGACAGTAAAAGAGGAAGTAAGCAAAAAGAATACCGCTTTAGAGCAAGAAGACTTAGAACAGGGGCTAGAGGAAGAAGAATATGTTGCGCCACGCAGCAAAGCCGAGCGCAGTAGAGCAAGAAGGCGAGCTGGCGAACGGTCGGGCGGTTCCCGCACTAGATCAACGAGCAAAAGACGCTCGCGCAGGCAGATGGCGCAGGAGCAGATGCTAGCTGCTTCTGGACCCAAGCAGGTGGCTATTCCTCGCGAAGACATTGCAGTTTCTGAACTAGCCAAGCTTCTCAAGTTTCCTGCGACAGAAGTAATTCGCAAACTCATCAGCTTGGGCGTTATGGCAGCCATTAATCAAACTGTCGACTCGGATACGGCTATCTTAGTTGCAACTGAATTAGGCTATGAAGCCGAGTTAGCGGCACCGCCGGAGCCAGAATATGATAGCCCGTTTGATATGCCAGTGGAGCCCGACGCACCAGAAGATTTGAAACCAAGGCCCCCTATAGTCACGGTCATGGGGCATGTGGATCATGGCAAAACGAGCCTCCTGGATGCTATTCGGCATACAAAAGTTACTGCCGGGGAGGCTGGCGGAATTACCCAACACATCGGTGCCTACCAAGTAAGAGTAATGGGCGAACCGATAACCTTTTTAGACACCCCAGGACACGAAGCGTTTACAGCCATGCGTGCCCGAGGGGCACAAGCTACTGATATTGCTGTTTTGGTGGTAGCTGCTGATGATGGTGTCATGCCACAAACAGTAGAAGCTATTAATCATGCTAAGGCTGCTGGGGTTCCCATCATAGTTGCTGTCAATAAAATTGACCGCCCTCAAGCTAATCCGGATCGGGTTAAGCAACAGTTGACCGAGCACGGTTTGGTGCCAGAAGAATGGGGTGGAGATACTATCTGTGTCAACGTATCTGCCTTGCAGCGCCAAGGCATCGAGGATTTACTAACTGCGATCCTGACGTTGGCAGAAATTCTAGAACTTAAGGCTAACCCCAATAAGCCTGCCCGTGGTTTGGTTATAGAGTCTAAGATAGATAAAGGACGAGGGCCGGTAGCCACTGTTCTAGTAAACGAGGGTACGCTAAGAGTAGGCGATGCCATACTAGCCGGCATGTCCTACGGCCGTATTCGCGCCATGCTAGATGATAATGGCCGACGTATCAAGAGTGCTGGGCCTTCAGCGCCGGTGGAGATTGTTGGACTATCTGACGTGGCTGAGGCTGGCGAGCCGTTCATGATTTTCGATGATGAAAAGACGGCCCGTAATTATGGAGAGCAGATGCGCGAGAAAAAGCGGCAGGAAGAGTTGCAGGCTAAGCAGCGGGGTGTTTCTCTTGACGATTTGTTCCAGCAGATTCAGCAAGGACAGGTTAAGGAACTACGAATCATTATCAAGGCCGATGTCCAGGGGTCGATTGAGGCACTAAGGCAGTCTTTGGTAAAACTTAGCAATCCAGAAGTAGAAGTGAAGGTAATTCACGAGGGAGTTGGCCCCGTGAATGAAAGTGATATTCTACTAGCCAATGCTTCCGAGGCGGTAATTGTCGGTTTTAACGTCCGTCCAGATGCCAACGTGCGCAGATTAGCCGAGGAACAAAATGTGGATATTCGCCTTTACCGGGTTATTTACGACGCAATCGAAGATGTGGAGAAGGCAATAAAAGGATTGCTGGCACCGGTTTATAAAGAGGTTGTCTTAGGGCAAGCAGAAGTACGACAG
Organism: Bacillota bacterium; assembly: GCA_012735505.1. GTDB lineage: Bacteria > Bacillota > UBA994 > UBA5500 > UBA5500 > JAAYHE01. The sequence continues at coordinate 56,138 of JAAYHE010000054.1, forward strand.
GTTTTTAAGGTTAGCCGCGTAGGTACTGTAGCAGGTAGCTATGTGACCGACGGTAAGATTACGCGGAATGCCCAGGCTAGGCTGATCCGTGGTGGCATCGTGGTTCACGAGAGCCGCATAGAATCGCTGAAGCGGTTTAAAGACGATGTTAGGGAAGTAGTTGCTGGCTATGAGTGTGGTATTGGCCTAGAAGGTTACAATGACATTAAAGAAGGCGACATAATTGAAACCTTCACTATGGAGGAAGTGCCAAAATAGCTGGCTTAGAGGAGGATGGTCATGACTCAGTATAGGGTGGAAAGACTGCAAGGAGTAATTCAAGCTGAGCTAAGTGATATTATTCGCACCTCCCTTAAAGACCCTCGAGTCGGATTTGTTTCTGTTACGGGGGTGGAGGTTTCTAATGACCTAAGGCACGCTAAGGCTTTTGTTAGCGTTATGGGAGATCAATCCGAGCAAGAGGAAACTCTTGCTACCTTAAATAGGGCCGCAGGTTTTATCCGCTCTGAAATCGGCAAGCGTATTAGGCTGCGGCATTGCCCTGAGATCATCTTCCGACTAGACAAATCTATCGAGCATGGCTCCAACATTAATGCTCTTTTGCGCAAATTGCAGTCGGGAGCCGGTAAGGATGTCCAAAATGGCCAATGATAATGGGCTTTGTCAAGTTGCGGCCGCCTTGCAAA
>JAAYHE010000055.1 GCA_012735505.1 Bacillota bacterium
AAATGAAAGTGAACCCCGATTTAACGCAGCCAGTAGGCAACAATGAGCAGAAGGCCACAGTCGCACCCTATTTCGTTAACGCCCATATAATCGACATTGCTAAATTGCTTGGTTTAATGTCTCTACTGCACACTGTCTTTTTTGTACTATATCCCGATAAACTTCTACCCCTTGAAAACGGGGTATTATTAGCACAGATGTTAGCTACCATGGCTTTCCTATGGTTTTACCAGCGGCGTGCATTTTGGCCCAGATTTTCCGAGCTAGGAATTACTTTTCACGACTGCAAGCAGAACCTTGCGGTTGGCCTTGCGTGGGGGGTTTTAGGCAGATTAGTGCAACTAGGTATTGCCACAGTAACTCTGATTGCAATGAAAGTTTTAGGTTTGGAATTAGCCCCACCCGCTGAGCGATTTCTTCCGGTTCAGGCCTGGGGTTGGGTAGCTTATGTTGTCCTAGCAGTCGTTATTGCTCCCATTTTGGAGGAGCTAATATTTAGGGGAATTTTGTTTCCTTGGTTGTCCGCAAGATATGGCAGGTTGCTAGGCTTGTTACTCTCTAGTGGCATTTTCGCTACAATGCATGGCTTGCATCCCTCCTCCTTGCTAAGTGCCTTCACTTTCGGGATAATGCTGGCCATCCTGTACGAAGAAAAAAAGAGCCTGTCGGCTCCGATAATCGCCCATGGCGTTCTTAACCTGACAGCGATTGTTTTGAAGCTGGTGCTTCCCTAGCCATATCGGTACGGGCCATCAGGCTGGGCCACTATTACCAAACCTACAACATTTACAGTAGATTAACGAGCAAATAAAAAGGAGCCCATCGGCTCCTTTTTTTATATGTATTTTTGGGCTAGGACAAGCATAGGCTTGTTTTAGAACAGCCGGAAAAGACCGATTACCTTACCGAGAATGGTCACCTCTTGAGTCAGGATAGGGGAGAGCGCTCTGTTTTCTGGCTGCAGACGGATATAGTTCTTTTCTTTATAAAAGGTTTTCACAGTAGCTTCGTCGCCTAAGAGAGCAACGACGATATCGCCATTGTCAGCTGTATTCTGCCTGCGCACTATAACATGGTCTTGGTCAAGGATGCCAGCCTCGATCATCGATTCTCCTTTGACCTGCAGAATGAAAACCTCTTGGTCACGGACAAGGTGACGAGGTAAGGGGAAAAATTCTTCAATGTTTTCTACAGCTAAAATGGGGGACCCAGCTGTGACTTTACCGACAACAGGCACCGGTACCACATCGCCAACCGCCTGAAATTCTTCATCTAATATTTCAATAGCACGCGGCTTAGTTGGATCGCGCCTGATCATGCCCTTGTTTTCCAAAGATGTGAGATGACTATGTACTGTGGCGCTAGAGTTCAGACCAACGGCTGCACCAATTTCCCGCACCGAGGGAGGATAGCCTTTTTCTCGCACCGACTGTTTTATGAAGTTTAATATTTGCTCTTGCCGCTTCGTTAACCTAGGTTTCATGCCCATACACCTCTCCCAATCTAATCGATTTTAGTATAGCACTGCTAGCAAATGGTGTCAAACATTAGTTTGGTTTTTCGCTTGACTCTGTCAATATGCCTGATATAATAGAACCAGAACACTTGTTCGGGGGTGCGCAAAATGCGTAGGCGGAAAAGGCGTCGCGAGGTGATAAGAAAAAGGTTTGTAAGCATAGTTGGCTTGCTAGTTTTGCTTTCCTTTGCTAGCGGCTATGTTTTTACCCAGCGTAGTGCTGCCAGCGACTATAATATTTTGCAGGAATACGTGGTGCAACCAGGCGATACTTTATGGAGCATAGCTCAAATCTACGTGTCGCCTAAAACCGATATTAGACTGTTTATTAGACATATGCAGGCTCTAAATGAGCTACCTAGCCCTATCATTCAGCCTGGCCAAGTCTTATTAATACCAACGCCCTAAAATAGAATGCATATTCTCTCTATATCGGGTCATGCTATACCTACAGCCCGCCAGAAAAGGAGGTGAGGGTATGGCTGACAAACGTATTCCATGGAATTCCCACGAGTTTACACCTGAGATAGTCGCTGGTATAGTGCCCGACGGGATGAACGAGTTTATACACCCGGATTATCCAGACCTTCCATATCCAGATGAGATTACTGATATCACCTGGTACCAGGATCCCTTAGTAAACAACGACGAGCCAAACCCAGATCCTGACCTGGATTGGCTACCCGATTCCGACAACCCTTGGCTTTATCCTTACGGGCCTCACTGCCCACCCACTACTTAGATCTTAAAGGGCGTATCCGCGCGATACGCTCTTTCTGTCTATTCAAACCTTGTTTAGCCAGCCAAGCGTAGTTTTTCACATTTAAGAGTGGCTCAATACCCACACTACATGGAATACCCCTCGCGCGGCTTTCGCTAACAATTCTGGTCTAAGATGTTCTACCGTATCGCTAGCTTGATGACGATCCGGATGGTAACGGGCTTCGTAAGCCCAGCTGAGGGTAACACTAGGTATGCCAAGCCGAGCAAAAGCCCGAGAATCTACAGGGGCAAACCGCCGCCGTACACTTTTCGTTTTCAATCCAGCCTGTTTAATGGCCTGCATAACTTGCCGCGCTAGACCTGCACCCGATGGTTGCGACGGTTCTCGCCAGACATCTAACGAATTTCCTCCCGTGCCCCCCAACATATCAAGGTTGACTACCCGACAACGCCCAGCTAGCCCCTGCTCCCGCAGCTGTTGAGCAAGAGCCCTGCTGCCGCTTAAGTTTTCTTCTTCGCCTGAAAGAAACACAAAAGCCAGATTGTGTAGCGGCGGTTGGGAACACTGAGCCAGGCAGCGAGCTATCTCCAATGAAATTGCCACTGCGGCAGCGTTGTCATCTGCTCCAGGATATAAAACGCCATCCTGTATGCCCAAATGGTCGTAATGGGCAGCTAATAACAGCCATTGCTTGGAGCTGCCTTCAATCACGCCGGCAATATTATGTCCCTCAAGTCGACTGTCGGCGACAGAAAAACCCTGCTCCCATCCCGACAGCCCTATCTCTCGCCATGGGCGTAAACCAAAGCTCACTAACTGCGCAGCTATATAGGCAGCTGCTTTCGCTTCACCCTCACTTCCCACAGCCCGACCAGTATAGGCGGGGGAAGTAAGTTCAGCTAGATGTTGCATTACTGCTGCCTGATCAAAGGCCGCCCAAACTTCTTGGAAGTCGTTTGGTTGGCTCCTCCGCGCCTGGGGCGCCGGGCGACGCCAGGGTGCGCAGGCCGTAGCGGCGCCTGCCAAGACAATAATCATAAACAGAGTTAGAATCGGGCCTTTGCAGCTAGGTCGCACACCAATCCCCCTTACAGACAATATCGCCATTAGTCTGCCTTATTGCCCCCCGGCCTAGTGCACCTGCAAGCTGCCGACGAGCAAGTAATTAAAGGAAACTCGGAGGCAAAAAGAGAAGAAAGGTAGAGAGAAGATAGGCGAGGAGGAAGCTAAAACTATGCTACGCGCCATTGTTTATGCTCGGGTGAGTACCGACAACCCCGAGCAAGAGACAAGTTTAGAAAGACAAGTAGCCGAGCTAACTGAATTTGCTACAGCCAACGGCTGGCAAACGATAGAAATAATCCAAGAGCAGAGTAGCGGATTCGACGACGACCGGGAAGGCTTTATTACCGCCCTAGATCTGCTGCGCCGCCGCCGGGCCGACATCATCTTGGTTCAGGACGATAGCCGCCTCGGACGTGGCAATGCTAAGCTGGCCTTACTTTATCAGGTGCAAAAATATGGCGGGCAGGTTTATTCCTTAGAAGAACTAGGGCCCTTGGGTCTAACCGAACTAGAACAAATGGTATTGCAGGTGCTAGGTGTGGTGGAAGAATACCAGCGACGCCTCATCAACCGGAAAATCGGCCGAGGGGTACGCCGTGCCATACGTGAAAAAGGGTTTCGCCCCGAAAAAAACTTAAGCAATAAGGGAGGAGGAGGTCGATCTCGCATCGATGCTCCGATAGACGAAATCGTGCGCTTGCGGGAACGGGGCCTCACGTTTCAAGAAATTGCCCTCACCCTGCGAGGCATGGGTTTTCAGATTTCAAAAGCAACGGTGCACCGCCGTTACCAAGAGTGGGAAGCAAAGCAAAAGACCAATGACTAGGCTTTTATCATTGCCGGTAATATTTCCCGGGCATAGACAGGTAAACACGAAATTCGAGCAGAATTGACAAACTAGCTCGCTTGACAGAGCAATAAGAAGAAAAGGTGTGAGATAGTGCAAATAGAGGCTATCAAACTGTGGGCGCAGGAAAAGATGCTTACAGCCGACGAAAGCCCGTTAGAGCCAGGTTACCGTTGGTATCACGGCCACAGAGTCGCAAAGCTGGCAGCCAATTTGGCAAAGCAAGAACAGCTGCAGGTCAACGAGCAGATCTTAAAGATAGGTGCCTTGCTCCACGATGTAGGTAAGGCGGGCTATAAGGGGCCCGAACCCCACGGGCCTAGGGGAGGGGAGCTTATCCGCCGCGAAATAGGGTATCTCTTTCATCCGCAGGAGCTGGAACAAGTCGTGACTATCGTAGCCAACCATTACGAGCGCCCCAACAGCAAATATTGGCGTGGCAAACAAGCGCCTAA
>JAAYHE010000056.1 GCA_012735505.1 Bacillota bacterium
CCATCCACATTCTCTTGCACAATTTGCTTACCGGATGTGGGGTTGACTATGAACTTGACGTTCATGGCTTATAGCCCCCTTTGATTATTCAAGCCATTATGAAAAATATCGTTGCCTTAGCTACATTATACACTAGCTATGACATTCACAGGTAGTTTGGCATCGGGGCACAAGAAAGCAGACGCATAAGACGCGCCCGCAATGGACAGGCAACATCGCAGGCAGCAGGTCGCAGTCATGCTCGCACGCTTTGTTTGCCGCGGCGTTGCGGTCATCCTCGCGGGCTAGTAGCCACCAACTGTTGGTAAGAGCTTCGTCGCCAAGGGGAGCGGCCAGAAGTCAGGGAGCCCCGATTTACTGCTGGCCGCTGCCCGTTCCCTTTGGCTCCTTCGCTCTTTTGATTATGGCTCCCATGCGCTTTACGGATGATCCACGCCGCCGCTTGTGCTAGAACGAAGCCTCGAGAGGGAGGGGTATAGCCCAATGTTGGCGATATCGTAGGGGCGTCATGAAAAATGAACAGCCCCTAGGGCTGGACATTTTGAATCACGCCCGCCCGGGAGGCCGCCGGCCGACCGGGAATTGTTTTTGCGGGCCGGCCTTCAATTATGCAGGCCTGGGGTTACTGCGTAGGCCCGTTGGAGCCTGCTCCAGGGCCCAAGCAGTTGCCCCAGGCCAAAACGGGCATGATTCTTAGATTCTAAAAACCTAAACGGCTGGCAATCTGCTGGGCTGTCTTGCTGGCTGCTATACCGCCAAGTGCCGTCTCTCTCAGCTGTGTGGGCATCAGCTTTCCTACCCGATACATAGCTTCAATAACTTCATCGGCTGGGATGACGCTACTTTGTCCTGCTAGAGCTAGGTCGGCACTGATGATGGCGTTTACTGCTTGCGATGCGTTTCGATAGGCGCAGGGCAGCTGCACCATGCCGGCAACCGGGTCGCAGATGAGCCCGAGGCAATTCATGAGGGCTATAGCCACGGCATTGGCGCAAGCTTCCGGACTGCCGCCAGCCAAAGTGACCACGGCTGCCGCCGCCATAGCCGCAGCAGAACCACACTCCGCCTGACAACCTCCTTCAGCCCCGGAAACAGTCGCATTTTTGGTGATGACCGCCCCTATGCCGGATGCTACCAAAAGGGCATCGAGCAGCTGGCGGCGGGTGCTACCCAACTTCTGGCCGGTAGCTAGCAAAACGGCAGGCAAAATACCACTAGCGCCACCGGTAGGTGCTGCGCAGACTAGGCCCATGGCGGCGTTAACCTCGCTACCCGACAAGGCCATGGCCATCACGTTATTTAAGTAATCACCACAGAGAGGCTGGCTGTAGCGCCTCTGGCGCGCCGCTTGCCCGGAAATCAAGCCACCCACCATTTTCTGCGGCTGGTCTAAGGCCTTTTGCGCGCTGGCTGTCATTACCTCATAATGACGATCTAACAGCTCGTATACATCCTCTTCACTTTTGTCGGTCAGAGCCATTTCATTTTCCAGTATGATTCTGGCCAAAGGCAGTTGTTTGCTATTCGCTTGCTCGATGAGATCTTGTATGGACTGATACATATTCCCGCCTCCTATTGTATGACCCTTACAGAATACACTACGTCCAACTCACCTAACTGTTGGGCAACCTCGGGGGGAATTCTATCATCGGTTTCGATCACGCAGGTTGCCACACCCCGCCTAGCTTTACGGGAAACCCGCATGATAGCAATATTGATCTGATTGTCGGCCAATACTTGGGTAATCTGACTGATTACTCCCTGTTGATCCCGCTGCTGGATGACCAGCGTTGGCAACTCTGCTGCCAGCTCCACTGCTACACCATTGATGTTGGTGATCAAAATCCTGCCGCCGCCAACGCTACAGCCGACAACAGTAGTTTGGGTAGAGTCGGCATGAGTAAAGGTAATCATGGCGGTATTCTCGTGCACATCGTCGAGCTGTACTTCTGAAAAGCTATAGGTAATATCCCTGGCCGCAGCAATTTCCCGGCTATGCTTGATGCTTTCATCATCTTTAGTAATGCCTAAAACACCAGCCAAGAGAGCCACATTAGTACCGTGTCCGATGCCTGTCTTGGCAAAAGAACCATGTAGGGCAAAATCAACATGGGTAAATGGTTTAGCAGCGATTTGGGCCGCCACCCGTGCCAGTTTAACCGCCCCGGCGGTATGACTGGAACTAGGCCCAATCATGATAGGGCCGATAACATTAAAGATACTTAGATTCATGGCTCCCCCTCCTTCATAGACTAATTTAATGGTAACAATATGAAC
>JAAYHE010000057.1 GCA_012735505.1 Bacillota bacterium
CGAGATCAATACATCAAGGGAGCGAACATAATGACAGAAACGAAAAACCAACAGCTGGCCTATGCAGTCGCTGGAGCGGTGCCAATTAGACTGCATGCCAACGAGAACCCATATGCACTACCGCCAGCAATCTGGCAAGAGATAGAGCAGGAGCTAGCGACTCTAGAGTTAAACCGCTATCCCGATAAGGCCATGCGTTTGTTCTACCAAGCATTAGCAGAACACACCGGTTTTCCACCGGAGATGTTGTTGGCCGGCAATGGCCTCGAGGAAATAATTCTGCTCTTGCTAGTAGCCCTAGGCCGAGCAAGGCAAGTTATCTTGCCAATACCGACTTTCTTCGTCTACAACGAGCTAGCAACGGCCTTAGGTTTATCTGTTGTGGAAGTGCCACTGCTAGCAGAGTCGTGGCAACTCGACCTGCCGTGCATTCTGCAAGTGGCAGGGCAGGAAGAAGGGCTGATCATCATCTGCCGCCCGAATAATCCCACTGGCAACCTATTTCGGCGGCAAGATATATTGCGTCTGCTGACCGAAACCAAGCTAACTGTGGTCGTAGATGAGGCTTACTATGGTTTTTGTGAAGATACCATGCTGCCAGATCTGGCGAACCACGAGCGCCTGGTTGTTCTTCGCACATTTTCCAAGACCTATGGTTTGGCTGGCATTCGCCTTGGCTATCTGGTGGCACAAGCACAAGTAGTGGAAGCAGTCGACCGGGTGCGCCCGGTTTACAATGTTAATGCACTCACGCTGACCATTGGCCGTATCGCCCTTAGGCGGGAAAGGGAGCTTTTGGCGCGGCTGCCAGCAATCATAGCCGAGCGGGAACGCCTGGCTACTGAGCTAGCCACCATTCCGGGGGTGGAGGTCTATCCCTCGGCAGCCAACTTCCTCTTGGTCAAGCTACCGGCTGCAGCCACCCCGATTTGGCAAGAGTTGCGGGAGGCTGGAATCCATGTGCGCCAACTTGGCGTTAAACAGCCTAATCTGCTCCGTATCTCGGTTGGCCAGCAACAGGAAAACGAAAAATTCTTGTCTATTTTGCGACGCGCATTAGCCGAATAGGGATAGCCCCTGTTCGGTTTTTTTAACAAAAAACTTCTTGACAACTATATCGGTAGCCGATATTATTACATCGGCTACCGATATAGCGGAAGGGGGTATAACGGAAAGTGACACAGTCTCTAGAAAACATTGCACTAACCGAAGCTGTCTACTATATTCTGCTAACACTACACCAGCCTTTACATGGCTATGGCATTATGCAGGAAATTGAGCAGCTAAGTGAGGGGCGGGTACGGTTAGCAGCAGGTACTTTATATGGAGCTTTGAGCACTCTGGTGGAAAAAGGTTGGATCAAGGCTTTACCTGGCCAAAAGCATAGTCGGAAGAAAGAGTATATGATTACGCCCGTGGGCCGACGTGTTGTTGCCAACGAGCTAGAGCGCTTGCGCGAATTGGTCGCTAACGGTGAGTCGATTATAGAGGAGGCAGCGAGATGAAATTTACCGTTCATAAGGTATTCTTTGCTTGGGATTTCGAGAAAGAAGAGAAATGGCTAAATGAAATGGCCGCTAAAGGGATGCATCTAACTGATGTAGGTTTCTGTCGCTACGTTTTCGAAGAAGGGACACCCGGTGAATATCAATATCATCTAGAGTGGCTGCCCCAGTTGCCTACTCATCCAGAAAGCCTTGCCTATATTCGCTTCATCGAGGAAACTGGGGCAGAGCATGTGGGGTCGCTAAAGAAATGGGTATATTTCCGCAAGAGGATGACTGAGGGTGCTTTCGACCTCTTTTCCGATTTAGATTCGCGCATTAGCCATTTCCGGCGGGTCGCACGGTTGACGGGGACTCTTTTAGTGCTGGGCTCGGCCTATTTCATAGCGTTGCTGCTGCACTTATTTAGCTTAGGACGCCATGCGCCAGGCTGCTAGTAGTTATAGGTGTTGTCATTGCCTCATTTATAATACTGTCAGGGGTTGGTTTTTATCAAACTGTAAAGGTATACCGCCGCTTACAAAGGCAGCGTATTGTACACGAATAGCTCTGGGCTAACCGTAGTACTGCTCGCGCGCAGAAGCAGCTTAGGCATCTAGCCCATCCGTTGGGCTAGATGCCTAGGAGGCTGCGCACCGTGTAGTAACCTGGAGGTTGCCGGTAGAGATACTCGGCGGCTTTGACGGCGCCTACGGCATAGACGCTACGGTCATGGGCTGCATGAGATAAAGTTAGTGTTTCTTTGTCAGTAATGAAGCTTATTTCGTGTTTACCGACGATGTCTCCCCCCCTTATAGCATGAACGCCAATTTCTTGTGGCCGGCGGGGGGCGACTCCGGATCGCCCATATGTGGGTTGCATGGCACCTAGAGCCCGTTCTACTGCCGCCACTAGTTCCTTGGCGCTACCAGAAGGGGCATCCCTTTTGCGCCGATGATGGGTTTCAATAATTTCGATGTCGCTATCTCGCATGATTCGTGCAGCCTGCTCTACTAAAACTAGCAACAGATTCATACCCAATGAAAAATTGGCTGCCTGCAAGATAGGAATTTCTCCGCTGGCTTTATCTATCGATGCTTGCTGCTCTCGGGAATGACCAGTAGTGGCGATGACCACAGGCAGATGTTTTGCCAAAGCGTAGTCTAACAAGGGGGCAATGCAGTCAGGCGTAGAGAAGTCAATAATCACATCGGCCGGTGCTAGCTCGCATACCGTTTGTGTGACCCTGCCGACCAATTCGTGTCCCCTTTCGATAACAGCCTGACAAGCAAGGCGGCCCATCTGACCACTAGCCCCCCAAACTATTACACGCATCGCTTTTCCCTCCCAAATGCAACAAGATTCTTCCGTCCTGCGAAAAAGGCAAGTAGTAACTAATCTATGGCTGGTACTTAATGACCGCATGGGCACAGCTGCGTTAAGGAAATGTAGCTGAAAACTAGCGCAGGTGTTCCGGTATCATATCTAATCTAATCAGATCAGACCACTTTTCGCCCCGCACGATAAGTTCTGCCTGCCCGTTGGTAACTAAGACGACGGGGGGTTTGGGTAGACGGTTATAGTTGCTCGCCATGCTATAGTTGTATGCACCCGTGCGCCCCACTACCAATAAATCTCCTGGGAGGCTTGCTGGCAGCATGGTTTCCCATACGAGCATATCTCCCGATTCGCAGCAACGGCCAGCCACACTCACCCTTTCGGTTGCTGCCTCAGTGGCTCGATTAGCGATCGCCGCCTCATAGCAGCTGCCATAGAGGGCGGGGCGAATGTTATCGGCCATGCCACCATCCACAAACACATATTTGTGCGAGCCATTGCCTATGGTCTTGCTACCGCCGACGCGGTATAAGGTGATACCCGCATCGTTAATAATGGAGCGCCCAGGCTCAACCGCTAGGTGCGGTAAAGCAA
>JAAYHE010000058.1 GCA_012735505.1 Bacillota bacterium
CGCAAAACGTTTCCTGGTAAACGTGGCGCGATGCGCTTTTTTATTTCACCTTACAAACAAGGCTGCTATTAGACAAGGGATTTAACATATTGTTATGGAATCCTTATTAGTATCGGGCACTCACCGTGCCCTCCTAAATATTGTCTAGGGGTCTACCCCGCACCGCGGGGATCTGCCTCATTGGATACCGTTCACAGAGCAAGAGTTGAGGTCTACCCCGCACACGTGGGGATTTACTATCTTTAGACGAAGGGAGTTACAGCATGCAGGATTCTTTAGATCAGGCCATTCTTGCTCGTATTCGCCAGTTAATTAAATTAATCGATGATAAGCCTACTACATATACTGACGCAGCAAGCTATGCAATTGCTGGCTGTATCGACGTAGAAACAACAGGTTTATCTCCAAACAACGATGAAGTAATCGAGCTTGCTATAGTGTTGTTTGCCTTCGACAAGCAGACAGGCGAGATTGTAGAAGTATTAGACGAGTATACCGGTCTCAGAGAACCAGCTTGCGCGATTAGCCGTAGGGCATACGAGGTGCATGGATTGTCAAAGGAGCAACTGCGGGGAAAGAAATTAGATGAGACCAAGATAGTAAGCATGTTACAGAAAGCCGAGGTAGTGATTAGTCATAACGCTAGATTCGACTATAGTTTTGTAGCTCCCTTGTTCGCCATAGCAGGCACTAAGCCCTGGTATTGTTCGATGAACGGTATCAACTGGCGGAGGAAAGGGTTTGTTTCTAAAGGGCTACAAAACCTTTTAGCTGATCACGACATAGAAACAACACGGGCGCATAGAGCCTTAGATGATGTCAGAGCGATTATCAGCCTTTTGGGAAAATGCAATCAAGATGGCGAACCATATCTAAAAGAACTTATACAGGGCCGACCGTTTATCGGTAAAGCATATAGCGAAATTGCTGTTAATATTAAGCCAGACTTATAATGTTACAAGAAGTGCGCAAAAATATTATATTTTTGCAGGATTTTTATCATTTCGGCGCGAAAGACTACCTAGGAGGAATTTGTGTTGCGGTGCGGGGTCATAGTAGGACTCAACAAAAAGAGGTAAGAAAATGCTTGTGCCTAATAATTCGCCATTTTGGGCTAAATATGCTCCAAGAACAGGAGAAACTCTTTCGTTACTCGCGCATGGGCTCGATGTGGCCGTAGTGTTCCGTTCTCTTTGTGACCTGGATGGAATACGGCGCGCTTTAAACAACTCTACGGAAACCTTGTTATTAGATGAACATCTGGATAGGTTGGCGGTCTTAGCTATGCTCCATGACCTGGGGAAAGCCAACCTAGGGTTTCAAGATAAAGTCTTGCCGGGACGGCCTGTGCGTGTTGGTCACATACAAGAGTTGGCACCGCTGTTTCTCGACGACGTGTTGCTCGGGAAATTCCTGCAGTCGCTTCCTCGGGAGTTAGAAACCTGGTTTTCCGAGCCCGCGTCTGCAGACAGCTATTTTCTTGCAATTTTTTCCCACCATGGGCGGCCGGTAAAATTCGCGGATTTATATATGGGGAACGCCTGGCTGGCGCGTGAGAAATGGTGGCAAGCAGATTCTTCTCGCGATCCCTTTCAGGCTATTGCCGAGATATCTTCGTTTGCCCGGAAGGCATTTCCTCGGGCTTTTACACCACCTACTAGCCCCTTACCTAACGAGCCCCGCTTTCATCATCGCTTCGCGGGTTTAGTCATGCTCGCCGATTGGCTGGGTTCTCATAATCACTGGTTTCCTATTGGGCCAGTGGAACCAACCGCTAGATTAGAACGTAACCGCCGGATTGCCCCAGAATTGCTTCGTACCATAGGTCTAGATGCAAAATGTTTTCGCCCTTCACTAATGAGTGTAGGCGACAAATTCACCGACCAGTTTCAGTTCACACCCCTTCCTTTACAAGCAGTAGTTGATAAGCTCGATCCCCATGGTCCCAATACGCGTTTAACAATAGTAGAATCAGAGACTGGGTCAGGTAAGACTGAGGCTGCGCTCAATTGGTTCTGTAAGCTCTTTCTGGCAGAAAAGGTTGATAGCCTCTATTTTGCGCTGCCAACTCGTGTTGCAGCCAGGGAGCTTTATGATCGGGTTAATAGATATATTCGAGCTTGGTTTCCTGACCCTGAATGTCGGCCAGTAACCTTGTTGGCTGTGCCAGGATATGCCCAAGTAGACGGATATTCCGTTAGAGAATTACTGCCGTCACCAGATCGGGCTAATCTCTGGCAGGAAGACCAGGAGGCAATAAATCTAGAGAGGTATTGGGCAGGGGAGAGGCCTAAGCGGTTTTTAGCTGCGACTATTGCTGTAGGCACTATTGACCAGGCTCTGCTATCCACAGTGCAGACTGCTCATGCCCACTTGCGTTCGGTTTGCCTCGATCGCAGCCTAATAGTAGTTGACGAAGTTCATGCTTCAGATATCTACATGTCTCGCCTTTTACGCGGCTTACTCACACATCACCTAGGTGTGGGTGGTTACGCTATGCTGCTTTCGGCAACCTTAGGCGCACGGGCTCGCAACGAATATGTACAGATAACCGAAGCTTGTAACCAGTTACCCCCATTTACTCAGGCAACAGAACTAGCCTACCCTTCCCTTACTCTAGCCGATGGCCAGATGTTGGCTACCGTATCGCCGAAGCGGAACAAAAGGGTTACTTTTGATATACGGCCATGGGCTTTCTGCCCGGAAAAGATAGTTGATGCGGTTTTGGCGCCCGCCCTGAAGGACGGGGCTAGGGTGCTAGTAGTGCTGAACACTGTTGCTCGAGCGATAAAGGTGTTACGAGCCATTGAGGGGAGCGGCACTATAGATGAGTCCTGGCTATTTAGATGCCAGGGCCAGATATGTCCGCATCACGGGCGGTTTGCACCAGCAGATCGAGAAATACTGGACAAGGCAGTGAGCGCCCGGTTTGGGAAGGGTAGTTTGTCCGGGCCGGTTCTTTTAGTGGGCACCCAGACGCTAGAGCAAAGCCTCGATATTGATGCCGACTTGTTGGTTACAGACTTAGCACCCAGCGATGTTTTGCTCCAACGGATTGGGCGTTTACACCGCCATCAACGCCAGCGACCGGAGGGATATATGGCTGCGCGTTGTGTTGTTTTAGTTCCAGAACATCCTTTGGAACAAGCCCTCGATAAGGGTGAAGTGAAAGGCAACTATAAACGCATAGGTTATGGCAGTGTCTATGAAGACTTACGCTCGCTAGAGCTGACTTACCGAACTATAAGGGACAAAAATACGGTTATTATTCCTGCTGACAACAGGCTGTTAGTAGAAAGTGCCACCCATCCAGAAGCCTTAGATAGCCTTGTGGGGGAGCGCTGGAGGGAGCACCGGAATTTGCTTTATGGGCAAGGGCTAGCCAAAGAGATTGCTGCCAGCACCATAGCTAACAAATTTGACCAGTATTTTGGGCAAGTGGAATTCGTGGAAGCAGGACGGGCGGTCGCAACTCGCTTAGGCATAGACCAGCTACAGCTTGCATTCGACCGGCCAGTCACAAGCCCCTTTGGGAAAACACTAGTGGAGATGACGATACCAGGCCATATGGCTCCAGCCGAACTGAAGGACGAGCCGCTCGTAGTGGAAGAGGCAGCAGATGGAGTCATTACCTTCCGGTGCCAGGACCGTCGTTATCGCTACAGTAGATACGGCTTGGAGGTGATAGAATGAACCTATTAACCGATCCGCTTTTTCGGGTTGAAACAAAACAAGGCAAGGAATGTGTAAGTTTACCAGCCCTTTTTGCCAGATTAGGCAAGAACGAGATTGATCATCTCGTGGGCATACAACGCCACCAATATGATGCCTTTCACGTTTTCCTCTGCTATCTAGCAGGTGCGGTTTTAGTCAGAACTGGCAACAAAGAGCCGGTGCAGAATGAAGACTTTTGGCGGGAAGGGCTACTAGCATTGGCTGGTAGCGCGGATTATGCGGCCTGGCAACTGATTGCCGATAACGATTCCCAACCAGCCTTTATGCAGCCTGCCCTGCCGGGGAACAAGCGAAAGCCGACATCCATAATGGAAACTCCCGACCACTTGGATTTGCTATTAACAGCCAAGAATCATGACGTGAAAGAGGCCAGAGCTGGGGCAGCTGCCGCCGACAGCTGGATTTATGCCTTGGTCAGCCTACAAACTATGAGCGGTTTTTACGGCAGAGGCAACTATGGCATAGCGCGGATGAATAGTGGTTATGGCAATAGGGCGATTGTAGAGCTGATGCGGGATCGGAGCCCCGGCCAGCGTTGGCTGGATGCGGTGGACAGGCTCCTGATTCATAGAGAACAAGTTTTACAAGAGCCATTTGGCTTCGACCCGCAGGGGTTGGTATTGACCTGGCTGCAAGCATGGGATGGCAGCAGCTCATTAACCTTGGCGGAACTAGATCCCTTCTATATTGAAATATGTCGCCTGATTCGGCTGCGGGGCACTAACCGTATCGAATGGGCAGAATTTTACCCTTCAACCAACCCTCGCATCGCTGCCAAAGAACTAAACGGTGTAGTGGGAGACCCTTGGTTGCCGGTTGACCTGAAAGCGACTACGGGCAAGGGCAATCTGAAAGCGCTTACTTTCCCCCCGGTAGGTATTACAGCGGAGCATATGCGCCGTCTGCTATTTGAAGATGAAGTGCAGCTAAGTGTGCTGCAGAAGCCTAAAGGAAGTTGGAGCGGGGACTACTGGTTATCGGCTTCGGTCTTGGTGCGAGGTCAAGGTGTTACGGAAGGTTTTCATAGTTGGGAAATCCGAATTCCCGAGCATAAAACCGTAGGTATTTTTGCGCGACCTGCCCAACGAGAAAATTTAGCAAAACTAAGCAGAGATGCTATTGCTTATACCGGTATAATGCAAAACCGGGTTTTAAAGCCGGCTGTGTTCGCCTACGTGCTCGGGGCACCGACCAAGCTTGACTTTGATGATCCTTATGGAAACTCTGCTTGGACGCGAGCCGCACATCGCTTTGAATTACTCTGGTCAGAAGACTACTTTCCATGGTTGTTGTCTGTGCCAGAGTCATTTGAGGCGGAAGCAGAACTCAAGAGCTGGGTAGAAATCTTGCTCAAACATGCTTTGACTGTGCTACGAGAAGTAGAAGCAGGTATGGCTAACCACAGCAGTCGCCACTATCGTATCCGCACAGAGGCCACTAACAGATTTTGGGGTGGGCTCTATAGAAATTTCCCATTTATGAGGAGGGAACAAGATGCAAACAGCACCCAGGCCTGAACCATCCTTTGAACAGCAGATAGGAAGAATCGCAGGCATCATTTGTAGCGATAGGTTTGCAACAGGCGAGCGAGCAGCCTTAAGGCGTATGACTCCTGGGCAGCCCCTACCACTATACTTCTATCGGTTTGCTTTCAGTCACTTGCCGCAGGGTTGGGAGCACGCTATCGACGACTGGACTACGATAGTTGCCGGGATCGCGTTAATGAGCCCTAACGCCCACGCCCCACGAATAGGGCTAGGCGGGGCCTTGGCAGAGGCAGGATATTCCGACTCTCGGCTGGAACGTCTGCTTGCTGCAGATGATGAGGTGCGACGCACCTTGTTTTTGCGAGCTGTTCGTTTCTTAGCTGCCCAGTCTAAACCATTTAATTGGGTCGAGGGAGCGCGGTTTTTATTGACTAAAGACGACGACAAGCGAGAACTCTTACACCTGCACTTAGCGCGGGATTTCTACAACAAAATAGATAGGGAGTGATGCTAATGTTTTTACAGATTCATTTTCTCACTAGTTACCATGCCAGCCTCCTTAACCGCGATGACGTTGGGTTGGCCAAACGTATCAACTTTGGTGGAGTGCCTCGGCTGCGGGTCTCGAGTCAGTGCCAGAAACGGCATTGGCGGGAATGGATGTTAGAGAAAACCGAACTTCCCAGAGGTTTTCGGACCAGACACTTTTTCAGCCGCATTGTAAAAAGGCGCCTGGTAGCAAACGGCATGGACGAGCAAGCGGCGCATGATTTGGTGCTGCATCTGAGCCAGAAGCTCTTGACTACTGCCGGGGATAAAACAGCGTTAGATAAAGAAACGCTGGCCATGAAACAACCAGTTCTCTTTGGCAAACCCGAAGCTGATTATTTTGTTCAGCTGGTGCAAGAGGCGGCAGCACAAGCGCAAGGTGATATTAAGTCGGCTACAGCTTATATCGACGAGCAATTCAAGAAAGGGCGAAAAAACTTCCAAGCCCTGCTCCAGCAGGCGGGCTTCAACAATCCGGTAGCTGGCTTTGAGGGTGCCATGTTCGGTCGCTTTGTTACTTCCGATATTCTCACTCGTGTAGATGCACCCGTCCATGTAGCTCATGCTTTTACCACTCATGCCCTAGACACCGAAGTCGATTTCTTCACGGTTGTCGACGACTTAGCCGGTGATGAAATGGGAGCCGCCCATGCTAATGATATGGAACTAGGCGGAGGTGTCTTCTATGGCTATGTTGTTGTCGATGTGCCTCTGCTACTTTCAAACTTAACTGGTTGCGAGCGGGAGGAGTGGAAGCAGCAAGATTCAGCTGAAGCGCGCGATTTGCTTGCTTTCTTGATCAACGCCACTGCCCAAGTAACACCTGGTGCCAAGCTGGGCGCCACAGCCCCTTACGCTCGGGCAGAATGTGTCTTGCTGGAGGTTGGTGACAAGCAACCACGCAGCCTGGCTAATGCCTTCTTACGACCAGTCAAGGGGCAGCAGCCGATGCAGCTTTCGATCGAGGCCATGGCCCGATATATGAGTGCTTTAGACGAGATGTATGGCGGCAGTGATGAAAAGCGCTTCGTTTCTATCGCCCCCATTCATACTTGGCCAGGGGAACAAGAAGCCATAAGTTCTCTGCCAATAGCTATTGATAATAGTCTAACAGCAATTTTTGGCGAGTGATCAACCGATGAAGGCGTTGATTCTGAGGCTTGATGCTCCTCTGATCAGTTTTGGCTCGGTGGTTGTCGACCAACACGGGTTCAGCGATCACTTTCCTGGCCTGAGCATGCTGACAGGTTTGGTTGGCAATGCTTTGGGTTGGCAACATAAGGATTTTGAACGCCTGCAGAACCTACAGAACAGGCTCGACTTTGCGGCTCGCTGGGATGTGCGACCCCAACGTATAATAGACTACCATACAGTAGATCTAAGTTCTCCCAAAATGAGAGAACCGGGCTGGACTACACGCGGCACCCCAGAACACCGGGGTGGTGGAGCGGCAGCCAAATATGGCACACATCAGCGGTATCGCCATTATCTAGTCGATGGCCTAATGACTGTCGCCTTAGGCTTAACTGACGCAGGTAGTCCAACTATAGATGACATCAAAAATGCTATCGAAAGGCCTGCCCGCCCCCTGTTTTTGGGGCGCAAAACATGTTTGCCAGCCCGCCCCCTCTTAGATCCTAATGTTCCGATCATGGAAGGCGCAGACTTGCTATCGATCTTAGAAAGGGTTCCCATCTGGAATCGAGAAGGTCTGCCTGAAGCTACTCCAAGAAGAACATGGGCTTGCTGGACCCCCCAGGTGGGCGACGAAGTGCTGGACAATTGCGGTCTCGTGTCTGACCTAAGAGATTGGCAGAATCAGTTGCCTGCCGGCACTCGCTGGCGAGCAGAAGGCATGATTGGGAGAGAAGGATAAATATGAAACAATTACACATGATCGAAGTGGAAATTGATGTGCCTGCCCTGTATCGTTTTCTGCATATGCAAGGGATGACTCACAGGGATGACGACACCGAGTTAGGCTACGGAGTGCATGCCTGGCTAGGGGCAGCCCTCGGCGACTTGGCACCACAACCATGGCGCTTACTGATGGAAAGACACCGCCCCGCACGCATTTTAGGTTATGCATCTCATGATGCGAGTTCCTTAGTACAAAGGCTAGTAGAATTTGGGGAGCCTAGTGTCTTGCGTGTCTGTCCCGAACCCCACCTGATGATTGCCAGTCGCCCTATGCCAGCCTGGCGCGAGGGGCGCAGGTTAGGATTTCAGACCTTAGTTTGCCCCGTGGGGCGCAAGGCGGGGACAGGAATAGAAAAAGATATATTCCTCATTCATGCTGATGCACAAGATGACGGCGTCGAGTTGAGCCGGGAAACGATCTACTGTGAATGGGCCAAAGAAAGGTTCAATAGATACTCGGTAACTGTGGACTCGATACGACTCACCGGCTTTCGTTTAGTGCGACAAGAACGCCAGACCCAACCAGTAAACGGGAAACGCAAATTTGCACGCATAGTTCGCCCCCAGGCCCTATTGGAAGGCGAGTTGACTATTAACAACTCTGCTGACTTTACAGAGCTCCTTAGACATGGGATAGGACGGCACCGTGCCTTCGGCTATGGAATGATTTTGTTAAGGCCACCGTCATGGGCAGAAGTGCGTTATTTTCAGGCCGACTCGGTTTAGCAAAGTCGCGCATCCCATACGCTGACAGGCATGGGTTGCTGTGGTTGTCACGCGGCAATCTCTTTGTAAAAGACGGCACGCTGTTCTTTTTAGCCGCTGGAAGTGAGGACATTGCTGCTGGCGAATATGCTATTCCCTATCAACGAATATCAATGATTTTATTGGGGCCTGGAACTACAGTAACACATGATGTTCTCCGTATTTTGGCTCGTCACGGAACGTTATTGGCGGCAGTTGGCCAAGGCGGTGTAAAGTATTATACTGCACCCCCTATGGGGGCTGGGCGGTCTCGAGTAGCGAGGGCGCATGCACGTTTGTGGGCTGATGAAGATGCTAGAATTCTCGTGGCACGCAGGATGTACGGCTATCGCTTCCAAAGTGCTTTTCCTAGCGAGGATATTTCCGTGTTGAGAGGTATGGAAGGAGCTAGAGTAAAAGAAACCTACAAAATAATAGCAAGGCAGTATGGAGTAGAATGGAAGGGGCGGCGTTATGATCGACGCAATCCTGGCAAGGCCGATTTGCCAAACCAAGCGATCAATCATGCCGCAACTTTTGTCGAAGCTGCGGCTGATATTGCTGTAGCAGCAGTTGGGGCCTTGCCACCCTTGGGATTTATCCATGAGGACTCTAGCAATGCTTTTACCCTAGATATCGCTGATCTGTGGAGGGCAAAAATTACCTTACCATTAGCTTTTTCAGTAGTGGCGCAGGTTAACCGCAGTGGCGCAGAGGATTCGTTAGAAAGGCGAATACGCTATGAGGCTGCCAAGTGGTTCAAGAAGCATAAACTGATACCCCAGATGATAGATCGTATCAAGGAGTTACTCCATGTCGATGACAGTAGTAGTAACACGTAATGTCCCAGACCGTGTTCGCGGATTTCTAGCATCAACAATGCTCGAGATAGGGTCAGGGATATATACAGCGTCGGGCTTAACTGTGGCAGTACGAGATAGAATTTGGGATGTATTAGTGGATTGGTTCCCTGGTGCTGACAGCAGCATTGTAATGGTGTGGGCTGACAGTAAGGTGCCAGGTGGGCAATCTGTTAGAGTTCTCGGGATACCACCAATTGACCTCGTAGAACTTGATGGCATAATCCTATCTCGCCGGTAATGCGTGTGGTCAAAAGACTTCATTAGGGCACCTAGAGTGCCCTACCAAATATTGTCTGAAGGGTCTACCCCGCATGCGCGGGGATCTACCCCACGAAACTAGCAGACAGTGTTTTGCTCCAGGGTCTACCCCGCATGCGCGGGGATCTACCCCAGCCCCGATCTGCCCAGTCTCGCAGAATCCGGTCTACCCCGCATGCGCGGGGATCTACCCGAGCCGAGGTCTAGATCCCGTCATACTCTCTCGTCTACCCCGCATGCGCGGGGATCTACCTTCCATTTCTCTTTTCTCATCCGTTCATCCAACGTCTACCCCGCATGCGCGGGGATCTACCCGGGTGGACAAGAGTTATCCACAAACGCACAAAGTCTACCCCGCATGCGCGGGGATCTACCCCCTTGGGGGTTTATTCCAATAATTCACTTCAAGTCTACCCCGCATGCGCGGGGATCTACCC
>JAAYHE010000059.1 GCA_012735505.1 Bacillota bacterium
ACTATTGTGGGGTCAATCCTAGCCAATTCTGGAATGTATCTAGCTACTTGGCCCTGCCGAGTCAGAGCCCGGTTGTCAGCAACGATAGTTTCCAGCATCCTCTGCATAATAATGGCTCCTTCCCGTTCAAAATCTCGTGCCACTAGGGCATGCATATTCGCCTACATTGTAACCAGCACTTTGCCAACTAACAAGCCTAAGATTTTGCCTTCTGCTCCTTAATTACTTGCTGGCAAAAAATTCTCCCTGCGTTTCTGATTAAGTTAAGCTGATTGTGGTACTGGCCACGCCGCCCTTTTCTGATACCAACTTAACGCCGATCTGGCTATCAGCAGGGCCTTGCACCATGAAATCGATACGCTTAGCCGACTGGGCCGGCCGCCCATGGGCTCGTTGACCATTCCAGAAGCCTTGCAGCCAACCAATTTCTGTTGCCTCCCTGCCATATACCAGTTTTATCTCAGCTGGCAGTTCCAATATCAGCCTATCCTCCCGCATGGCCTTTATTTCGCGTCCTTTATTGCAGAGATAGGTGGGCAAGAAACCATGGTTAGCAGCCAAGACTGAAATCTTATACATGCCATCGGCCTGCTTTTCCACACGTGCTTCTTCGATAGCTACCTGAGGCAGTGCCGCAGCATGTTTCAGTAAGAAGCGGCACATCTTATAGCACTCCTGCTCTAGAAGCTTGGGCGGTGGGTTCTGCCTGACAAATTTAGGATTCCAGCCACCAATCTCTACTTCGCCTAGTTGTGGATGCTGGAACTTGCGCCAGCGGAAAAAACCCTCTCCGGCCAGCTCTCGATCATTCCACTGCAACAGCTTGAATTCGCGCTCTTCGATCTCGGCCGGCGTACGTGGTCGCCGATTCTGCCAGTCCACCTTAACACCGGCCCGCCCGGCCATATCCCATAGCTCTGGGGTAAAGCCCGGAATACCACAGTTTTCATAAGCCCAATCGACAATGGTAGCCGCATAAGTGCCACCAGTACTAGGCACATCAGGATAGCCAGTAAAGTCGGTTCCGCGCCGAGCAATGGTGCGCAACAACTGCAAATCTTCTTGGTCCATTTGGGACTCGGGGTAGGTATAGGGGGAGCGGAAGAAGATGCCACCTGATGTATGGAGCGCCTCCAAAGCGCCTATATTCTTGTGAGCCAGGATAAAATCGACGACATTCTTTACCTCGGGCTCCGACGCAGGATAATCTCCGCCTCCGCGAATCTTGGGGTGCCATTGGGAGGGGAAGTTACGATTGAGGTCTAGTCCCCAAGGTGTGGGCCTAACCGTAAAGGGCTCGCCTTCATAATCATGAATCAAGCCTTCGGTGTACAGTCGATAGAAGGGGCCGCTGCGATCATCCATTAAGCGAGGCACCATAATACGCGGATCGCGAGAGCTAACCTTCCATTCGCCCTTTAAGTCGTCGCGCACGCGCATCTGTAAGATATATCCGTCGCCATCGATATCTTCAGGATATAAACCTGGCATGTCGCTCACGTCATCGTAGGGCCAGGGGCGTACGCTGCTACGTAACATGTAGGGCGTAGTCAGATATAGCTCGGCGCCGTCGGGATTCACTCGCGGTACAACATAAAAGGTGCGGGTGTCCAGTAGCCAAGTCACCTCTGGATCATGGCCGTAGTTGCGCAGTAAATAATCAATGGTATAAAGAGCCGTCATGGAGCCGGTTACCTCGCCGGCGTGCGTGTTGCCATCGATATAAATGGCCGGCTTCTCGCTGTGCGGCCCGGTTGCTTGGTTGGTGAGGGTTACATACCAGACCTCGCGCCCCTCCCAGCTTTGACCAATGCTGCCCAGTTGACAGAGCTCGGGGTAGGCTGCCGCTAGATCCTGCAAGGCTTTAGTTAACTCGTCATATTGATAGTAAGTATCGTACCTTAGCTTAGGCTTGCTCAACTTCCTCCTTCTCCTTTCTTTCTTGGGTTACTGGAAGAATTCTTCTTAACCTTGGCAATTCCCTTTTAGGGTAATGAGATAGGGAGGAAGGACGGAGCTTTAGACTCATCCCAGTAGCAATTTCGCTCCGTCCGGGATTGCTGAAAATGCCCTTCTAGCCTAAGGGAAGGTCGCGCATCATGCGCAAAGCGCATTGGGGCCCTAATCAGAAAGCGAAGGAAGCAAGAATCGAATAAATTTCGGCAGCATCGCGCGCTGGTAGTAGGGTATAACGACTTGCCCTAATTACCAATGCTAGTTAAGCTGAAAGAGGTAGTTTATTAAGGAAGGGGGTAACAAGGGTGTCATTCTACTGGCGGGCGGAAGTAGAAGCTAACGACGATGGCCGCTTGCTGCGAGAAGTATTACGCGGTCGCCTAGGTATATCTCGCCGCATGCTACACGACCTTAAATATGCTGGCCGCATTGCCCTCAATGGCCAGGAGGTTACTGTGCGCGCCAGAGTTAAGAAGGGAGATATTATCGAGCTCCATCTCCAGGAAACAGACAACGATCGGGTACAGCCAGAACCCCTACCTTTATCTATTGTCTATGAAGACGATGATCTGCTCGTGGTGAACAAGCAAGCAGGCATGATTGTGCATCCTGTACCGCCAGAACCCAATGGCACCCTCGCCAACGCTATTGCCTGGTATTGGGCTGAGAAGGGCGAAAACCGCCCCATACGGATCGTCACACGCCTCGATCGTGATACCAGCGGCTTAGTGTTAGTAGCAAAACACGCTCTAGCCCAACACCTGTATACGACACGCCCTGAACTGATTGATAAATATTATTTAGCACTGGTAGAAGGGGCCCCCGCTCCCCCAGAGGGGTTGATTGATGTCCCTATTGCTATCAACCCCGCCAACCCGGTAACCCGCATGTTAGATCCGCAAGGGCGTGCTGCCCAGACCTATTATCGGGTTACCAAACAGCTATCCACGATTAGCCTAGTGCAAGCGCAATTGCTTACCGGCAGAACACACCAAATTAGGCTCCACCTGTCCGCGCTAGGACATCCCATCGTGGGAGACAAGCAGTATGGCAGCAGTTCCAGCCTTATTTCCCGTCAGTCTCTACATTGCGCAGGCCTGCGCCTGACGCATCTGCGCACCCAACAAGAATTCTGTTTACACGCGCCATTACCAGAAGACATGCAAGCAGCAATCTCCCAAGCTCGAGCCCTCTAGAACCAAAGGGCTGTCCCTTTCCGCGGGTAGCAGGATAACCCCCCATTCTGCTGGAATAGGATGAATTGGGGGTGATTAGATGTCGCGCAAACGGCTGCTGCTATTTGGGGTTACTCTTATTATTGTAATTTTACTAGTGCCCGCGCCTGCCCGATTTTCCACGCTACTGCTAGGGATAGCCATCGGAGGAACTGTCTTTCTTCCCCGCACTAAGCTCCAACGAGCAATAGGGATCTTTATCTGCTTCTGCCTATTTTTCGCATCTGGCATGCTAATGATAGGCGATATAATCTTAAACAACCTTGCCGCTGCCCCCACTCACCATTGGGAAGCGCCCGCAGAGCTCGTGGGGCTAGGAGGCCAGCAGATAACACTTTATGCTCCAGAAAAGGCTACCACGTTCACCGTCTGTTATTGGCTAGAAAATGGTGCTCTATTAGCTGCTGCCCATAACCTCAGCGGCTTCGTTCCAGCCGGAGTACCAGTACACCTTGGTCCTCCTGCACCAGAGGCCGAATCGGTTTCAGCCAAAGTATTAGCCAATAGCGATGATGGCCTTGCCTTAGGACTGCCTTCTGATTACGCGCCGCCAACTACGCCCTACCCTATCGGCGCCAC
>JAAYHE010000008.1 GCA_012735505.1 Bacillota bacterium
CTTCTGGTGCCTTGTCGATTTGATCATAGGCCATCTTCTGAGCGCCACCGATAGTGGAAATAACGTGTGTAAGAGCAGCGGTGGTTGTCGTTTTGCCATGGTCGATATGACCAATGGTACCCACGTTAACATGGGGTTTACTACGTTCAAACTTTTGCTTAGCCATTTTCTTGACCTCCTAAAATTAAAATTCTAATGTCCTACCCTAATGATTTCCTCTGCTAAGCTCTTGGGTACTTCCTCATAGGCATAGAAGTCCATGCTAGATGTACCACGACCTTGTGTCAGCGAACGCAAAGCAGTTGTGTAACCAAACATCTCTGACAGGGGCACAAAACCTCGGATAATCTGGGAGCCCCCGTGCGCATCCATTCCCTCGACACGTCCACGTCGCGAGTTAAGGTCGCCGATAACATCGCCCATGTATTCTTCAGGAACAACTATCTCTATTCTCATCACAGGCTCCAGCAGCACAGGGTCGGCTTTAGCCATACCATTCTTAAATGCCATAGAACCAGCGATGCGGAAAGCCATTTCAGAGGAGTCTACATCATGGTAGCTTCCATCATAGAGGGTGGCCCTAACATCGACCACTGGGAAACCGGCTAATACGCCGCTTTGCATGGCTTCTTTAATTCCTGCTTCTACAGGGCCAATGTATTCTTTAGGAATAACACCGCCCACGATCTTGTTAACAAATTCGAATCCTTTACCTTGCTCTAAGGGCTCTAGTTCGATCCATACATGTCCGAACTGGCCACGCCCTCCACTCTGACGCACAAATCTGCCTTCAGCCTTCACAGACTTGCTGATAGATTCGCGATAGGCCACTTGTGGCTTACCTACGTTAGCCCCTACCTTAAACTCGCGTAGCAGGCGATCAGCAATGATATCTAGATGCAACTCACCCATGCCGCGAATAATGGTCTGACCGGTTTCATGGTCAGTGTAAGTTTGGAAAGTAGGGTCTTCTTCGGCCAGACGTGCTAGCGCTACGGCTAGCTTATCCTGGTCGGCCTTGGTTTTTGGTTCAATAGCCTGTGAAATAACCGGCTCAGGGAATTGCATACTCTCTAACACGATAGGTGCCTCTTCAGCCGAGAGAGTTTCGCCTGTTACCGTATTCTTCAAGCCTACCACGGCGACAATATCGCCTGTAGAAACCTCGGAAATATCAGCCCGATGGTTGGCGTGCATGCGGAGGATGCGACCAACCCGCTCTCGCCTCCCCTTAGTCGAGTTAAGCACATAACTGCCCGACTGCAACTTACCAGAGTAAACACGCATGTAAGCGAGTTTACCAACGAAAGGATCAGCCACGATCTTGAATACGAGAGCAGAAAATGGCTCCTCGTTGCTAGGCGCCCGCGATACAGGCGCACCATCTAGATCTGCCCCTTCTATAGCAGGGACATCCAGAGGGGACGGCAAAAAGTTGACAATGGCATCTAAAAGGGGCTGCACTCCCTTATTGCGATAGGACGAGCCGCAATAGACGGGGACGATAGCCAGCGACAGCACAGCCTTGCGCAATACTTTACGGATATCATCTTCCGTAATTTCCTCGCCTTCTAGGTAGCGCATCATGAACTCTTCATCGACCATGGCTAGCGCCTCAATCAGCTCTACCCGTAGACGACGAGCTTCTTCCTGCATCTCTTCGGGTATAGGCTGTACTTCACTAGATGTCCCTTCGTCATCGAGATAGTAAATAGCCTGCATGGTGATTAAGTCGACAATTCCCTTGAAGGACTCCTCTTGACCGATGGGCAACTGCACGGGCAGAGCATTGGCACCTAAACGATCCCGCATCATCTCAACTACCCGCATAAAATCAGCCCCGAGGGTGTCCATCTTGTTTACGTAGGCTATACGCGGCACGCCATACTTGTTGGCTTGGCGCCAAACAGTTTCGGATTGGGGTTCAACACCACCCTTAGCGCAAAAGACAGCAACTGCTCCATCTAGGACCCGCAGTGAACGTTCCACCTCTACAGTGAAGTCCACGTGCCCGGGTGTGTCAATAACATTGATTTGACAATCCTGCCACTGGCAAGTCGTAGCTGCTGAGGTAATGGTAATGCCCCGCTCTTGCTCCTGTATCATCCAGTCCATCGTAGCGGCCCCATCGTGCGTTTCGCCTACCTTATGCACTTTGCCCGTGTAAAACAAGATACGCTCTGTGGTAGTCGTTTTGCCGGCATCGATATGGGCCATGATCCCAATATTTCTTATCTTGTCTAGTGCAAACTTAGTTGGCATAATACCCCTCCTCTCTTACGCAGTCTTGCCAGCTGTTTTATTACCAGCGATAATGGGCAAAAGCCTTGTTGGCCTCCGCCATCCTATGAGTATCTTCTCGCCGCTTCATGGCGTTACCAACTCCTTGGGCAGCATCCATCAGTTCACCCGCTAAACGCTCCATCATGGTTTTTTCTCCGCGGGCACGTGCATATTGTACTAGCCAGCGAATAGCTAACATTTGCTGCCGCTCGGGCGAAACCTCGACTGGAACCTGATAAGTAGCACCACCGACGCGACGCGCCTTTACCTCTAGCAAAGGAGCAACATTTTTCAGCGCCGTTTCAAAAACTTCTTGTGGCTCCTTACCGGTTCGCTCTTGCACTAGATCCATCGCCCCATAGAAAATACGTTCTGCTGTACCACGCTTACCATCCTTCATTAACTTGTTGATAAAGCGTGTGACCAGCTTGCTACCATAAATGGGGTCGGGCAAAACATCCCTTTTTGGTACTGGACCCTTTCTGGGCATCCTTTTCCCTCCAATCCACCACAGTCAAATTAAGATTACACTCAGCCTAAAAGTGAGAGGCAGCTGAGAAAAAGATGAATTATTTCTTAGGCCGCTTAGTTCCATACTTGGAGCGCCCCTGCGCACGGTCTTGTACCCCGGCAGCATCGAGTGCTCCCCGGATCACATGGTACCTAACACCTGGCAGGTCGCGCACACGTCCACCCCGCACTAAAACAACGGAGTGCTCTTGTAGGTTATGGCCCTCGCCTGGAATGTAAGCAGTAACCTCTTCCCCATTAGTAAGGCGTACCCTGGCGATCTTACGAATAGCAGAGTTTGGTTTCTTAGGGCTCAATGTGGTTACCCTGATGCAAACACCACGCCTCTGTGGACAATTCCGCAAGGAAGGCGCCTTGGATTTATATTGTACTTTCTTACGGCCTTTGCGAATTAATTGGTTGATCGTTGGCATGCAAGCACCTCCTTCCTCTAGTATTAAATGGCAATTGGCTGCCCCCGCCAGAGGGCAGGGGCAGCTCATCTTACACTCGCAGCAGTGCCACGGTAGCCGAATTCACTTGAATTCCTGCCGCTTTCCCTAACTCACGCATGCTGGCTACCCATTCAATCGGGATGGCCTGTTCTTGGCAAAGCTGTTGTAATTCACGCAGAACATGCGGCTCGGCGTCTTCTGCCATGAAAACAAGCTCAACTTCACCTCGACGCACCGCCTTTAACGTTTGTTTTAGACCGACTACCTTAGCTGGCGCAGATCTAAGACGTTCTAACGCATCAGACATAGGCTCCCTCCAAAACAAACAAACTCAGGCACACACTCAACCATTATAATTGGCTGTAATATCGCTGTCAACCTGATTTTGCATGCCAGCCACTGATAATTGTACTTGTCGATAGCGGCTCATCCCTGTACCTGCTGGAATGAGCTTGCCGATGATCACGTTCTCCTTGAGGCCCAACAAAGGATCTACCTTGCCCTTTAGCGCGGCATCGGTAAGCACCCGTGTTGTCTCCTGGAAAGACGCCGCCGACAGGAACGAATCGGTAGCTAAGGAAGCTTTCGTAATACCTAAAAGTACTGGGCTGGCTACTGCAGGCTCGCCGCCTTGCTCCATTACTTTAGCGTTAGCCTCTTCGAACTCAAAGACATCCACTAAGCTACCGGCTAACAAGTCAGTATCACCGGATTCTTCTACCCGCACCTTGCGCAGCATCTGACGCACGATGACTTCGATGTGCTTGTCGTTGATTTCTACGCCCTGCATCCGATAAACCTTTTGCACCTCTTGCAGCAGGTAGGTCTGCACACCGCGAATGCCGCGTACAGCGAGCAATTCATGTGGATTAACCGGACCTAGGGTCAAGGCTTCGCCAGCTTCGATAACATCACCATCGCTAACACGCAAACGAGAGCCGTAAGGTATCGAGTAGCTCTTGACGTCGCCGTCTTCGGTCCGCACTTCAACAGTCCGCCCTGTCTTCGCTTCTGAAACGCTGACAGTGCCGGCCACTTCGCTAATAACGGCCTGACCTTTAGGCTTGCGGGCCTCGAACAGTTCTTCTACCCGTGGCAAACCTTGGGTGATATCTTCACCAGCAACACCGCCAGTATGGAAGGTACGCATGGTTAGCTGGGTTCCCGGCTCACCGATAGACTGGGCTGCGATGATACCGATAGATTCACCAACCTCCACCATGTTACCAGTGGCCAAATCGCGGCCGTAACACTTGACGCAGACGCCATGGCGGGAGCGGCAAGTCAGAACCGAACGAATTCTAGCCTGGCGGATGATACCAGTAGTTAGCTCTTGCCCTGCTTTGACCTCGTCTCCGTCGGCCACCAATAACTCGTGGTCTGGCGTGGCTTTGTAGAAAACATGCTCTTGACCACTAGCACCTGCCAGCACTAGGCGGTCGCCAGCGATAGTCACCACTCCTGCCTCAGGAGCAGTAATTACACCAAAACTAGCTATCTGCTCGGCCATATCGTTGGTTAGCATCTGGCCGGACTTAGCCAACAACAGTTCTTCCTTATGCATTTCGCCAGTAATCGGATCCCGATACTCGCTGACGAAAATATCTTCAGCCACTACCCGACCAGCAATGCGCTCGGCGAACGGCTCGATAACATATTTATCCTCACCAATATCTTGAACGAGAATGCCGGCTGTAGTGCCGCAATCTTCCTCACGTACAATAACATCTTGCGCCACGTCAACTAGACGGCGCGTGAGATAACCCGAGTCTGCCGTACGGATAGCAGTGTCTGCCGCACCCTTACGAGCACCATGGGTTGAGGTAAAGTATTCGAGTACCGTCAAGCCCTCGCGGAAACTAGCCTTAATCGGCAACTCGATGGTACGCCCCGAAGGATCAGACATCAGTCCGCGCATACCACCCAGCTGTGTTATCTGAGAGAAGTTACCACGAGCGCCCGACATAACCATCATATAAATGGAGTTAAATTCATCCATAGACTCAAATAGGGCTTTTTGCACGTCGGAGTTAGCCTTCGTCCAGATATCAATAATGTTCTGGTAACGTTCTTCTTCGCTCATCATGCCGCGGCTAAAAGCTCGTTCAATCTCAGCTACCTGTTTTTCGGCTGCCTCGATAATTTGGTACTTCTCCTCTGGAACCACGATATCGCTCATGGAAATACTGATACCAGATAAGGTGGCATATTTAAAGCCGAGATCTTTCATGTTGTCAAGGACCACGGTTGTATGAGTAGAACCATGCTTCTCATAACAACGCTCCACTATCTTACCTAACAGCTTGCGCTCCACTAGCGCATTGATTTCTAACTTATGGGCTTGACCTGGCTGACTACGATCAACAAAACCCAAATCTTGCGGAATATTATCGTTAAAGATAATACGCCCCAAGGTTGTCTCTTCTAGCGGAGTGTTAGGAACTAAACGCACTTTGATCGGAGCATTAATGGCTAGAGTACCTTCATCATGCGCCATCATCGCCTCTTCTGGACAAGAAAAGACTCGATTCGCACCTAAGGCCTTTTTGTCTAAACTAGTCAAATAGTAGATGCCCAGAACCATGTCTTTGGTTGGCGTCGCTACTGGACGGCCGTCTTTCGGGTTGAGCAAATTATGAGCTGATAACATCAGCAATCTGGCCTCTGCCTGCGCTTCTGCCGAAAGAGGCACATGGACGGCCATTTGGTCGCCATCGAAGTCGGCATTATAGGCCGTACATACTAAAGGATGAATCTTAATGGCGCGCCCTTCCACCAAGACCGGCTCAAAGGCCTGAATACCCAGGCGGTGCAAAGTAGGTGCCCGGTTAAGCAGAACGGGATGTTCCAAAATTACTTCTTCCAGCACGTCCCAGACTTCATCGCGTACTCGTTCTACCGCTTTCTTAGCGCTCTTAATATTGTGCGCATAGCCATCTTGCACCAGCTTCTTCATGACAAATGGTTTGAAAAGCTCTAGTGCCATTTCCTTGGGCAAACCACACTGGTAAAGTTTTAACTCGGGCCCAACAACGATAACCGATCGCCCTGAATAGTCCACCCGCTTGCCCAACAAGTTCTGGCGGAAGCGGCCTTGTTTACCCTTCAGCATGTCGCTCAAGGATTTGAGGGCGCGGTTGCCCGGGCCGGTAACCGGTCGGCCACGACGACCATTATCGATCAAAGCATCAACTGCTTCTTGCAGCATCCGTTTTTCGTTGCGAACTATGATATCTGGAGCACCTAGTTCCAATAAGCGCTTCAGTCGATTATTACGATTAATCACGCGCCGATACAAATCATTTAAATCGCAAGTGGCAAAACGCCCGCCATCCAACTGCACCATGGGGCGTAAATCAGGTGGAATTACGGGGATAACATCTAGAATCATCCACTCGGGACGATTGCCAGATTGGCGAAAGGCCTCTACCACCTCTAAGCGTCGGATAGCCCGCACCCGACGCTGCCCTGTAGCTGACTCGATCTCAGCCCTTAGCTCCTCTGCCAGTTGGTCTAAATCAATTTGGCTCAAGAGCTCTTTCACAGCTTCTGCCCCGATACCGGCGCCGAATTCGTTGCCATACAGATCGCGAGCCTCGCGATATTCGGTTTCAGTTAATATTTGCTTGTAAGAAAGTGGCGTATCACCCGGATCGAGCACTACATAGGAAGCAAAATAGAGCACTCTTTCCAGCAAACGTGGCGACAAATCTAATACCAAGCCCATGCGGCTAGGAATTCCTTTAAAATACCAGATATGTGACACCGGAGCAGCCAATTCTATATGTCCCATACGCTCACGCCGCACTTTGGCACGAGTCACTTCTACACCGCATTTATCACAAACGATGCCCTTGTAACGCACCCGTTTGTATTTACCACAATTGCACTCCCAGTCTTTGGAGGGGCCAAAAATTCTTTCGCAGAAAAGACCCTCTTTTTCTGGCTTCAAGGTTCGGTAATTTATAGTCTCCGGCTTTTTCACTTCTCCTTTTGACCATTCGCGAATCTGGTCAGGGGATGCCAAGCTGATCTGTATAGAACCTATCGAGTTAAGATCCAACAATGGCTGACTCTCCCTTCAATCGTGAAATAGAACACTTATGGTGCGATAAGAGTGCGAGCTTATCGCACCATAAGGGCATGATGCTGCCCAGCCGAGCTAGTTTTCATCTAGGCTGAGCTCTCTGTTTCGCCTCTGTGCGTTACTGCTCTTTCGGGCTTTTTTGGCTCAGCCCAGCCAAGCGTTCACTGAGGATTTTAGTCAGCTCAGCAGTATCATGTTCTGCCCCACCGCCCTCTCTTTTATCGTCAGCCATGACATCTTGCTTAGCTGCACCCGCTTCTTCTATGTCTTCCTCTTTATCTCGAGCAGACTCTTCCGGCTGCGGCTGCTGACCTGACTTCTGAGGAGCTTCCTCTTCCTCTGTGCCTTCCATATTTAGATTTAGCTCTCGCACTGTATCGTTAATGTCTTCATCGTATTCGCGAATTTCAACTTCCTCGTTATCTTCGGTCATTACCTTGATGTTTAAGCCGAGGCTCTGCAACTCCTTAATGAGTACCTTGAAGGATTCTGGCACTCCGGGCTCGGGCACATTCTCACCTTTAACAATGGCCTCGTAGGTACGAACACGGCCAACCGTGTCGTCAGATTTGACCGTAAGCAGTTCTTGCAAAGTATAGGCTGCGCCATAGGCTTCCAGAGCCCAGACTTCCATTTCACCAAAGCGCTGGCCGCCAAACTGGGCCTTACCCCCGAGGGGCTGCTGGGTGACCAAGGAATAAGGGCCGGTAGAACGGGCATGTATTTTGTCGTCTACCAAGTGGAACAACTTCAGCATGTAGATCTGACCAACTGTCACTTCATTATCGAAGGGTAGTCCTGTCAGCCCATCGTAGACAACCATCTTACCGCTAGGCGAAACTCCCGTTTGTCGTAGGATTTTTTCAATATCTTCACCTGTAGCACCGTCAAATACCGGTGAGGCGATATGAATCCCTAGAGCCTTGGCCGCCCACCCCAAGTGGGTCTCCATAATCTGGCCTACATTCATACGAGAAGGTACCCCTAAGGGGTTCAAAACAATATCAACTGGTGTGCCGTCGGCCAGGAAGGGCATATCCTCCACCGGCAAGATACGAGCCACAACACCCTTATTACCGTGCCGCCCCGCCATTTTATCGCCCTCGGAAATCTTGCGTTTTTGAGCGATATAGACACGTACCAACATGTTCACACCAGGCGGCAATTCGTCTCCGTCTTCCCGTCTGAACACGCGCACATCGACAACTTTGCCAGCTTCACCATGGGGGACTTTAAGAGAGGTATCGCGCACTTCGCGCGCCTTCTCACCAAAGATGGCTCGTAACAAACGTTCTTCTGCTGTCAGTTCTGTCTCGCCCTTGGGTGTGACTTTACCAACGAGAATGTCGCCGGCACGCACCTCGGCACCGATACGAATAATGCCTTGCTCATCTAGGTCTTTGAGCATATCGTCACCCACATTGGGGATATCCCGGGTGATTTCTTCTGGCCCTAATTTCGTATCGCGAGCCTCGGCCTCGTATTCTTCAATATGGATAGAAGTGAAAACGTCTTCCATCACCAGACGTTCACTGAGTAAAATTGCGTCTTCGTAGTTATAACCGCCCCAAGGCATGAAAGCGCAGAGCACATTACGACCAAGGGCTAGCTCGCCCATATCTGTACTCGGGCCATCGGCTAATATTTCCCCTTTTTCCACCCGTTGACCCTTGCGCACTACAGCACGTTGATTGATGCAGGTGCCCTGGTTCGAACGCTTAAACTTCAACAACTTATAGGTGTCCACCGAACCTTCGTCGGTTTGCACCACTATTTCACGAGCAGTGACCCGGGTAACAACGCCAGACCTAGCAGCAATCACCAAGCTGCCCGAGTCAAAAGCTGTCTTGGCTTCCATACCTGTGCCAACTAAAGGAGCTTCCGAACGCAACAAGGGTACCGCCTGCTTCATCATGTTAGCGCCCATGAGAGCGCGACTGGCGTCGTCATGCTCCAAGAAGGGTATGAGGGTGGTGGAAACACTGAAAACCTGCTTGGGTGATACGTCCATATAGTCGACTTCCTCTGGCGCAGCGAGCATGATCTTATCCCGGTAACGAATAGTTACCCTCGATTCTACAAACCTAGAATTTTCATCGAGCTCCGCATTCGCCTGAGCTATCTTATACTCGTCTTCTTCGTCAGCTGTCAGATATTCAATTTCGTCGGTAACCAGTCCGTTCTCCACTATTCG
The DNA here is from genome assembly GCA_012735505.1 of Bacillota bacterium. Lineage (GTDB taxonomy): Bacteria > Bacillota > UBA994 > UBA5500 > UBA5500 > JAAYHE01. The sequence continues at coordinate 9,530 of JAAYHE010000008.1, forward strand.
ATAGGGTGTTTCCACAAAGCCATACTCGTTAACACGAGCATAAGTGCTCAAGTTGCCGATCAAGCCCACGTTAGGCCCTTCTGGCGTCTCGATCGGGCAAATTCGGCCGTAGTGAGAATGGTGCACGTCACGGACTTCCACACCGGCTCGGTCGCGGCTTAATCCGCCTGGGCCGAGGGCACTCAGACGTCGCTTATGAGCTAACTCCGACAGCGGGTTTGTCTGATCCATAAACTGCGAGAGCTGAGAGCTCCCGAAAAATTCTTTAATAGCAGCAACCACCGGGCGGATATTGATCAGCGCTTGCGGGGTGATAACGTCTACATCTTGAATGGTCATCCGTTCTTTGACAACCCGTTCCATGCGAGATAAACCAATGCGGAACTGGTTCTGCAACAGCTCGCCGATGGTTCGCAAACGCCTATTACCCAGGTGGTCAATATCGTCAACATTGCCTACACCTTGCATCAGGCAAACCATATAATTAACAACAGCAACAATATCATCTCGCGAGATATGCTTGGCTTGGCTCGGCAAATAACGGTTGGTTAAGACTACTTCCTCCACACCGCGTCGATCTTCTAATACAATTCGCTTGTCTGCAATCTGGTCATAGGCATCCTGCAAAATTGCAATGTTTTCATCATTTAGCTCGCTTCCTGCCGGCAGCAAAACTTTCCCGTCAGCCGTGGAAATATCGGCTGCGGTACGTCGCCCCTGAATCGCGTCTTGCCAGGTCTGGAGGTAGAGTCCGTTACCAACAACTTTTACCTTAGTGTCGCGGTCTACCTGTATCTCCAGCTCGTTGACCCCGGCTGCCTCTAAGCGCTCGGCTATCCGCCTAGTAATACGCTGCCCAGCCTCGACGAGCACTTCACCCTGAGCCACTAACACCTCTCCCGGGGCAACCGGTGGCCGCGGGTCGGTCGGTTTTACTGCTGGCTGCAGCAAGGTCTCGGTAGCGATAATAGTCTGAGCCGAGATTTTGTTTAAAATCCGACGCTTCAACGATAACTTTTTATACAACTTATAGCGACCCACATGTGCCAAATCATAGCGGCGAGGGTCAAAAAATAAAGAGTGCAATAACGATTTAGCGCTGTCAACCGTTGGCGGCTCCCCCGGTCGCAGCCGTTTATAGATTTCGAGCAAACCGTCATTTTCTGTTGCCGTAGAATCCTTATCTAAAGTTGGTTGCAAGAGGGCATCTTCTCCGAAGATCCTAAGGATTTCCGCGTTGGAACCGTATCCTAAAGCTCGTAGCAAAACAGTAACCGGCTGTTTTCGGGTGCGGTCTACCCGCACATAAATCACGCCGTTGGCATCGGTTTCTAACTCTAGCCAGGCTCCACGGTTAGGTATGAGTGTAGCGCTAAAGATTTTACGGCCGTTATTGTCAATGCTTTCCTTGTAGTAGGCACCAGGGGAGCGAACGAGCTGGCTAACGACTACACGCTCTGCCCCATTGTAAATAAAGGTGCCTTCGTCGGTCATCAGCGGGAAGTCGCCCATGAAGACCTCCTGCTCCTTCACTTCCCCCGTCTCTTTGTTCACAAGACGAGCTTTCACGCGCAAGGGAGCAGAATAAGTGACATCCCGTTCTTTTGCTTCATCAATGGAATACTTAGGCTCGCCGAATTGATAATCGAGAAATTCGAGCACTAAATTACCAGTGAAGTCAGTAATCGGCGAAATATCGCGGAAGGTCTCAGCTAGCCCTTCTTCCATGAACCAACGCATCGACTCTAGTTGGATCTGGATTAGATCGGGCATCGGCAAAACTTCTTCAATCTTGCCGAAAGAATGGCGAGTACGTAAGCCCGCTGGGATGGGTTTATACATTGACTTCTTCACCCCTTAAACCCTAGTTAGTCGCAACTACCAAACGGCGTAGAAAAGCCAAAAAAGGGATAAGACATCCCTTAGATAGCGTTGCCGATTATTGGCCACGCTATCCTACTATCAACGGATTATTGCCAAAATCCGCAGCAACTATGTAATCCGCAATAAGAAGGCATGTCTAACTTCCCTACTCGTGCAATATAAGATATTAACATATAGTCCGTCGCCCGTCAAGGCCCCCTCCCCTACTTTTATTGCCCCTCCTGATGGTAACTATTATATAAAGTGCGCCTAGGTATACCTAGCAACTGCGCGACCTCTTTAATGGCACGGCTAGGCTCTAAGCCCTCGCCCACCAAGCGTTTAACAGCAGCGATAGCTTCTTCCAAGGAGGGTACATTAGACTGAATTTCCGTTGCCGCACCGTCAACGACAACTACAAACTCCCCCCGTGGCACCTTGCTTTCATAGATTGCAGCCAGTTGGCCTAAATCGCCCCGTTCTACCTCCTCAAATTGTTTGCTGATTTCACGCACCAAAGCTGCCTGACGGCAGCCTAATGTAGCGCGCAAGTCTGTTAAGAAAGCACTGAGGCGATGGGGTGCCTCATAAAAAATCAGCGTATAGGGCAAAGCCTTGAGCTTTTCTAACCAAGGCTGCCGCTCTTTTTTTTGCCTTGGCGGGAAACCGAGAAACAAAAACTGTTGGGTAGACAGGCCACTTAGTACTAGGGCCGTCAGGACGGCAGAAGGGCCAGGCAAGACAGTCCATGGCAAGCCTCGCTCGATGGCTGCCTTAGCCAGCAGACTTCCCGGATCAGAGATGCCTGGCATACCTGCATCGCTGACTACCGCTATTGTTTGACCGCTGGCAACTCGCTCCAAAATCTCATCTACCCGCTCCGCTTCGTTATGCTCATGACAGCTGAGCAATGGTTTATGAATATCAAAATGGCTCAACAGTTTACGCGTATGTCGCGTATCTTCGGCGACCACTAAATCGGCTGCCCGCAACACCTCTAAAACTCGTAAAGTAATATCTCCTAGATTACCAATAGGCGTGGGACAAAAATAGAGTTTTCCCGACAATTATACCGCTCCTTCCCGATAGTAAAGGGCCATCACTTCCGGTGTATATGTGTCGCCATCATAGACAAATAGAGGCGGTAAAACTGTTAACCCGGGCTGAGCGTCCTTCATACATTCGATCAACACCATGTTCGGCCTCGTGCCGAGTCTGGGATGCACAAAACGCAGGCGTTTAGGCTGCAACTTGTATTTCTCCAAGCAGAAGAAGATTTCAGCTAGGCGCTGCGGGCGATGTACCATAGCAAAGCGCCCCCCAGTTCCGAGCAAATAGGCAGCTGCCTGTACCACATCTTCTAAGCAACAATAGACTTCATGCCTTGCCATCGCCTTGGTGTCATTGGGTGAAACTTGCCCGGTAGTTAGCGGCCAATAGGGAGGATTGCTGATTACCAAATCGACGCGGTATCCTGGCAGCAGCCGTTCGATTTGGCGCAGGTCCCCACAAATTATCTCTATCAGGTCTTGCAAACCATTTAGTTTCACACTACGCTTGGCCCGCTCGGCAACCACAGCTTGAATTTCAATGCCGATAATCTGCTCGAGCTGTTTCCGGGTAGTCAAGAGCAGCGGAATAACACCTGTTCCGGTCCCCAAATCCACCACCCGATCTTGTGAACGTAAAGTCGCAAAATGGGCTAGCAAGACGGCATCCATAGAAAAGCAAAAGGCGCTGGCATCTTGGATGATTCGCAAATTGCTTACCAAGAGATCGTCGATCCTCTCCCCTGGGCGCAACTGGTCCAAAGCAAGCACCTCCTTTACTGCTGAAATAATAAGGGCTGCCCGCTAAAGAGGGACAGCCTGCACCTTGCACTTCTTTCCCTACATCTCAGAGCCTGCTTCTGGATTGGTATTATCCTGCTTTTCTTGCGCTATTTCCGACTCATAACGCAGGCAGCACATTAGCCGGCCACACAGGCCCGAAATCTTGCTCGGGTTTAGAGACAGGTTTTGTTCTTTAGCCATCTTAATCGATACGGGAGCAAAGTCTCCTAAGAATGTGCTGCAACAGAGGGGACGGCCACAAGTTCCTAAGCCGCCCAACATCTTGGCCTCGTCACGCACACCTATCTGCCTGAGCTCGATGCGCGTGCGAAAGATAGAAGCTAAATCCTTCACTAGTTCTCGAAAATCGATCCTACCATCGGCAGTAAAATAGAAGATAATTTTACTGCCGTCAAAAGTCTGTTCCACGTCGACCAATTTCATCTCCAGGTCGTGGGCAGCTATGCGTTCAGCTGCTATCTCAAAGGCTTCTACTTCCTTCTGCCTATTTACGGCCAATTGCTTGTCATCTTCCTCTGTAGCTTTGCGAATTACAGCCTTGAGAGGAGCTACTATATCTTCTTCCCGCACCTCGCGCACGGGACTAACTACCTCGCCATACTCCAAACCGCGGGCTGTCTCGACGATCACCCGATCTCCCTTTTCCAGGTCAATACCAACCGGGTCAAAATAATAAACTTTCCCCGCCCGTTTGAATCTGACACCGACTACATTAGGCACGTCGTTCAACTCCTATTCTTTTGACCCCGCTAGAGGTTGTAAAATAAATATTCCAAGGTCAGGCGCCGGTTTACATTATTATGTAGCCTTCGCTGAGCTTCTAAAATAGCTAATGCGCAAGCAGACAAGGGCTTAGTGCTCTTCACTGCGCTCGGATATAACCTTTCAATCGCTTCCATATCTAGTACTAGGCTAGGATCTTGGGTAGCCTGCCAAACAGCAAAATCCCGGTACAGGCTCAGTAGCTCTGCTAACAGCCTGTCCCAATCTATTTCTTCTGCTTCCAGTTCAGCCACCAATTTGCTCCTATCTCTTAAAGGCGCCTGGGCCAAATCTAGTACCAGCTGTTCTGCGCGGTTTCGACCAAGATCAGAGCCCTCCGTGTCCGCAGGTGGGTAGCCTGCTTGCGATCGCGCCATATTTCTACGCTGGAAGCGAAGCACTTGACAACGCGACTCTATGGTAGGAATAACTGGTGCCGCTGCGGTAAGTATAAACAAATCAAAATGAGGCGGCTCTTCTAGTATTAATAACAGGGCATTGGCCGCTTCCCGAGTCATAGTTTCCGCTGATTCGATAATAAAAACCCGATAAAGCCCCTCGTTAGGTGTCAGGACGGCTTCCGCTAGCAGATCCTTTATCGGCTGCAATTTGATGCTGCCGCCCTCAGGTGTAATATAACGCACATCGGGATGGGCATTAGTTTCAATCTGACGACAGGAAATACAGACACCACATGGCTTGGGGTTTTGTGTACAATTGACCGCTTGCGCTAATATGACAGCTGCTTGTCTTTTCCCGGTGGCAGGCGGACCTGTGAATAGATAGGCATGACTAACCTGCCCTGCCTCTATTTGATTTTGCAATATACGCTTAGCTAATTCCTGCCCTAACAGTCTATCCCAGCTCATCGTCTGCCACTCCTATGATCTCATATCTAATAGTAAGCCTTTCAGACGCTTTAAACGTGCTAAAAAGCGCAAGTTATCGTCTGCGCGCTCTAAGAAGGCTAAGCCTAACTCGACCAATTCTTGGTTAGCAGCTTCAACCAAGACGAGAAGTTTTTGGTTGCCCCGTGGGTCCCAAGCTATTTGTTTGCGCAAGCGGTATCCATTCTTAACTTCTTCCAAATAGGCTAGTACTAGAGAACGGAATTTTTCCCACTCTAACAATGAAGTTGTCGTCGAGATAACCTCCATCATTGCCTCTAGTTTAACAAATAGCTTGTCCAGGACGGCTTGGTGCTCTGCTAGCCGGTAATCGGTTAACACACTAGAAAAGGCAGTAGCCGGAGCTCTGCCTGTCTGCGATGGCAGAGCAGCAGTAGCCCGGCTACGGTTCCTACTCGTCTTCTGAACCCTCATACGCGCACAAACTTCTCCACGTCTAATACGAAAACAGTGGCGCCACCTACCAAAACTTCAATTGGATAGGGTACATAACTTTCTACCGAATTGCTGCCTACTGGGGCCATAGGCGTAATCAATTGTTCTCTCGAGTGGCAAATATCTTTAATAATGTCAACTACCCGTTGCACATGTTTTTCTTCCACACCAATGAGCAAGGTTGTGTTGCCAGATTTTAAGAAGCCCCCCGTACTCGCTAGCTTAGTCGACCGATAACCTTTTTCTACTAGTGCCTCGACTAAGCGCACACTATCTTTATCTTGCACCACCGCCACGATAAGCTTCATTTTCCCTTACCCCCTTTATCCTGTTTCCAAGGTAGCCATTATGCTACTATAATATACTGCTAACCGCTTGCAAAACGTCTGCCTGCACTACAACCAAAGGTCGATTAGCATCTATCACACAAAAACGCTCAGGCCACTTAGCAGCTAGCGATTGATATCCAGCACAGACTTGCCGATAATAGGCCAGCCCACGGCTTTCGATACGGTCGGCATCTTGTCGACCCAAAATACTGCGCTCATAGGCAACTTCTGGTGAAACATCCAAGAGAATAGTTAAGTCTGGCCACAAACCAGCCATAGCAGGCTCGTTAATGCTGATAACCAGATCGAGGCCTAGGCCTAGGGCTACGCCCTGGTATACTAAGCTAGAATCGATGTAACGATCACAAAGAATCAAACGTCCCTCAGCTAAGCACGGTTTTAGAACTTCGTCAACATGCTGGGCACGAGCTGCTGCCATCAGCATGGCTTCAGCCAAAGGACTAATGGGCCGAACTGCTTTTCCCAGCACTAGAGCCCTCACCTCGTTGCCGAGTTGGGTACCGCCAGGTTCCCGTGTAACCAAAACAGGATAGCCTTGCTGAGCAAAGTGATCGGCCAAAAGCTGTATGTGAGTTGTCTTACCCGCTCCATCTGCACCTTCAAAAGTAATAAACGGCATACCATCATCCCTTAATTTTCGGCTACAACTACCCAAGTATCTTCTTGTAAACCTGTTAAATAGCCACCCCGAGCGCGGAACTCGTCAACATATACCAACAGCTCCCTTTCAATAAGCTCCCCAGGATAGATAAGGGGTGAGCCGGGCGGGTAGGCATAGACTGCTCTAGCAGCAATGCGCCCAGCCGCTGCCGCTGCATCAACGCAAGATGTTGGCGCCAAGTAAGCGCTGCGTGGGCTGAGCACAAGCGGTGGCGCTGGTGGGGGTGGCGGCAATGAATCCCTGGTCTGGGGATGTCGTCGCGGTAAACTATTCAAGCAGCGTACCAAAAGCTCTGTCGGTAATTTAGTATCAGCTAAAGTCAGCATCAGCAAAATCCCTTGGGCTTTCGCCATTTCCACAAAGATGCCGTGATCCTCTAGATAGCGGGCAAGCTCATAACCTGTATAGCCACTACCAGTAGTTTGCACAACAATTTTTAGTGGATCTTGCTTATAGCTGCCGGTAGACGGCACTGTCCAGATAGAAAAAGGAGTATGCTGCAAAATAGCTTGCCGTAGCTGACTGGCTTGCTCAACTGCTCGTTCTAACCATGTCCGACCGTTGCGCCGCAATTCATATTGAGCTATATCTAAGGAGCCTAAAATTAGCCATGAAGGACTTGTCGTCTGAACTAAGTTTAAACGGCTCCGCAACCAGTCGTCAGCAAAATTGTCATTTAAACGATGCACCCAAGCCGCTCCGGTAAGAGCTGTTAATGTTTTATGGGCACTTTGCACAACCCAATCAGCCTGCGTACACACTGCCGATAGCGGCATGCATGGATGAAACAAAAAATGAGCTCCATGCGCTTCATCGACTATAACATTACAATGAGCGGCTTTAGCTAGACTTACTAACTGGGCTAAATCGCCAGTAACTCCTTCGTAGGTAGGAGAAAGTAAAACTACAGCCTGCGCCTGTGGGTATTGTTCTAAGGCTGCCTGCAAGCTAGCTGCCGTAATACCTAACTCGTATCCGCCATGATAAGCAGGTGTCACGAACCGGGGCAAAAGATCAGCCAGAATAATACCTGCCAAGACAGCTTTATGGGCATTGCGCGGGACTATCACCTCTGCACCAGGAGATGCCGAGGCCAGTAAACTAGCAATTAGTCCGGCGGTCGACCCATTGGTCGTGAAATAGGTAGCCTTGGTTCCATATAATTCTGCTACCAAGCTCTCAGCCTGACGGATAGGGCCTGCAGGGGAATGCAAGCTATCAAGGGAACCAATTTCCGTTTGATCGTACTGCAGAGCTTCCCCTAACCAGCCTGCCAAAAAACCAGGCCTTTGCCCCTGTTTATGTCCTGGCATGTGTAAAGAAATTTTTTCTTGCCGGCTAAGCTCTATAAGCGTCTGCACAATAGGAGTGTTGCCCAACCCAAATCACCTGCTTATTTGCCTTATTGTACCATAAGAACCTAACAGCGACAAGAAATAAGCCCTAGTTCACGCCAACAGTTCCTTTTGTAACCGCCACAATTCATCGCCTGCTGGAGCCTCAACCGGCTCAACCTTCCCGTTATCCCTTAGCAACAATGTCTCGCCTGCAGCCGTAAAACGGCCTACGACTTTGGCGGGGATATGGGCTTGCTGTAAGCGAGCGATTAGACCTGCCGGCTCAGCCGTCGCTAACAAGAGTGTGCCACTCGAGATCAAACGGAGGGGATCGAAACGAAAGTGTTCTGCTAACATTTGTGTTGCTGGATGCAGGGGCAACTCTTGTTCCACAAGCTCGAACCCGAGCCCGGCTGCCTTGGCCAGCTCGTAGGCAGCACCCAAAACGCCACCCTCGGTAGCATCATGCATGGCCCGCACTCCATAGGCAGCAGCTATCCTCGCTTCCGGTACTACGCTCAATTGCTGCGCTAAAGCCTGCGCTTCTAACAACAACTGCTTCCCAACTACCGGCTCCACCAAGTGGGGGAAGTCCCAAGCAAGAATAGCCGTCCCCTCCAAACCGACATATTTCGTAACTACTAGGCTGTCGCCTGGATGAATATTATTGCTGGTAGCCAACTGCCCAGCCGGTACCCGCCCGACAGCTACAGCCGAAATAACAGGTTGGTTAACTGCAGCTGTTAACTCGGTATGCCCGCCTACAATCTCCACTCGTATCTCTGCTGCTGCCCGTTCAGCATCAGCCATAATCTCCGCCACTAACTGCTGGCTGGATCCTTCCGGCAGTAGTATTGTCAACAATACAGCCACCGGGTCAGCCCCATTAGCGGCAATATCATTGCAGGAAACATGCACAGCTAACCAGCCGGCGTTCTTAACGGCCCCCGTTATAGGGTCTGTCGCGATTACACATAAATCTCCGCCCAAGTCTAGAGCGGCTGAATCTTCACCTAGCGCCCCCCGCAATACTATTTCCGACCGGCGCTGGCCTAATTGATCAAATATTAACTGCTGCAAAGCAGCAGGAGGTAATTTCCCAACTTGCATTAGCCAACCCTCCTTGTCTACCCCATTCTAGCATGCTAGATAAATATAAACACATTTTGCGGCGAAATTATGTAGTAAAGAAAATAATGTGGCAGGAGAATGGCCCTGTTTGTCCAAAGCAAGAAGTGTGTAATAACAACAGGAGGGATGCCAATGATCAAAATTATTAAGAACGCCAACGTATACAGCCCTGAGCCCATCGGCAAACGAGATATCTTGATCCTCGACGAGCGCATTGCCCATATAGCTGAAAAAATCGATCCGCCCACAGGCTTAGGTGAAGTAGAAGTTGTAGATGTCAAGGGCGCCACTGTAGTGCCTGGCTTTATCGATCAGCACGTACATATTATTGGTGGGGGCGGCGAAGGTGGTCCGGCTACGCGTACGCCCGAAATCCAACTATCGCAGATAACAACCAATGGGGTGACTACCGTCGTAGGTTGCTTGGGCACCGATGGCACCACTAGGCACATGTATAGCCTTTTAGCTAAAGCCCGAGCCTTAGAAATAGAAGGTATCACCACCTTCATTTATACCGGCGCCTATGAAGTTCCCACCCCTACCATTTTAGATAACGTGCGCGACGACGTGGCTTTAATCGACAAAGTAATCGGGGTTGGCGAAATTGCAATTTCGGACCATCGTTCGGCTCAACCAAGCGTAGAAGATCTGAAGAAATTAGCAGCTGAAGCCCGCGTTGGTGGTTTACTAGGCGGCAAACCTGGCCTGGTCCACTTCCATGTTGGCGGTGGCCCTCGCGGTATTCAGCCGATTTTCGACATTCTCGAAAGCACCGAGCTACCGATCACCATATTTACACCTACACACATGAATCGCAACCCACAGCTATTGGAACAAGGGGCTCGCTTTGCGAAACAGGGCGGCAAGGTAGATATAACAGCTGGCCGCAACGCCTACAAGGGTATCATGCGCCTGCTGAACGAATTTAACGTACCAATTGAAAATATCACTATTAGCTCCGACGGCAATGGCAGTATGCCTAGATTCGACCAAGACGGCAATTTGGTTGGCTTAGGCGTCGGCTCGGTACGTACTAACCTCGAAACTTGGCGAGATGTGATGATCAAAGGTCATGTGCCAATGGAAGAAGCCCTCAAAATCTTAACCACTAATGTGGCCGAAAATCTCAAGTTAACTGGGAAAAAAGGCTGCATCGCAGTCGGGGCCGATGCCGACATCGTGGAGTTAACCGACGAGCTGGAAATCAATCGCGTGTGGACTCGCGGCCGACTGATGGTCGAGAACGGCGAAGCTATCGTAAAAGGCACCTTCGAACAATAACTAATAAAAAAGGAGGCTATCCCGAGAGGACTGCCTCCTTTTTATTTTTGCTTAAGACGAGGTGGCCATATCATCTACCACGGCCTGCCATTTTATCCGCCGATAACGGATAAAGGTGAGAATAAACCGTATTACTAAGTCGAGGGTCATCGCTAACCAGACACCGACGATACCAAGGCCGAGGCCCTGGCTAAAAACGAAAGATAGCGGAATACGAATCCCCCATAGACCGATACCACCTATATACATTGGGGTCTTAGTGTCGCCGGCTCCGCGCATAGCACCATTCAAAATACCAGTAATCAATTGGGGTATCTGGACTAAACCCATCAAGCGCAGATAAATTGCCCCTAGCTCGATCACTTCGACATCGTTGGACAACATGCTTAAAATAGGCACTGGGAAAAATAGCAAAAGACCGCCTGTAAATATGGTAAGAATAATGCCCCACTTATTGATTTCCTTCACATAGCGCTTAACCAGATCTAATCGACACGCCCCTAGGCTCTGCCCGACAAAGGCAGTAGCCGCAATACCAAAGCCGGCACTGGGCATATAGGAAAGCGATTCGGCATTTAAACCTAATTGATGCGCGGCTAAAGCATGGGTACCAAAAGTGACGATCAAGCCCATCATAATAATAGAAGCCACCTGCCAAAACAGGGATTCGAAGGCTGCTGGTATACCTACGCCCAAAATGCGCTTCATCTCGTTGATATTAGCCTTGATCCGCTGCCGCAGCTGGAGTGAAATAACGGCTAATGGACGGGTAATAGCATAGAGGGCTAAGATGGCACCAACAAACTGGGATATCACCGTTGCTACGGCTGCGCCAATCATACCTAGTGGAGGCGAGCCTAGAAAGCCATAGATTAAGACATAGTTGGCAATAACGTTGATAACATTAACAAAAAAAGCTATCTGCATCGGCGTTTTTGTGTTTCCTGCGCCCCGCATGATGGCGCCTACGACCTGCATAATCGCCATAAAAGGCATTCCCCATACAGCAATTCGTAAAAAGACATAAGCGCTTTCCAGTAGAGCTGCGTTTGGGTTAAAAAGAACTATCAATAACTTGCGCGCTTGCGCCCAGATGGCCAGAGTCATTATCCCGACTAAGCCGAGAGCAAGCAACATGGCTTGTTCAGCCGTTCTTTTAGCGGCTGCATGATCTTTCGCACCGAACGAACGGGCAATCAGCACTGTCGCACCAGTGCCTATAGCCGAAAACAAGCTCCAAATAATCTGACTTATACGATTGCCGAGGCCCGCGGCGGCAACTGCTTCGGCACCGATTTTGCCAACCATGCCTGTAGCAACAATGCCAACGAGCATCTGCAAGACATTTTCTATTGTAGCAGGCCAAATCATGCTAAAGATGCGGCGCCTAATTTCAGACTGGGACACTTCTACTTCTGACGGTGATACAACAGCCTGCCGTTCCATCCCAGCGATCCCCCTTGTTATTCAAATATTTTGACTTCCCCAGACTATCATGACCGCGATTATTGTATCACCTATTAGTTCAAAAAGAGGTACTGATGACAAAAGCTTCATTGTTAGTCAGTGATATTCAAAGCAAAGGCACCGCCCGTGTGGGCGGTGCAAGAAAGAACACCATCTGTCGCGGTCATGCTCGCGCCTGCTTCCCCTAACTATCAACGATGGTACCGACTAGCTTAAAAGCGATAGCGTGTCGTTTCTTCACAGTATTCGCAAGCATATTCCCGGCTTTCGGCATCGACTAAGCGGAAGCAGGGCTCAGCATATGTGTCGGAATTGGTCACACAGCGCGGATTGCTGCACTTAAACAGCCCTCTCACTACTTCAGGAATACCGACTTTATGTTTGCTGATTATCTTGCCGCCGGAGATAACGTTAACCGTGGTAGAAGGGTCCACCAAGCCGATCATGGCTAAATCAATGTCTTTGATGTTCTGGATCTTGATAATATCCTTGCGGCCTAATCGCTGGGAAGGAACGTTCATCAATAAGACTACCGGATGGTCTAGGCCAGCTAAGTTCAACTTGCTAAAAATCTTCAATCCGTTGCCAGAGGTAATATGGTCAAGCACAATGCCTTCAGAAATACTCGTTACCTGCATCATCATTATAGCACCCCTAACTGCAAAGACATCAAAGCCATCCGGGCATACACCCCGCACTTTGCCTGCTCGAAATACTTAGCTCTGGGGTCATCATCAACCTCATAAGCAATTTCGTTATTCCGCGGCAACGGGTGCATTATGATCATGTCCTGTTTTGCTCTTTCCAATTTGCGTGCATCTAGAATATAGGTGTCTTTTAGCCGCTGATAATCGGCCTCGTTAAAAAAGCGCTCGCGCTGAATACGCGTCATATAAAGCACATCAACCACTTCGATGACTTCATCCAAGCAAGTATACTCCTCCATATTTGCCCCTTTTTGCTCCAATTCCCGGCGCAAATACGACGGTAAGGCCAGTTCCTCGGGCGAAATCAAGATTAGCTTCTTAATACTCAAACGGGTCAGGGTCTTGATTAAAGAATGTACTGTACGCCCGAATTTGAGGTCGCCACAGATAGCTACTACTTGCTCATCTAGTTTACCCTTACAGATCTCGACTGTTAGCAGATCAGTTAATGTTTGGGTCGGGTGCTGATGCCCACCATCACCACCGTTAATAACAGGGATAGTGGCGTATTGGGCGGCTAGCTTCGGTGCCCCTTCTTTATGATGGCGCATGACGGCGATATCAGCATAATGTGAAATCACCCGCACCGTATCGGCGATACTTTCTCCCTTAGCCACCGAACTGGTATTGGCATCTCCAAAACCTAAAACACTTCCCCCCATGCGCAACATAGCCGATTCAAAACTTAACCTTGTTCTCGTACTGGGTTCATAGAATAGGGTTGCCAGTATCTTGTCTGCACATAAACCTCGATAAGCGTCCGGACCAACTTCCATCATCTCTTTTGCGGTGCTAATTACCGTTTGAATTTCCTCTACTGTAAAGTCGTCAGGTGCAATTAGTGATTTTCCTTGGATGCCCACAGGCTACCCTCCTATAGTTGCCCCGCAAAAAATAAGCGCCTTCCTGCCCAGAACCTGCAAGAAGGCGCAAATCGGCCATAAGCATATGAAAAAACTAAATGCTACGCCTTCTTAGCCTCACGGGACCAAATTTAAAGGCATGTTCCTTCAAAAGAGGATACCATAAGCACAATTACTGGTCAACTATTAATTTGTGCCTCGAGCGCGCTCTTTTTCTGCGGCACCTAGAGGCCGTACAATCCCGAAAGGAGTGCTCTCGGAAGTCTGGCCAGCAGGGTTGTCCCGCAGAATACCATGCCAAGGCAAGCTCTTTAAATCGGGGCTAGAAACTCCAATGACATTCATACCAATATCATTTGCGTCTACGATCGCTACCGGAGCGCCAACTTTGGCCGCCGCTCGCCGGCAAAGCCCGTCGGGATCGGCCACACCGAGCACAACATAGCGATTATAGGGTGGGATAACGTAGTCAGCCGGTCCATCAATAGAGCGTGCCTTCGGGCCAGCTACGCGATAAAACAACCCCCGGACGCCAAACAGCTTGCCGATGCCGCCAATTATCGCAGCTAGCAAAATACGGGGGACCCCAACCTCGCGAATTGCCATCTCCATCGTTTCAGGCATGCCTAGGCCAATGCCATATGGGGCTTTATACACAAAACGCACCAGGAAACGAGCTAGGGCACTAGGCTTAATTTCATCAACAGGAACAGCCCGCCCTTGACTAGCTGAAGCCGCCTTTTCACTAATAAAAATAACGTCTCCCGGCTTTAGCTCTGCTTGCACATAACGCACCAAGAGGTCACCAATATCTTCGCCCTTCATGATCGTATGGGTTTTAATCATTATTCGCAAAAAAGCTTCGTCACCAACCTGGATAATCGGATCGTATTGCTTCATTATCTATAGTCCCCCTTATTACGGCAACATGCTGCTTACACTCTATCATAACATCTTACCATATCGGGTTACACATATACCCTTCAGTTTGAGCGTTTTGATTGCTACTGGCGTTGGGGCCATCCTCATGCGCCTATTCCGGCATATCTGTGTCAGGCCTAAGACAAACCCTTTCCAGTCGGCCTGCGGCCTCCCGGACGTGTTTCAAAATGCCCCACCTTCAAGGCGGTTCATTTTTCAAGACGCCCCTGCCGAATGTAGCACAATGCCTCGGGTTTCTGTAGACGTTTGCGATATCTGGAGGGAGAGGAAATTGGCGCAATGCCAGCTTCTTTAAGGTGCGGCCGTATCGGGCACCTAGGTTTCCTAATACCTAGTGCAAGTGGCGGCGTGCAAGAATGACCACACCCCTAGCGGCAGAACAACGCATGAAGCACTGTAAAGCATGCCGATCTCACTTATACATGAAAAAACAAAAACCCCCGTGGCTTTTACCACAGGGGTTTTTAAAATAGGTTCTGGCAGCGACCTACTCTCCCAGGGCTGATGCCCAAGTACCATCGGCGCTGGAGGGCTTAACTTCCGTGTTCGGGATGGGAACGGGTGTGACCCCTCCGCCA
>JAAYHE010000060.1 GCA_012735505.1 Bacillota bacterium
GGTTGAGGGAGCCTTCGGTGTCATAAAACAAGACATGGGCTTTAGACGTTTTCTACTGCGAGGTCAGGTAAAAGTGGAAACCGAGTTTTTGCTATTGGCCTTCGCATTTAACATAAACAAACTCCACAAAAAGGTTCAATCTAACCAGTGTGGAGAGTACTTGCATGTTGCTAGAGTAGCATAACCAAACAATGGGAATACCCATAGGGGGAAAGACCATCCCCCTATTTGTTGTGTCCCAAAACAGCTCTGGTACTAAGAAACTGCCGAATAACAGGCAGTTTTTTGCCTACCAGATCAGAAAACAGGGCGCGTTGCGCCACGTTTACAAGAAACGTTTTGCGACACGCCCCATTGAGAAAGTTTCTCTAGGGTAAGGGAAGACCCGGTCATGCGTAAAGGGCCAAGGCAAAAACTACCGCAACAGGACGGACCTTGCTTAACAAAGTCCTTTAGTAGGGAAAGTAACTATATATTTATAACCTCTGAAGGCTCGTCTACATAAGCACGTTTATACCGCATATAGCGAGAAATCAAAACATCTAAACGGGTACTTAAGGCATACACCCGTGGCGAATCCAAGAGTTCGGGATGGGCCTCCAATATGTGGCGCAGTTCTTGCCTCAGCTTTTCCATTTCTTCTAAGATTGCTTTTTCATCCCGACTTTTCACCACAGGCACCCCCTTCCCAGAATCAGATGCTTCCAAGATAGCATAGTTAGCCCTGTTAATCAACCACAATATCTTAAAAAAACTGGGGTAAGTCGGCTGTTTGTCCCACTGCAGCAACGGCTATTGGGGACCGCAAGAAAAGCTCTTGCGCCAAATTTCTAATGTCATCAGCCGAAACTTTTTCTATCTGCTCAATGACTTCTTCGACGGACTGGACCCGATTAAACAATAGCATGCCCCTGCCTAAACGCCCCATATGGTTAGCTGTGCTCTCCAAGCCCATAATTAGGGCTCCTTTCACCTGCTCTTTCGCTCTCCGTAGTTCAGCCTCCGCCACCGTATTGGTTGCTAGGTCTCTCAACTCCTTATCGATCAATTCTAGAGCTACGCCAGCATTTTGTGGGGCTAAGCCTAGATAAATAGCCGAATAACCCGCCAATTGGAAGCTAGCAGTATACGAGTATGTACTATACACCAGGGCATGCTCCTCTCGCAGCTGTTGAAACAAGCGAGAGCTCATACCTCCCCCAAGGATGTTATTTAACAGCTGCCAAGCATAACGCCGATCATCTCGCATAGACAAGCCGCGAAAGCCTAGCGTCAGATGTAGTTGTTCGGTAGGTCTATTAACCAGCACCTGCTGAAAACTTGCTGGTTCCGGTTCTGGCAAACGTATTGACGCTACGCTAGGCGGGGGTAATTCCAATCGGGCTGATAGCCATGTGGCCAACTGCTCGTGCTCAAGGCTACCTGCAGCTGCAATCACAATGTTACCTGGACAATATAACTGTTGATAAAAAGAACGGATGCTAGCAGCATCTATTGCTTGCAGAGTCTCACGCGTGCCCAACACCGCTCTCCCTAAAGGATGATTAGGCCAAATAGCTGCAGCCAGCAAATCGTGTACATACTCGTCTGGGGAGTCTTCATACATGCCGATTTCTTCAAGTATGACCTTACGCTCCTTATCTACATCTGATTCTGCCAAACGAGCATGACAGATCATATCGGTCAAAACGTCGACCGCTTGCTCTAAGTGCTGATCAACCACTTTTCCATAGTAGCATGTATACTCTTTGGCTGTAAAAGCATTGACTTCTCCCCCGATACTAGCAAAGGCTTCCGAAATATCCCGAGATGTTCTCTTGGTCGTGCCTTTGAATAACAGATGTTCTAAGAAATGAGAAGCCCCTTGGAGATGGTCAGGCTCATACTCAACGCCAGAGCGAACCCAAAACCCGATCGATACCGAACGAACAAAAGGAAGGTGTTCGCTAGCCAGAACCACGCCAGGCCTGATCTCTGTTATCTGCATCCGAGTGCCTCCTTCATCATGGTTGAGAATATAACATGCATCCTATTATAGCGCAAGAATTTGTCCGAAGCTCCCCGGCAGCAGGCAAAATGGCCCCAATTTGACGCAGGCAAGGGTAATTATCTAGGGATTTCCGTACTACCTGGAAGTGGCGCTAACAATTCGCCAACAGTCACCAAACTATAACCTTGTCCCTTTAACCCCCGAATTATTTCTATTAAGGCAGCGGGTGTTTGCTCCGTAGGGTGCATCAGCACTATTCCACCGTTGTGGGCCCGGGGTACAATCCGGCGCACAATGCGTTCTACTCCGAGGCGCATCCAATCGGCTGTATCCAAACTGCAGAGCACTGTTAAGTACCCCAATTCGCTCGCTACATCTAGAACCTTTTGGTCAAAATCGTTATAAGGGGGGCTGAAAAAGCGCACTTCTTGCCCGGTAACCTCTTTAATCACTTCACTGGTCCGCTCTATTTCCCGGGCAATAGCTTCTTTATCTAGCAACGGCAGATGCGGGTCAGAGTAAGCATGGTTCCCAAATTCGTGCCCCCCCTCTGCTATCGCCTGTATCAAGTCCGCATTCTTAGCAGCCCATCGCCCCACCAAAAAGAATGAGGCTCGCACTTGTTCCCTTTCTAGTGTTTCCAACATGCCGGGCAGATGTTCATTCCCCCAAGCTACATTGATAACTAACGCCATCTGCTTCTTGTTCGGATTGCCCTGGTAAATAGGATAATTACTATATTCCCAAAGGGATTGCGGGTAGATCGGTGTAAAGGCAAGGGGCACCTCTGCCCCTGCAGGGGCAGCCAATACCCGTGCTACCGTGGTAGCTATATCTAGACTCTGACCAGCCAAGCCGGGTATGACTCCTTTAGTGATCGGATCGATTTGTGGTTCTATAGGAGCCACATCTAGATGCTGCCCATACTCGTTTAATCGCTCGGTCAGTTGAGACAGCGTCCAGCCGGCCACTAACAGCCTCTGGTCAGGAGCCACCAACAGAGAAACATCTGCTGCCACCCGCGGCTCCTGCTTTAGCCGCCAGGCTCCGATTGCCACCCCTCCTACTATGCCGCCGATGGTCAAGAGAGCTAATAACAACCAGATTTTCTTCATTCCTTTTCCCCCCATCAACATCCTTAATAGGAAGCTATGGGAGGAGCCTTAGCAATATAACTTGCCCGCTAGGCACAAAAAAAGGCGTTTGTATCAACAGACAACTGCTGCTACAAATCACCCTAAATCAAGCAGGGCCAAATGTCCTGCTGAAAGCGTACTAGCTCAAATGAGGTATTAGCGCTCAGAGCAGGACCAGGACACCTACATGCATATTTTCGTCTATCTGCGAGAATTCTGGCCGAGGCTAGCTAGTGCTTCCTTACGAGACAAGTTGATTCGTCCCAAGTGGTCAATCTCGGTAACTTTCACAGGAATTATATCGCCCAGTCGGCATACGTCCTCCGTTTGGGCAACACGCGTGTCCGCTAACTGGGAGATATGCACTAGACCTTCTTTTCCGGGCAGGATTTCTACAAACGCGCCGTATTTTTCCACCCGGGTGACACGTCCGTGATAAATGCGCCCTACCTCGACTTCGGCAACGATTTCTTCGATCATTTCTTTTGCCCGCTCGCCTGCTTCCGAATCGACGGAGGCAATAAAGATACGCCCGTCATCTTCGATATCAATTTTGACTCCGGTTTCGGCGATAATCTTGTTGATTACTTTACCACCAGGTCCAATGACATCCTTGATTTTTTCAACGTCGATGGTCATAGTCAGCATACGAGGGGCGTAAGGGGAGAGCTCAGCCCGTGGTTCGGGCAGGGTAGCCAGCATCTTTTTTAGTATGTACAACCGGCCCTGTCTGGCCTGCTCCATAGCTTGCTCCAGAATGGTTGCATCGACACCAGAGATTTTGATATCCATCTGCAGGGCGGTTATTCCCAACTTCGTGCCAGCCACCTTAAAGTCCATGTCGCCTAAGGCGTCTTCCATGCCTTGTATATCCGAAAGGATGGCTACCTTTTCTTCTTCGCTAACTAGGCCCATGGCTATACCAGCGACGGGACGTTTGATAGGAACACCTGCATCCATCAGAGCTAAGGTGCTGCCACAAATGCTCGCTTGTGACGACGAACCATTAGATTCTAACACTTCTGAAACTACCCGAATGGCGTAAGGGAATTCTGCTTCGCCAGGAATCATGGGCAATAAAGCCTTTTCCCCTAGGGCTCCATGACCGATATCACGCCGGCTGGGACCGCGTATCGGGCGCGTTTCGCCTACGCTATACGGTGGGAAGTTATAGTGGTGCATATAACGCTTACTTTCATCGGCGGTTAGATCATCAAGAATTTGCACTTCGCTCATGGCACCTAGAGTGACAGTGCTTAAGACTTGAGTTTGTCCGCGGGTGAAAAGGCCTGAGCCGTGCACTCGTGGCAAAACACCCACATGGCAACTGATGGGGCGAATTTCGTCGGCTCGGCGCCCATCGGGACGCTCATTTTCGTACAGGATCATCTGGCGTACTGCCTGCCGCAGCATGGCATGGAAAACAGTCTTAATTTCCTTTTCGTTCTCTGGGTAGGTGTCAGCAAAGTGCGCTAACACATCCTCTAGGACGGTAGCAATATGTGCTTCTCGCTCTTGCTTATTAGCGTTACGAATTGCTTGTTCGAGCTTGTCCTGAGCATAGGCCCGAACAGCCTGTTTCAGTTCTTCACTGGGTTCGATTTCAACTACTTCCATCTTCTCCGATCCGACTGCAGCCCGCATCTCTTCCTGCAAAGCGACAATCTCTTTAATGGTACGGTGGCCAAACATGATGGCTTCGATCATATCGGCTTCGGAAACTTCATTAGCACTAGCCTCGACCATCATGATAGCATCTTTTGTGCCAGCTACTATTAAATACATGTCGCTCTTCTCAGTTTGCTCGGTTGTCGGGTTGATTAGCAGTTTCCCATCTACTCTACCTACAGCAACTCCTGCAATAGGGCCAGCAAAGGGAATCTTGGAGATGGTAAGGGCGGCAGAAGCACCTATCATGGCTGCAATTTCCGGACTATTGTCTTGATCAACCGACAATACAGTAGCAACTACCTGCACATCGTTGCGGAATCCCTGTGGGAAAAGTGGTCGCAGCGGCCTATCTATTACGCGAGCAGCTAGTATGGCTTTCTCGCCCGGTCTACTCTCGCGCTTAATAAAGCCACCAGGAATCTTGCCTACGGAATACAAGCGTTCTTCATAATCAACAAGCAAGGGGAAAAAGTCTATTCCCTCACGCGGTTGCTTAGAAACGCAAGCCGTCACCAGCACGTGTGTGTCGCCGTACTTAACTAGCACTGCCCCGTCAGCTTGACGAGCCAATTGCCCTACTTCCAGTGTAAGGGTACGGCCAGCTAGTTGCATGCTAAAGCTTCGCATAAATCACCATCCTCTTCTGTTCTACAGTTGACATTATTATTGCACAGCTGGAAATCGTCATACAAGGCGATTGGATAAAAGAAAAAGCGGGTTGTCCCGCTTTTTTTTATCTGCGAATGCCCAGCTGCTCAATAAGTGTGCGGTAACGCTCGACATCCGTTTGTCGAAGATAATTGAGAAGTTTGCGCCGCTGCCCAATCATCATATACAGTCCACGGCGGGAATGATGATCCTTCTTATGCTCCTGCAGATGCGCGCTCAGACTCTTGATACGCTCAGTTAAAAGCGCAATCTGAACTTCGGGGGAACCAGTGTCATTTTCATGTAGCTTATACTTTTCAATAATCTCGCGTTTGTTCACCTGGTTTAAAGCCACCTTAGTTCACCTCCTTTTATTATTAGATCCCCATTAGCCAAGAAAGGCGCTAGGAGAGACGCCAATCCTAGCCAAAGGTTCTTATTTCATTTGCCAATTACGGTTATTATTAGCCGCCCATTGGCAATATCTTTGACAACAAGGTCAAACTCCCTTCCACTCTGGGCTCTGCACCAGCGAAATCGCGTCGCCACAGGAATTTTACCAGGTATACGGTTAGCGGCTTTGCGCACATCTGCCACCGTAATTCCCATTTGCCGCAAATTTTGCAAACGACGCACCGCATGGTGGCTGACAATGATTCGCATCTGCCTTATTGCCGAGCTAACAGCGGTAGGGCAGCCTGATCGTTCTCATACAATAACGTCAGCATGCTATCGATATAGGCATCGCGCCGATGACTCTGCGAGTTTTGTCTTCGATAATATCTTTCTAATTCACGCCGCAGCTGACGAAAAGAACGACTTCTTTCCAAATCATAAATCAGACCTAGTAGTGCAACCAAGTCAACTCTAGCCATCTAAACCCCTCCTATTCTATCACGAGAGTTCGCCAGCCACAATAGCTGGCTAGTAAACTCTATGCCCCATAGAATAGGAGAATTCAAAACCCAAAGGCTTTAACTAGGCTACGTGCCTTCCCATAAACCTTAAACACTAAGCCTATTGAGGATCGTTTCTTTATCAAGCGCTAGCTGTTGCTTAAGTTCACTCAAATTGGCAAAACGAGTTTCAGAGCGTATGAAAGTAAGCAAGCGCACCTCTATTTCTTGCCCATAGAGGTCATCAGCAAAATCAAAAATATGCACCTCCAGCGTTGGCGCCGACTGGGGAAAACTAGGCCGCACACCCAGATTGGCCATGCCATAGCCGATGCCAACTACCTCGGCTGCATATACACCAAAAGGTGGTAATGCTAAGCCAGCAAGATCAATGTTTGCCGTAGGAAAGCCTATGTTGCGTCCGCGCTGTTCTCCTGGCTGTACCAAACCTGTAATGCTATAAGGGCGGCCCAAAAGGGTTTCTACCATAGCTAAATCCCCTTGGCGCAGATGGTGGCGAATACGCGTACTGCTGATCGGCTCACCGGCGTAAAGCACTGGCGGCACGATATCTACACTAACTTTGTGGTTTCGCAAATATTCTCGCAA
>JAAYHE010000061.1 GCA_012735505.1 Bacillota bacterium
CTACAACAGGCGAAATTTTTTAGTGCCAATTCCCGAATTTGAAGACATTAAAGAATTTAACCGGGAACTTTTAAAAAAATGCGATCAGGATATGGAACGGAACCATTACAATAAATCCGGAACCATTTATTATCGGCGAGTACGATAACAAACCTGTAGCGTTTGCCCTGTTTTTCCATAACTTTTCTACGTTCTTGGGAAGGCCCGGTTTTTATTTAGAAGATTTATATGTTAAACCTGAGATGAGGGGCAAAGGAATAGGGACAATTATGCTCTCTTTTCTTGCTAAGCTGGCCATTGACAGGAATTGTGGCAGGTTCGAATGGTGGTGCCTTGACTGGAACGAGTCAGCCATTCAATTTTATAAACAAATGGGTGCAGTCGCCATGGATGAATGGACGGTATTTAGAGTCCATGGTACAGCCTTAGACAGGCTAGCTAGGAAATTTGATGAATAAATTTTAAGCTGTTTCGACAAATCTTGTAATCGTCAGCACAATAAAGGAGACGACTCAATCGGGGTCGTCTCCTTTATTGTTCTTTAGAGGTTTATCCTAATTGAAACTTCCGTTCCAAACCGGCATGTTTTCTAAATACTGGCTTTGAACAGCTGGAACATAGAATACACCAAAGGTTTTCAACCCATTCTTTAACTCCATCGTCGGCATCTCTATCCAGAACTTGTAGTAAGGCATAAACACCGTGTCAAGCCTACCTGTGCGGTAAATCAGTTCTACATGAGCAATATATTCTTCTCCCGGAAATGCTTCAGGAACGGATGTTATATAATGATTTTCCAGTAGAAGTTGGCGGGCTTCGGCGGCTGTGATGATAGGATAATCGCCTACCTTTTGTGACAAGTCTGCCTTGTAATAGCTAATTGCGCCTAGTTCACCCAATTCGGTTGCTGCGAAATAGAGGCGGTTAAAATTGTAATTTAGTATGCGTTCTGTAAGACTGCCCGCGTTTTCAAAAACGAAGGTGTGGAGACGGGTGAGAACTCCATCATAGGTGTAGGCGGCTGCCAGATCATATCCAGCTGTCGTAATTCCCATGAAAGAGCCATACTCGGAAAAGAGATATTGGGTAATTTCCAAAGCCTGTTCATTGGAAGTGTTCTCATAGGTAAAGCTATATCCGTCTGGCAAGGGCATGCCTCTGCTGTACAGAGCCTCGCCTATTACCTCATAGCCGTATTCAAAAGAGATGGTCAAGCTGTTGTAATCGCTAAGCTTTCCGATTTCCTTGGCTAGATGAACCCTTTCGGGAGCTAGTGTCAAAAGGACATGTCCGTCCATTTGTATCTCAATTTCCGCACCGCGACATTTCGCAGTCACCTGATACATGCTTGTGTTTTGTGATGTTATTTCTAGCCCCAATAGATTGGCGATTTTCTCTGCTTCGGCCAGCATTTCTTGGGGAGATAACCCGTCTACTGGTGCACCTGCTCTGTCATACTCATTGGGGTTAGTAAACACGGGTAGGGTTGTGAGTTGATTATCCTCGGTCCAGGGGTTGCTGTTCTGCAATTCGCTGATATCATAAGCAAGATAACCTTCAAAGCCAAACGCTCCCAGCTCGGTGTTCACCGTGAGCTTGGGCAAGTCGGAAGGCTGTAGCGGAGTATTGGGCTGTATCCAATTCAGCCACAACGGAATAACAACAAGCAGACAGACAGCGGCAACGGCGGCAAGCGGTATCCACCTAATCCAAGGATATTTACTAGGTTTGGTCATTGTTAGCGGAAGGTCTGCTTCGGCGATTATACTGTCATCAATTTGACCGATGTAGCCCATTAATCTTTCGGAACTCATACGATCACCCCCTCATTTTGGAGATAGGCTCTAAGTTTGTTGCGCGTTCGAAAAAGCATGGACTTTACTTTGCTCTCGCTCATTTGAAAACGGGTCGCTATTGCTTTGATAGAATCGGCATACCAATACCGTCTCACGAACACAATCCTATTCTCACTATCCAAGGACAGCAGAAAAGAGTTTATGGCTGCAACGACAAGACTCGATTCGTATTCCCTTTCAACATTTTTGTCTGACGGAACGCATTCTTCCAATTCGTGATATATCAAGGCCATGTTATCGCCGCCACGTTTCTTCCTTCTTTGCTCTTTATATTTATTGAGTGAAAGGTTGCGGGTGATTCTGCCTAGGAATGCACGAAAATTAGCAGGACGTTGGGGCGGTATGGTGTCCCATGCTATACGGTAAGTATCATTCACACATTCCTCCGCGTCCTCGTGGTTCTGCAAAATGTTAATTGCTATGCTAAAGCAATAAGCTCCGTATTTCTGTGCAGTGCCTTTAATGGCCGATTCGGAGCGCGCCCAATACAAGTCGAGTAGCATATCGTCACCCATTTTTAAGCCCCCCTTGCATTTCTTAGCCTTCACCTATAAAGACAACAAAAAAATGGATTCGTTGCATAACTAGGTAGAGTTATCTGTTAATCGGATTGGAAACACTATACATGTTTGACGTATGGGGAGTGGTTACAATTCTAGATGTACTAACTTGTACTGCTGAATGTTAATTCTAGTATAGCAGTTCAAGAAATATCTAAGGGTTGGTTGCGAGATAGGAGAAAAAGCACGACGTATCCGCGAGAGCTGAGCAGGATTTCGGTTGGGTATGAAGAAGTTTCATCGGTGGAAGTAGGAAGCAGGGCTAATGCCCACTGTTGATAGACCAAGATTACCAATGATAGGAGGTCAGTTTTTATGGATCGTATCAAACTCATTGAAGAACTCTCTAATGCCTTTGGAGCCCCCGGCTTTGAGGATGAGGTAGTAGAGGTTATTGTCAAGCATGCAGAGGGTCTGGATGTAGAAGTAGACCCGATGAACAATGTTTACGCTCGCCTGCAGGGCAACACTGGTAACAGACCAGTATTCATGCTAGATGCCCATACCGACGAGGTTGGCTTTATGGTTCAATCCATCACGTCTAAAGGCCTGCTTAGGATCCTACCCCTCGGTGGTTGGGTGACGACCAACATCCCGGCCCATACGGTGTTAATCAGAAACGGTAAAGGTCAGTTGATCAGAGGTATTACCACATCTAAACCACCACATTTTATGAGCGCGGCCGAGAGGCAGAAGCCGCTAGCAATAGACGATATTTATGTAGATGTAGGTGCCACTAGTCGGGAGGAAGTAGTTGAACTATTTGGCATCGAGCCGGGCGACCCAATTGTTCCCGATGTCAGTTTTTCTTATAACGAAGATAACGGTGTCATCCTGGGCAAAGCCTTTGACAACCGCCTGGGTTGCCTATGCATTCTAGAGGTCATGAAGCGGCTGCAGGATGAGGAGCTAAACGTGGATGTGGTGGGCGCCTTTGCCGCTCAGGAAGAGGTGGGCACTCGTGGTGCCGAGGTGACAGCTAGGACGGTAAAGCCCGATCTAGCCATTGTCTTTGAGGGCTCTCCCGCTGATGACATCTACTATGATCAATTTACTGCCCAGGGATGCCTGAAAAAGGGAACCCAGATTCGGCATCTGGATCGCTCCATGGTCAGTAATCCGCGCCTTATTAATTATGCTAAGCAGCTGGCCAAAGAAAAAGGTATCGCCTATCAGAGTGCAGTCCGCTCCGGAGGTGGTACCAACGCAGGCAAGATTCATCTCTCTAACAAGGGTGTACCGACGCTAGTACTCGGGATTCCGGTCAGGTATGCTCATACCCACTATGGTTACTCGGCCGTTGTCGACATCGATGCCACCGTGGATTTAGCAGTAGAGATGATCAAAGGCCTGACCGAAGCAAAGGTGAGGGAACTGCTGGGGCAGAAATAGGCTTCCGCGTTGCGGATAGCTTGATTTGTTACTCACAAGAAAGAGCAAGCGGTATTCGGATTGCTTCCGAATACCGCTATTCTATAGCAAGGTTACTAATCATCGACTATAGCGTTGTCCGCAATAAAATTAGGGACGATCTTGCTGTGGAGTAGTAATAGCTTGAGATAAGGACGGCCGTATGTCTGTATGTGATCAGCGTAACCCGCAGCGGCGATGTCCGCATCGGTGGCACTCAAGCCTTCAGTTTCAGCGATGGCCTGAACGATGAGATATCTACTAGCCTGCTGGTTATAAGCTTCGGCCTGTGCGTCCACATAGGCATCGAGTGAATCATATCCTATAGCACGCACTAGAGTATTCGTATCTATGTTATTTTGCTTAGCGTAGCGGGTGAGATAAGCAATATCTTGATTTTTTACATAGTCAAAAACGGCAGCGGGGATTTCGTGGCACTCTCCCTCGGCAATAAGTTCTTCGAAGAACCGAAGTTTCTGCTGATTGATTATCCACTCTTCGATGTCGGCAATCAGTGCCTCCTTAGTGTCAAATCCATATTGGGCAGCTATTTCATCTGTAAGTTCGGGCTTAATAGCCTCACCCTGGATGTGATTTATGGTGACGGTGAAGATTGCGTCTTTGCCGCTAAGGTCGGTGTTGTTGGGGTAGGGGTCGGGGAAGGCAACTTCGATATCGAAGGTTTCTCCCGGCGTGTGGCCAATAAGCTGCTCCAGAAAATCATCTATATACTGGGTGACACCGATCGTCACGTATGTGCCCGCGCCCTCAGTGCTGCCGCCGCTAAACTCGACTCCGTCAATTTTGCCAACATAGTCTATATTTACCGTATCGCCGTCGGCCACCGCCCGGCCGGTAATCTGCTGGTAAGTGGTATGACTGGATAGAATGCCGGCTATCTCCTCATTCAGCTCCTCTTCCGAGGCAACAAGCACCTGGGGAGAGATCGAGACGCCCTTGTATTTGGGCAAAGTCACATAGTCAGTGGCTTTAACGTTCTTGAAAAAGCCCTCTTTTGTTAGGCCAGCGCTGTAGTCGAAACTGCCAGGATTCTTGGCGCAGGCGGTTAACATGGAACCAAGCAGCACCACCGTGAGCAGTAACGCTACAGTCTTCTTGAATTTCATTCGATCATACCCCCTTGTTTCATCCATTGTAAGTGACTTTATAGGTGATGTGCAAGTAGAACTGTTTTTGTGGTCTGGGTAAATTGTTGGGCGGTTGTGGGCTGGTCGGCGCTTGTAGTTGATACTTAATCCATGAAGATGCTTGCAAGCGGTCTTGTGAAAGAGGACACCGTCTGAAGCTAAACGGTGTCCTCTTTGGTTTCTGCCAGAAAGTTATTCTCGTATAGGTGCTTGGCTATGATTATGGTGAAAGGTAAAAGGAACAGTCCAATGAAGCCGAGGAGTTTTACTCCGACGTAGATGCACATCAGCATGACCACCGGGTGGAGCCCGATTTGTTCGCCCACTATTTTCGGTTCCAGTATGTTGCGGATGACGGTTACGATGACATATAAAATAATGAGTCCGATGGCAAATGGGGTTTGACCCCTTATGAGCGCAATGATGGCCCAGGGAATGAGAACACCGCCTGTACCTAGCACGGGCATTATGTCGATAACAGCGATGAGGGCGGCAATACCGATGGCACCTTCGACTCTTAGAATAGATAGGCCGAGCGATAGCTCGACAAATGTAATGAACATCAGTGTGGCAAAAGCTTTCGCGTATTTTACAATTATGCCGCTGGTAAACGATCTTACCTCAAATAGAAGGTCCTGGTGCTTAGGTGAAAGCAGGCCTATGAGGTAGCCAGTGATCGTGCTGTAGTCCATAGATATGAACAGGGATGAAATAATAGAAAAGATGATTGCTAGGAATAAGCCGGGCATGTAGGACACTATCGAAGAAATCACCACTATTACACGGGAAGAAATGTCTGAAATGATTGTTCCGAGGGATTGGGATAAAGAAGTTGCCATGCTTTCGACCGCCTGCACCATCGAGGGGTCGAGCCTCGCAATGATTTCTTTTACGCTCTCAAACAGATGAAAGATTGAGGGTTCAACGGTCGTCGAATATATTTCAGGAAGCCGTACAATACCTTCTTTCAATAGAGTAAACACCCTAATCCCAATCCAGAAGAGTAACGAACCAGCAGCGCTGTAAAAAAGGAGAACTAAAACGAGCGCGACAATTTTCTTGGGAATCTGCAATTTGTCCGATAAGATCTTGATGGCTGGTTTTAATAGTGATGCTACCATTAAGCCGACTATAAAAGGCATGAACAGACCAAGAGCATATTTTAGTGCTATATATACAATGCCGATGATGATGGCGAAATAGATGGTGTTAATAATAAAACTTCGCCTTTTTTCTACCTTCGATTCTCTAGACATCATTCACCTCTCCATACGGTTAGTTTGAATACCCAAGAATCAGGTGTTTACAGTATATTATCATTCCCATAGCTACATAAGTTAATCAATTTTAGCTTATTATGCAGGCAAAAAATTCTTTAGACAAGAGACTGGGGTTCTTGGCTCTTTTTTATCCCTTTCATTGCCAGTGAATATCTTGGTTTTTGAAGTTCACCGTTAGCTTGTTTTTCCCTGCTTGCAAGTCTAAGGATTTTTCAGCTACTTTTTCACTTTTGTTGCGGTACGCCATACCAAAATATGACGGGCTAGAAATCCATTGGAAACAAAACATAGCAAGGGTTTTTCAATAAGTGGTCAGAAACGTTACCCTGTGCTCATGGGGTCTTCATGCAAGTCTGCTTCCACTCGTAATTATTCTACAAATTGCCATTGCAGCGTTATATAATTGGTGGCGAGTAGGGGTTTAATAGCGAAGTGGGTCCCCTTGCTCATGATAACTTGACCGGGGGGGGGAGAACTTATGCCAAGAGTGGATATGATAGTCAAGGCCCCACATTTTTACACCATGGCTGGGGAAGGCGTCGGCTATCAGAGCGACGTCGCAATGGTTGTGGATGCAGGTAAAATATTGGCTATCGCGGATGTAAGCGAAGTTGAACAAGAGTATGAGGCGGAAACAATATTGGTCTTGGAGCATCATGCTATATTGCCAGGTTTTATCGATGCTCATATGCATACCTCACTGGCAATACTGCGGGGGGGGGGGTGGCGCAAGACACCAAGCATTGGATGATGTATGGCCTACAACCTTTTAGCGCTGCCACCACTCCAGAAGCTCGCTTAGCTGGTAGCAAACTAGCTATTATCGAGGCTATTAAGGCAGGTACTACTACGCTGGGCGATTATTCGACGAATATGGATCCAGTCTGCAACTTTATTTAGGCGTCAGAGGTAATATAACCCATACAATAAGGGAGGCAAAATCGCGGGTCTACGCTCCCGGGGAATTGTATGAGTTTGATCCGCCACTCGGAGAAGCATCACTGACTGCCAACCTCGAGCTGTTCGATAAGTGGCATGACAAGGGTGACGGTCGCATTAAGATCTTGTTTGGACCCCAGGGTGCTGACTTCGTTGGCGAGCAGCTGTTGCTGCGGGTGCAACGGCTGGCCAAAGAACGGAAGACTAAAATTCATATGCATGTGCAGCAGGGTGACCGGGAGACATATCAGGTGGTACAACGATATAATCAACGACCCATAGCCTGGCTGCAGTCTATAGGCTATCTCGACGAATCGCTCATCGCCGTGCACTTGACTGACGCCGATGACGAGGAGGCGCGAGTAGTCGCTAGGAGCGGAGCCGGCATGGTGGTTTGCCCAGGCTCTATCGGCATCATCGACGGGATAGTACCTCCCTCACGGGCATTCCAGGATGCCGGTGGTAGTGTGGCCTTAGGTTCTGACCAAGCCTCTGGCAACAACTGCCACAATATCATTAACGAGATGAAGTTAGTGGCTTTGTTCAACAAGATAAAATATCAAGATCCTGAAGTAATGCCGGCTTGGCGTGCCTTACGCATGGCCACTATCGAAGGTGCTAGAGCGATAGGTCTTGGCGATTTAGTCAGTTCTTTAGAGGCTGGGAAGCGGGCAGACTTCATCGCTATTGATCTAACGAAACCAACCATGATGCCAGTGTTTACTCACCCAATGCGTAACATTGTGCCTAACCTCGTTTATAGCGCCCGGGGTGACGAGGTAGCACTAGTTGCAGTTGACGGCAGGATTATTTATCAAGATGGGGTGCTCCTAACTGTAGACGAAGCTGAATGTTTGGCGGCTGTAGCTACGTACCCCGGGGAGATTGGCCAGGGAGCCACAGAGCAATTTCTACAGATTAACGGCACCAATGTGCGCTTTATGCGTGAGAATAAGCTATAGGATGGATAGAATGGAGGGTAAAGCCATGGTCGGTGTTGAAATTGATATGGTCGTGACAGATAGTCTGGCTGCGCTGGAGCTGTATGAGCAAATTTTCGAGGTGGTGCGGCTGGAGGTGACCAATTACGACAAGGGTTTAAATGAAGCCGTGTTTAGTATGTATGGTACCAGGTTTCATTTGCTCGATGAAAACCCCGAGTATCGGCTGATAGCGCCAAAAGAAGGCGACCCTAAACCGATGTGGATCAATATCCTGGTACCCGATATTGCTGCCACCTATCAGAAAGCCATGGCAGCTGGTTGCACCGAGATCCAGCCGCTACCGAATTAGATGATTTCGGTGTTATCAACGCGATTCTCGTGGATCCCTTTGGTTACATATGGATGCTGCATGAAGTTGTCCGCGAGGTTAGCTTTGAAGAGCGGTGTCGGATCATGGAGGAAAAAATGTTTAAATAGTTATAGAGGTGCTCTGCGGCAAACTGGTTGCAGAGCACAATATTTTTAGGCAAAAATAACAGATTATTTGTATATTAGCATGTCAAAGGCGCAGGAAAACATAGCCAGGTGTCGAACAGATAAGAAGGATGTCGAATTGTGTAACGCTGACGCGTTGTTAGGAGGTACAAGGGATAGATGTCTAAGCCTCGTTGTCGTTTAGCGTGTACAATGTCCTTGTCTTGTCCCTGTTGTAACTTAGCTTCTGGTATTAAGGATGAAGCAGGGGAATATAGCACGTCGATTGTAGAGGAGCTGCGCGAACGTGAGCGCCAGCTTGCTACTTTGTTGGCAAACCTACCTGGATTGGCCTATCGCTGCAAAAACGACCCAGATTGGACCATGCTCTTTCTGTCTGCTGGCTGTTACGAGCTGACTGGCTACCACCCCCAAGACTTCTTAGAGAAACGGGTTAATTATAATGATCTAATCGACGAATCTTATAGGCAGCATTTATGGACTAGATGGCAGGAAGTTCTGGTGGCAGGCGAGCCGCTAACCGAAGAATATGTAATCACCACCGCCACTGGGGAACGAAAATGGGTTTGGGAGCAAGGGCGGGGAGTTTATGGTCCTGACGGCGAGGTCATTGCCTTAGAAGGTATTATCATGAATATTACTGATCGCAAATGGGCCGAGGCCTCGGCACGACACCGTTTAGAAGAACTCGTATATATGAGCTATCATGACAAATTGACCGGCCTGTATAATCGGGCTTTTCTCGATGGAGAAATGTCACGCTTAGATGCGGCCGAGTTGGTACCGATATCAGTAATTATGAGCGACGTCAACGGGCTAAAAATAACGAATGATGTTTTTGGCCATCAGGTGGGAGATCAACTATTAGTGGCCATCAGTGACATCCTGCGTAAGGCTTGTCGCCCGGAAGACGTTATCGCAAGATGGGGCGGGGACGAATTTGTAATTTTATTGCCAGGTGTTGACGAAGAGGAAGCAGAAGAAATCTGCGCTGAAATTCGTAGTATGATTAGCTCTTTAGAAAAGAACCCGCTGGTTCCCAGCATGTCCTTTGGTTATGCCACTAAGGTCGATAAGCAAACTAGTTTACAGCAAGTACTCACCCTAGCTGAGGACCGTACTTTTCGGCGCAAGCTGTTGGAAAGTAAGAGTATGCGGAGTGCAATTTTGGATTCTTTGCAGCAGACGCTGTTCCGCAAGAGCAGCGAAACAGAAGAACATGGACGCCGCATTGCTGAACTGTGCCATCGAATGGGCCATGTTCTTAACTTGCCTCAAACCCAGCACGATGAAATACGGCTCCTGAGCTTGCTGCACGATATTGGTAAGATTGGCATCCAAGATAGCATACTACAGAAGCCTGGGCCGTTATCCGAGGCAGAATGGGCGGAAATGAAAGAACACCCTGAGATAGGGTGCCGTATAGCCCAGTCGGTTTATGAACTGGCGCCGATCGCCGATTATATCTTAAGCCATCACGAGCGATGGGACGGTTCTGGATACCCGCAAGGCTTAAGAGGTGAAGAAATTCCCCTTTTGGCCCGCATGCTGGCCGTAGCCGATGCTTATGATGCGATGACGCAGCCGCGACCCTACCGTGCAGCCGTTAGCCATGAAGAAGCTGTGGCCGAAATTGTCCGTTGTTCGGGTACTCAGTTTGATCCGAAGATTGTAGATGCGTTCTTGCGGGTTATAGAAGAAAACTAGTGCTAGCTAACATCTAATTAAGCTAGGCTGCTTAAATTTGTATTTACAAGACAGTGGTTACTATTCTGGTGGCAACCACTGTCTTTTTTGTGCGCTGATAAAAATGCCTGTATGGTCGAGAAATGAGAAAAAGGTTCCGGTTTCTTAATTTTATTGAACCCACCTTGATATTATATAAGGCCCTTTGCTAATATCGTTTTAGTGTTTTTAATACTCAAGGTAAGTTTATTAAGGAGTGCCTTTAATTATTGCTAGCTATGTTGTGAGTTCTCTAGTTTCATTCAGAGAGCAAGGTAAGGAGGTGTAGCCCCATGCGATTGCAGATGAAGTTAATCCCGCGGCTGATTGCGAAAGGTTTTATGACTTATCGGGAAAGATTGGTGCTACTGCAATATCAAGACGCGCGGGTCTCGAATTTTGTCGGTAAACAATGGTAAGCTTGTGGAAAGAACGCTGCCTATCTACTGTTTTGGTCACAGCGATCAAAAACGGGCATATCGCTGCGTTCACGAAAAAGCGTTTTGCGACATGCCCATTACTTATTGCATGACACGGATATCGCGCAATGCTATGTATTTCCCAAAGCGCTTTGACGCATTGGCAAGGCTTTAGAACCCCATAACAATTAGCTGATCAGCAAACGCCTCTGCCTCCTCTAGGCTGTGGGTAACCATAATCACGGTTTTCTCCTTGATATTATCCTTAACGTATTGCATCGTCATCTGCTTCGTGTCCTGGTCGAGCCCCTTGAAAGGCTCATCTAGGAATAAAATTTCACTGGGAGCGAGCATTGCGCGTACGATAGCCACTCTCCGTCTCATACCCCCGCTGAGCTCGCTTACGGCTTGCTGCCAGCTGCCTGCTAGCCCAACACGCTCTAGGTGCCGAATGATTTCTTCGTTGTTAACCCCCTTGTCGCAGACTAAGCGTACGTTAGCCACTGCATTAAAGCTTTCGCATAAGCGATCTTCCTGGAAAACAGCGCTTTTCAATTGTGGCATCCCGGCAATTTCGCCACTATCTGCTTGCATCAAGCCCATAAGGATGTTTAAGAGGGTGGTCTTGCCACAGCCAGAAGGACCCATAAGGCAGGTGACTGAGCGGGCCGGAAAAGTTGCGTTGAATCGATCCAGCACCCGCTTGGAGCCAAAACTTTTACTCAGATTCGAAACAATAATATCCATCATGACTTCTCCAATCTGGCAAACAAGCCTTGCAGTAGCAGTAAAAACGCCTTTTCAAACACGATGCTGACTGCTACGATGACAACTGTCCAGGCAAACAGATCGCTAGTACTGAGATAAACCTTTGCTTCGTAGAGCCTTTCACCTATAGAACCAGCTGGTATTCCGATCACCTCAGCCGCAACACCGGCTTTCCACGATAAGCCGATGGCAACGCTACTGGCAGAAGTCAGATATGGCCTCAGTTGGGGCAGGTAGATATACTTTATCCTTTTGAGCCAATTCACCCGGAAAAGGTTAGCCATTTCTAGTAGCTTATGGTCAGTGCTCCTAATCCCCTGCAAGATATTAGTGTATATTATTGGAAATGCCATGACGAGTGAAATGAAAACCGAAAGATTGCTGGCACTCAGCCAAATGAGGCAGAGAATGATGAACGAGGCGACAGGAATAGACTTGATGGTTGCCACAAAGGGCCAGATGATAACCTCTACTAAATGGTATTTGGCAGCTAGGGTTGCCAGAAGGCTACCAACGAGTAGAGCTAGGCTGAAGCCGAGAACAATTCTAGCAAAAGTAAAGCCTATAGCTCGCCAAAAGTCGGCAGTTATCCAGAGGCTATATAGCCTCTGGATAACTGTAGTAGGAGCAACAAGTAGCAGGTCTTGTCCTAGCAACTTGGCGCCTAGTTGCCAAACAGCCAGAGCGAAAAATATGGCTCCGATTTTCTCTAAACGCGATCTATCTAGCATAATAGAAATCTGCTTCTGGCAAAGCTCCGCCTACCGACTTGGGATTTTGTTCAAACAGCACCCCCAGATAGCCTTCCATGGCAGCTTTCATTTCAGCGCCATCTAGGTAAGTGATATTGCAATACGGAATTGCTTTCTCGGCCACATCTGCTTTCACTATGCCAAACTTATCGATGAGCTGGGCTGACTCAGGAATGTTGGCGTTTACATATTCGGTTGATGCTT
Source organism: Bacillota bacterium (assembly GCA_012735505.1). Classification (GTDB taxonomy): domain Bacteria; phylum Bacillota; class UBA994; order UBA5500; family UBA5500; genus JAAYHE01. The sequence continues at coordinate 12,501 of JAAYHE010000061.1, forward strand.
TGTATTCGTCTAAGAAGGCAGCAAGCTGTTCGGGGTAAGTATCGGCAAATTCGCTTCTCACCACGAGCACACCGGTGATCAGGGTGCTGTCGTTTTCTAATTCATCCCATGCCTTAGTTAAATCTAACGCTATGCGCAGATCCTCCAGCTGGTTTTGGGCTACAGTCACATATGGTTGCGGTAGCATGGCGATTGTATTAGGGCTTTGCGCCATAATAGCTACTATTTCAGCGGGCTCAGGTTTCCAGTTAAGGGTAACATCCTTATCCGGATCGATTCCATGTTCGGACAGCAGGTATCTAAGTATATATTCTGGTACCGAACCCTTGCCAGATGCGTAAATAGTTTTGCCCTTCAGGTCGGCAAAGGTCTGAATTTCGTTACCGTTTTCCACAATATAATTGACACCTAGGGTGTTTACTGCTAGCAGCTTCACAGCCTTGTTGGTATTGTTGTAAAGCACAGCGGCCAGGTTTGCCGGCACTGCAACAATATCTAATTCCCCTTGGACAAGTTTGGGTGTTACCTCGTCAGCAGAGCCATAAATAGTAAAGGTATAGTTGTTGGCAGCCTTGCCTTCTTCTGCCTTCTCCATCAGCTGCACCATCCCCATCGAGGTCGGCCCTTTCAGGCCCCCAATGCGGATTTCTTCGGGAGCGTTGGCTGGCTTTTGGCAGCCAACTAACAATAGGGTTGAGATGACTACTGTTAGTAGCACAGACAGTGTTTTTTTCATGGTCACCCTTCTTTCCTAGTTTTTTGTTTAGCAACTGTCGTCTTGGTCCTGACGCCTTTGAGCATGCCGAGTTTGCCTGAAAGCGAACTGATTACATCTGCGGGGGCGTCCATTACTATACAGATAATGGCTATGCCCCGATCCCTATAGGGGATGCCGAGTCTACCGATGATGTGGTTTGCGAACGCATGGAGCAAATCGTTTACTTCGCTAACTATGTCGGGTTCCTCAATGATTATACTGACGACCGCTATTCTGTTTTCCACGTAGCCTCCTCCTTTTATGGAAGAAAAAAATTCCACGCCAAAAGGCGCGGAAACTACTTCCGTTGCATCCGTCGCCTTCCCATCCGGGACGTACCCAAATCGTCAGGACCGAATTATTTGGTTCATCTTCATTATAAATACAGCTGGTATTGAAAGCAACTGTTTCCAGCAAGGGTGAATAGCTGGCTGCATAAAGTAGCAGGCATGAGTGCCACCTTTGTGATAGGAGTTATTATAATCTTTTCTTAGATATTTAGCTCTATTTTCAGGTCTATGTTGCAGATGTTACCATTTGGTTCTATAATTAAATGGAGAGCGTAAAGATATTTCGAATAAGTGCAAGGAGGCGGTAGGGTGAAAATATTTGACCTGTTAGAGCAATATGACTACGAACAGTTAGTCTTTTGCCAAGATCGCAGCACGGGGCTTAAAGCTATTATTGCTATCCATGATACTACCTTAGGCCCGGCCCTGGGGGGAACGCGCTTTTGGAATTACGAATCGGAAGAAGAAGCCATCATTGACGTTTTGCGGTTGGCTAGGGGCATGACATATAAGAGTGCTGCTGCCGGGCTTGATTTGGGTGGAGGCAAGGCTGTAATTATAGGAGATCCTGATAAGTTAAAGGGCGAGGCTCTGTTTAGAGTGTTTGGTAGATATGTCGAAGGGATGGCTGGTAGATACATAACGGCAGAAGATATGAACGTGAAAACACAAGACCTGGCCTATGTTAACGCGGAGACCGACCATGTGGTCGGCCTAGAGGGCAAAAGTGGCGATCCGTCGCCGGTCACAGCTTTCGGTGTTTTCCGCGGTATTCAAGCCGCCGCTAATGAAGTTTATGGTAGTGATGACTTGACGGATAAGGTAGTGGCGGTGCAAGGCTTAGGGGCGGTAGGCTACTATGTTTGTAAGCATCTGCACGAAGCAGGAGCCAAGCTGATTGTCACCGACATCAAGAAGGATTGCATCGAGCGAGTAGTTAATGAAATGGGAGCCACTGCAGTTGCCCCAGATGAAATTTATGGCGTCGAGTGCGATATTTTTGCTCCTTGCGCTATGGGTGCGGTGATTAACGATTTTACCATCGAGCAGCTTAAATGCAAGATAGTTGCCGGTTCGGCTAATAACCAATTAGCTGAAGATAAACATGGCGATCTGTTGCAGGAAAAAGGCATCCTCTATGTGCCCGACTTCGTCATTAATGCTGGTGGTGTAATCAATGTTTATGAAGAACTCAAGGGTTATGACAAAGAAAGGGCGATGAGCAGAGCCGCCGGCATCTATGACAGCGTCAAGCGGATTTTCGAAATTGCCAAGCGTGACAACATCTCCACTCATGTAGCAGCCGACAGAATGGCCGAAGAAAGAATAGCCAAGATGGCTAAGGTCGGCAAGATCTATCTGCATAAATGAGCCCCGTCAAAGGTATATAGACATGATCTTATGGCCGGTTGAGATGAAAATTAACTTCTCAGCCGGCTTTATATTTGTATTAACTAAGAGCATTAGAGTAGCAAGTTTAGCGCAAGTAGCGGCGGACATAGGATTATGGCTCCCATGCGCTTTACGGATGACGCACAACGCCGCTGCATGGGAGTGTTTTGTTGTGTGGTTTACATGCGGGAGGCTGTAGCCGACCAGGGAACAGTGGCCCTTGGGCGGGGAAGGACA
>JAAYHE010000009.1 GCA_012735505.1 Bacillota bacterium
GTAGTAGGCGAAGTGGTGGCTAAGCACCTCACCGATCAAGCTCCCGTTTACGAAGCTGCTGCCGTTAGGCCCGACTGGCAGGACGCAGTGCAGGAACTAGACATAGAGACTATTCCTTGCCCTGCCAACTTAGGCGATGTACTGCTGCAGTTATTGGCCAGCCCTAACATCGCCAGCAAGGCTTGGGTCTACCAGCAATTTGAGCAAGGGAATCCGGATACTACTCTAGTGCCTGCGGGCTCCGACGCGGCTGTAGTCGCCATACCAGGCAGCAAGAAGGGCTTGGCCTTTAGTGTAGATTGTAATAGTCGTTATGTCTTTCTTGACCCCTACCTTGGTGGCATGATAGCTGTGGCAGAAGCTGCTCGTAACCTAGTGTGCAGTGGGGCCAAGCCCTTAGCTATTACCAACTGCCTGAACTTTGGTAGTCCGGAGAAACCCGAGATTTTTTGGCAACTAAAAGAGGCTGTTCGGGGCATGGGCGATGCTTGCCGGGCTTTAGGAACGCCAGTAACCGGCGGCAATGTTAGCCTGTATAACGAAGCTAACGGACAAGCTGTTTACCCTACGCCAACGGTCGGAATGGTGGGGCTATTAGAAGACGCTAGCCAGCATCTTACCCTGGCCTTCCGAGGTGAGGGTGATTATGTCATCCTATTAGGCGAAACCAAGCTCGAGCTCGGCGGCAGCGAGTACCTGAGTCAACTGCATGGTCTCGACGCTGGCCAACCGCCGCAGCTAGACCTAGAGGCAGAAAGCAAGCTGCAGAATTTCTTGTTGGAGCAGATCAGAGCCAACCGCGTGCGTTCAGCCCACGATTGCGCCGAAGGCGGTTTAGCTGTCGCTTTAGCTGAAGCAGCGATCGGCGGCAAGCTTGGTTTTCAGCTAGAACTAACTTCCCAGCTGCGTCCCGACGCCCTACTTTTTGCCGAAAGTCAGTCTCGCGTTCTTGTGACTGTTGCTGAGGCCAACAAAGATGCTTTCGTTGCGGCTGCCGCAGCGGCCGGCGTGCCGGTGCAGGTGCTCGGGAAAACCGGCGGCGATCGGCTGCAAATTAGGGTTAACGACGCTCTCTTGTTAGATGTAGAACTGGCAGCTGCAGCTCGAGCTTGGCAGGAGGCCATACCATGTCTTATGGAGAACTAGCTGCGCTAAAAGAAGAGTGCGGTGTCGTTGCAGCTTATGGCACCGGTGCTGATCTACCAGGGCTGCTGTATGTTGGTTTGTTTGCTCTCCAGCACCGGGGTGAGGAAAGTGCGGGCATTGCGGTAAGCAACGGGCAGCAGATTGCCCTCGACAAGGGGTTAGGTCTAGTATCGGAAGTCTTTTCTATGCGCTCGTTAGAGGAGCTAAGTAGTATTCGGCCGACCCTCGGCATCGGCCATGTCCGCTACTCTACCTGCGACGGAGACGATCTAGCTCATGCGCAGCCCTTCATTGTGCGTTACTTGCGGGGCAACATGGCTTTAGCCCATAATGGTAACCTAGCCAATACCGACGAGCTGCGGCGGGAAATGGAGCAAAACGGGCAGATTTTCCAAACTAATAGTGATACCGAGATCATCTTGAACTTAATTGCTCGCTATCGCCGGGAGGGTATAGTGCCGGCGGTGCAAAAGGCCCTTGGCCGGGTGCGCGGTGCCTATAGCTTGGTTTTGCAAAGCGACAACACCCTTATCGCGGTGCGTGATGCCCACGGCTTCAGGCCCCTCGCCTTAGGGCGATTGGGAGATGGCTACGTAGTTGCCTCGGAATCGTGTGCTTTTGATGCTATGGGGGCGGAATTGATACGCGATCTGGAGCCTGGGGAAATTGTGGTTATCGACGAGAACGGCCTTCGCAGCGAGCGCCTGCTCGGGGAGCTCCCGCCCCGCCATTCCTGCATTTTCGAATATATTTATTTCGCCCGTGTGGATTCGGTCATAGATGGTTTAAACGTGCATGAAATACGGCGGGATTTAGGTCGCATCTTAGCCCAGGAGCATCCGGCAGAAGCCGACATTGTCATCGGGGTGCCAGACTCGGCTATTCCAGCAGCTGTAGGCTATGCCCTCGAGTCTGGTTTGCCTTACGAAGAGGGTTTAGTAAAGAATCGCTACGTAGGGCGCACCTTCATCTCACCAGGGCAGAGCCTGCGCAACTTAAAGGTGCGGTTAAAGCTGAATCCTAATCGGCACGTGCTGGCCGGTAAGCGGGTAGTAGTCGTGGAAGACTCGATTGTGCGAGGCACAACTAGCCGTAATCTAATTCGTTTGTTGAAAGAAGCCGGGGCAACAGAAGTGCACATGCGCATCTCAAGTCCGCCCTATATTTCGCCTTGCTATTACGGCATAGATACGCCTTATGAGGAGGAATTAGTGGCTGCCCGTCATTCCACCGAATCAATTCGGCAAATGATCGGGGCTGATTCTCTAGCCTATTTGAGCATAGAAGGCTTGCTGCGAGCAGTACCCGGGGGCGGCAATTGTTTAGCCTGCCTCACAGGCAATTATCCCGTACTTTGAGAAAGGGGATGAATGTGGTGGATTCTCTCACTTATAAAGCGGCTGGCGTCGATGTAGAGGCTGGTAACCGCGCTGTGCGTTTGATGCAAGCGGCTGTGCGCTCGACCTATCGACCCGAGGTGCTAGGCGATGTAGGCGGTTTCGGGGGGCTGATCACCCTGCCCCAAAAACCATATAAACAACCGGTTTTGGTAGCTGGTACTGATGGTGTGGGGACGAAGCTGATGCTGGCGATCATGGCTGACAAGCATGATACTATCGGCATCGATTGCGTAGCTATGTGTGTTAATGATGTCTTGGTGCAGGGCGCTGAACCCCTATTTTTCCTAGACTATATCGCCTGTGGGCGCCTCATTCCTGAGAAAATTGCTAGCTTGGTCGAGGGGATCGCAGCCGGTTGTCGGCAGGCCGGCTGTGCCCTCATCGGCGGCGAAACGGCCGAAATGCCAGGTATGTATGGTGTTGACGATTACGATTTAGCCGGCTTTGCCGTCGGAGTCGTAGATCGTGATCGGCTTATAGACGGTGCCAGTATCCAACCTGGCGACGCCTTGGTTGGCCTCGCTTCCAGCGGTTTGCATAGCAACGGCTTTTCCTTGGTGCGCAAGCTAATTTTCGAAGTAGCTGGGCATCAACTGTCTGATATTGTGCCAGAGGTGGCTGAGCAAACGCTAGGCGAGGTACTGCTTACGCCTACCCGTATTTATGTGCGGTCGGTGTTAGAGCTGATGCAAAAATTCACGATTAAAGGCATGGCCCATATTACAGGCGGCGGCCTGACTGAAAATGTGCCGCGCATGTTGCCGGCAGGTTGTGGCGCTGTCATAGATTTAACAAGTTGGCAGGTGCCAGCTATTTTTCGCTATCTAGTTAAGCTGGGCAATCTGTCAGAGGCAGAAAGCCTTCGTACCTTCAACATGGGCGTCGGCTTCGTGTTAGCTCTACCCCAGGCTGAAGTTAATGTTTTCCTCGAGGCTGCTGCGGCCTTGGGCGAGCAAGCCTTCTTGTTAGGTGAAGTGGTGGCAGACACGGCCGGCGGAGTGACCTATGTAAAAGGAGAAGCAGATTTAGGGGCGGTGCAGCGTGAAGGCTAAGATAGTTGTTTTAGTGTCGGGCAATGGCACAAACCTTCAGGCTCTTATCGATGCCCGACAGGCTGGGGTGTTCGATGCCGAGTTCGTTCTAGTGGTGAGCAGCCGTGCCCAAGCACATGCACTAGAGCGGGCTCGTCGGGCGGGTATTCCAACCGCCGTATTGCCCAGGAAATCCTATCCAGATGATAAGTCTTATAGTGAGGCCTTGCTCAGCCTCCTAGAACCCTATGAGCCAGACTTGATCCTTTTGGCTGGTTTTATGTCGGTACTCAGCGACGCCTTCGTTCATCGTTACCGGGGGCGGATCATGAATACCCATCCTTCATTGATTCCTGCCTTCTGTGGTAGGGGCTTTTACGGAGATCGCGTGCATCGGGCTGCTCTAGATTATGGCGTGAAAGTTAGTGGCGCCAGTATTATTTTTGTGGAGCCAGGCGTCGACACTGGCCCTATCATTCTGCAGGAAGCTGTGCCTGTTCTAGATGACGACGATGTTGAGTCTTTGTCACAGCGCGTTTTGGCAGTGGAGCATCGCTTGTATGTGCGCGCAGTAGCCCTATATTTGGCTGGGCGGTTACAGCTGCGGGGGCGGCGGGTAATAATCACGCCTAGCGAAGGAGGTAATAAAGATGATTAAAACAGCCTTACTAAGTGTATCGGACAAAAGCGGACTGGTGGAATTTGCCCGGCAATTGGTAGAGCTAGATATAGAATTGATTTCTACCGGTGGTACCTACCGTCTGCTGCAAGAGCACGGTATCCCTGCCCAAACGGTTGATAACATCACCGGTTTCCCTGAAATTCTCGACGGCCGTGTCAAGACCTTACATCCGCATGTACATGCAGGCATCCTTGCCCGGCGCGACTTGCCCGAGCATATGGAGACCTTGTCGCACCATCAAATAGCTCCTATTGATTTGGTTGTCTGCAATCTTTATCCCTTTGCCGACACCGTCGCTCGACCTGGCGTGACTTTAGCCGAAGCGATCGAAAACATTGATATCGGTGGCCCAAGCATGGTGCGGGCTGCTGCCAAGAACTACAGCTCAGTGGCTATAGTTGTCGAGCCGGCGCGTTATGACGAAATTATCACTTGCCTGCGGCAAAAAGGAGAGATTCCCCTCGAGCTGCGCCAAGAACTCGCTTTGGCCGCCTTTCGCCATACGGCCCACTACGATGCCATGATCGCCACATACCTGGGGCAGCAGTTTGCTGCAGATCAGCCACTGCCAGAGACCTTAACCCTTACTTTCCAGCGGCAACAAATGCTGCGCTACGGAGAAAACCCCCATCAGCAAGCCGCCTTTTATCGGGAACCTTTCCAGAGTGGTCTTTCCCTAGTAACGGCTCAGCAACTACAAGGCAAAGAACTTTCTTTCTGTAATCTCAATGATGCTAATGCTGCCCTGAACATAGTGAGGGAGTTTAGTCGGCCTACGGCAGTGGCAGTGAAACATACTAACCCTTGCGGGGTGGCCTGTGCCGACGACATCTTAACGGCATACCAGCGGGTGTATGCTGCTGATCCGGTTTCCATTTTCGGTGGCATTGTTGCTCTCAACCGCCCGGTGACGGCAGACTTAGCCCAAGAACTGCGTAAAATCTTTTTGGATATTATTATTGCTCCCGAATTTAGCCCCCAGGCACAAGCTATTTTGAGCAAGAAAAAGAACTTACGCTTGCTAGAGGTCGGTTCGCTGGCAGAACAAGCTAGCAGCGGGCTAGACTATAAACGTATTAGAGGTGGCCTCTTGGTGCAAACCCCCGACACGATCTTACCTACAGATGAGCCTTGGGAAACTGTTAGCGAGTGCCCAGTAAGCGAGTCTCAACTGGAAGACTTGCGTTTTGCTTGGCGGGTGGTTAAGCATGTCAAGTCTAACGCCATCGTGGTAGCTAAAGAAGGCGTGACTTTAGGTATCGGTATGGGGCAAGTCAATCGGATTGACGCTGCCGGCCATGCTTTGGCCCGTGCTGGCGAGCAGGCCAACGGTGCCGTCTTGGCCTCCGATGGACTCTTCCCCTTCCCAGATGTAGTTGAGGCTGCAGCCGCTGCCGGTATAGCAGCTATCGTACAGCCAGGCGGTTCCGTGCGAGATGCAGAAAGCATCGCTGCCGCTAACAAACATGGCATAGCCATGATTTTTACCGGACATCGACATTTCTCCCACTAAGGAGGGTATTATGCGGGTCTTATTAGTTGGCAGTGGTGGGCGTGAGCATGCCCTAGCTTGGGGTATTAGCCGCAGCCCTCTACTCAGCAAACTTTATGCGGCGCCGGGGAATCCTGGTATTGCCACCGTGGCTACTTGTCTGGATACCGCCGCCAACGACATTGCAGGGCTGGTGCAAGCTGCCGTAGACAACAATATTGATCTGGTGGTTGTCGGCCCCGAGGAGCCTCTGGCCTTGGGGCTGGTAGACGCCTTGCAGGTAGCAGGTATAGCTGCTTTCGGCCCGACGCAGGCGGCAGCCCAGTTAGAAAGCAGTAAAGCTTGGGCTAAGGAGTTTATGCAGAAATACAACATTCCAACGGCTGCCTACCGTACTTTTACCGATTTTGCCACTGCCCTGGCTCATGTGCAGTCTTGTAAGTACCCAGTAGTGATCAAGGCTTCCGGCTTAGCAGCGGGCAAGGGTGCTATTATTGCCTCTGATTTGAGCGAGGCAGAATCCACCTTGCGTTCTATGCTGGTTGATAATCAGTATGGTACGGCTGGTAGCGAAGTAGTGATTGAAGAATATTTGTGTGGCCCGGAAGTGACCTTGTTGGCGCTAGTTGCTGGAGGAGATTATCTAGTCTTGCCGGCGGCCCAAGATCACAAGCAGATCTACGATGGTGATCAGGGGCCGAATACGGGTGGCATGGGGGCTTATTCACCCGTGCCCGCTTTCACCGACGAGTTGCAACAGGAAGCTATTAACCGCATTTTGCTCCCTACCCTGCGCGGGCTCAAGCAGGAGGGGATTCACTATCAGGGGGTCTTGTATCTGGGGCTGATGCTGACGAAACAAGGCCCGCAAGTCATCGAGTATAACGTGCGCTTTGGCGACCCTGAGACCCAGGTAGTTTTGCCGCGGATAGAGAGCGATGTGTTAGCGCTGTTGGCAGCCTGTGCCAACGGTAATTTGCGGGATATGGAGCTAACAATTTCGCCCCAGCCGTGTGCAACAGTGATTATGGCGGCGCCTGGTTATCCAGGCAGTTACCCCAAGGGGCTGCCTATCCAAGACCTTGAGCTAGCTGAGGCCGAATCTTGCCTGGTGTTTCAGGCGGGCACCCGATGGCAGGCCGGCCGATTACAATCAGCTGGCGGGCGTATCCTCGCCGTATCTGCCTTAGGAGGCACCTTGCCCGCAGCCCTAGAGCGTGCCTATGCTGGGGTAGCCAAAATAAAAATTCCCGGCGCCCATTATCGCCGGGACATCGGGTATCGGATTTATGACGTCTAGTTTATGGCCATGTGCCTTGCTTTTTGCAAGCGTTGCGGTCATGCTCGCGTCCTTTCCGGCCTGGGACAACTGCTCGGTCTACACCTTCCCTAACTTAAGCGGCGGTGCGCGTCATCCGTAAAGCGTATGGGAGCCAAAAATCATAGAGCGAAGGAGCCAAGGAAAAAGAAGCGGCCAGCAGTAGGTTAGGACTTCTAGACTTCTGGCCCCTCCCCTTGGCGACGAAGCTCTTACCAACAGACGCGGGCTACCAACGCGCGAGGATGACCGCTCCACCAGCGGGCAATAGGCGACGTTAAATAGTAATAACCTTATCTGCCTTGGTTAAGCACTCCACGATGCTAAACATATTGGTAACTTCGCCGATGGCGAGTTGGTCGTTGAGCCCATAAAAGTCTAGGCAAGTGCCACAGCTAAAGATTTGCACCCCTTGCTTTTCCAAGGCCTGCAAGCGCTCGAGTACTGCAGAACCTTGGCAGGTGAGGCGCACGCCGCTATTGACGAACCAAATTTCCCGTGGTAATTCATCATTTTCGTTCAAGGCGTGGAAGAAACTTTTCATTAAGACGCGGCCAAGCTCAGCATCACCCTGGCCAAATTCGTCGGTTTGTACTAACATTGTTAAATGGTGATCTGTCTGGCTAGACTGCTTCATAGGCTCTGGCGTTGCACCAGGGCCTTTACTAATTTCAATGTAGAACAGCTTGTCTTTCTCGTTTACATTAGCGTCTAGCCCTAAGCTCTTAGCCAAGCGCAGAACATTTTCTTTGGCGATTTCATTGTCTACTAGCGAAATGAGGCTGCCTGCAGTCATTTCATCCAGCGCTTTCTTGGTGCGAATGACTGGTTCGGGGCAATTCAAACCGCGGTTATCTATAGTTTTAGTCTGCATTTAATATCCTCCCCAACTAACAGTACTTATTATAATAATTATAACTCAAACTCGGACTATGAGCTAGTTAGATGGAAGGAATTATAATAAGTATCGTAGAAGCGAATACAATAGAATATGACCGGGCAAGGTGGTGAGCGTAGGTGCCACAAACAAAGGTGATATTAGTAGTGGACGACCAAAAAGGAATCCGGCTGATGATAGAAGAAGTGCTAACCTTTTATGGCTACCAGGTGATTACAGCTGCGGGTGGAGAAGAAGCCCTAGAATTAGCTGGCCAAGTTAAACCCGATTTGGTGTTGCTGGACATGAAAATGCCAGGCTTGTCTGGGCCGGAAACCCTAGCAAGGCTCAGACAGGAGTTTCCCGACTTGCCAGTAATCATGGTTACGGCTGACGAAGATAGCGAAAGCTGGGCGAAGGTAAAAAATCTTGGTGTTCAGGGCAAAATTAATAAACCATTCGACCTACAAGACCTAATCAAGATGCTGCAACAGACTTTAGCCTAACTAATTTAGCATACTGACTCGAGGTGAAGACATGCAACATAGACGCCTTGGCCGCATGGTAACAGCAGCCTTGTTGATAGCTCTCACAGTAGTGGCCAGCCGCTTCCTGAGTATTAACACCCCGATCCAGCGCATCGGCCTCAGTTGGCTACCCGTGCTCATAGCCGGTTTGCTTTACGGCCCCCTTTGGGGCTTCATCGTTGGTGCTCTAGCCGACTTTATTGGAGCCACATTGTTCCCTTTTGGTGCCTATTTCCCAGGGTTTACCCTTTCTGCTGGCCTATCAGGGGCCATAGTGCCGTGGTTACTAGGACGCCGTTGGCCCGATTCGCCTTGGAAGCTGCTAGGGGCAATAGCCATCTCTGAAATAATTACCTCTGTCATCTTGAACACCTATTGGTTGACTATCATCACCGGTAAGGCAGCATGGGCGATATTGCCCCTGCGTGTTTCCAATGCCGCCGTGATGATCCCGGTCATGACGAGCATCATTTACTCTTTGCGTAAAGGTTTAGTTCGCTTCTTGCCCGACGTACCACGGTAAGAAGGCCGCGCCGACTGCGGGTAGCTGCTTGCGCCCAGCAAATATTGGCGTGGGCAACTGTCGCCGGGCGGCCTACGGCCTCCCGGGCGGTCGTGAGCCCAAGACACGCTCACCAATTCATGCCTCCCCTGCGGGAGGCTGTTTTGTTTGCTGGGCGCCATAACTTGCAGCTGATCCGAAAACACGTTCGGTTAATTGCGCCAGAAAAGCAGGAGTTGTCTAGGGGCAAAAAGAAAGATACATTAAAGGAACAAGCAAATAGTTGTTGTACTGCCATTACATGATTATCCGCAACACGAGGGTGTTGCTAGTGCTTACTTGTGCCCAGTGCCTCGTAGTAAGGAGGATTTAATAATGTTAGACAAACTTAACCCGGTACAGCGGCAAGCCGTGACCCATCCCGGTGGCCCCCTTTTGATTTTGGCTGGTGCCGGTAGTGGCAAAACACGAGTTCTGACCTATCGCATTGCTTATCTGGTGCAGCATTGCGGCGTAAAACCATACCAGATTATTGCCATCACCTTTACGAATAAGGCGGCCCAAGAGATGCAGGAGCGGGTGGCTGAGTTGATCCCTAATTGCCAAGGCATGTGGGTTAGCACCTTCCACTCTGCTTGCTTGCGGATATTACGGCGAGATGGTGATCGCGTGGGGTTAGGCAAGAATTTTGTTATCTACGATACCGACGAACAACTTGCCCTTATCCGGGAATGTCTGAAAGAATTACTCATAACCGATAGCCGTTTCAAGCCGGCTATGGTGCATGCCCAGATCAGTCGCGCCAAGAACGAGCTCAAGTTTCCGGAGGCTTATGCTCAGGAAGCTAACGATTATATTACCGAAAAGATTTCCTCCGTTTACACCCTCTATCAGCGCAAATTAATGCTTAATAACGCCGTAGATTTTGATGATCTCCTGCTACTGACGGTAGAGCTTTTGCAGAAGAATGAAGATGTGCGCGCGGCCTATCAAGAACAGTTTCGGCATGTTTTGGTTGATGAATATCAAGACACCAACCATGCCCAGTATGTTTTCGTGAGAACTTTAGCCGCTAAGCATCGCAACCTCCTGGTAGTAGGAGACGATGATCAATCTATTTATGCCTTCCGGGGAGCTAGCTTGCGCAATATCCTAGATTTTGAAGAAGATTTTACCGACGCGCAGGTTATTAAGCTAGAACAGAACTACCGTTCCACCCAAAATATTCTAGATGCAGCCAACGCTGTAGTTGCCAATAATGCTTACCGCAAGTCGAAAAACTTATGGACAGCTAACCCGGTAGGTGAACCTATACAAGTTTTTGCAGCTGATGATGAACGCCAAGAGGCAGCCCAAGTGGCCGACGAAATCGCCCAGTTAAAGAGCCGTGGCTATCGTTATTCCGATATAGCAGTGCTTTATCGCACCAATGCCCAGTCGCGTGTCATCGAGGAAGCCTTTTTGCGGCAAGGTATTCCCTACATCATGTATCGAGGTGTGGAGTTCTATAAGCGGAAAGAAATTAAAGACATCATCGCTTATCTGCGCCTGCTAGTAAACCCTGCCGATGGCGCTAGTTTTACCCGCATTGTCAATGTTCCTAAGCGAGGTATCGGAGCTACCACACTCCAGCGTATGGCTGACTATGCTACAGCCCAGGAATTGCCCCTGTTTGAGGCAGCCCAGCAAGCAGCCGCTATCAAGTCTTTAGGCAAGGCAGCCGTTAACCGCCTGCAGGAATTTGTCTTGCAGGTAGAACAATGGCGGGAAATGGTCATCTACCTCAGTGTGGCAGAATTAGTGGAAACCATCTTAGAACAATCTGGCTACCTAGCCGAACTCGAAAGCGGGGGTTCGAATCCGACCGATCAGGCACGACTGGAAAACCTACAGGAATTCATTTCTGTGGCTAAGGAGTTTGATCAACGACAGACCGAGCCGGCCTTAAGCGATTTCTTAGCCGGTATCGAACTCCTATCTGATGCAGATACCCGTTCCGACGGCGATGCTGTGCATATGTTAACGCTGCATACGGCTAAAGGGCTGGAATTTCCGGTTGTTTTTCTGACAGGTCTAGAGGAGGGTATTTTCCCGCACAGCCGGGCCTTGTATGACGAGGAAGAATTAGAGGAAGAGAGGCGTCTTTGCTATGTTGGTATTACCCGGGCTGAAGAGCTGCTGTATTTAACCTATGCTTGGCAGCGCCTCATATTTGGAAGCCGCAAATATAACCGGCCCTCTCGCTTTTTGCAGGAGATACCCGATGCCATTAAAGAGGAGCGCGGTTGGCCGCTTAACCCCTCGCCTTCCACCGTCAGTATCTCTCTAGATGAAAGCAAGACAAGCGCGGCGGCTCCAACAGCCAGCATGAAAAAGGAATTTCACGATGGGCAACGGGTGCTTCACCAAAAGTTTGGCGAGGGGACGGTGGTCTCTAGTCGCAACGCTGGGAACGACGTGTTCGTGACGGTAGTTTTTGACGAAGCAGGGTTAAAGACCCTTTCGTTGCAGTATACTTCTCTCAAGCCCCTATAATTTAGGGAGGTGTAGTAATGCCTATGGATATGGATAAAGCGACAGCCACTGCCCGGGCAGCAGAACTCCGGCAGCTTATCAACCGGCATAATTATCTCTACTACGTATTAGATCGGCCGGAAATCACTGATGCCGCCTATGATGCCCTCATGCGTGAACTGGAGGCTATCGAAGCCAAATATCCCGATTTGGTTCAGCCCGACTCTCCCACCCAGCGGGTGGGTGCGCCACCCGCCGCTGGCTTCGTTACCGTTAGCCATGCAATCCCCATGTTTAGCTTGGCCAACGCTTTTACCGCCGCCGACCTGCGGGAGTTTGATCAACGGGTGCGGGAACTGGCTGGTGTAGATAAAGTCTCTTACGTGGTAGAATTAAAGTTTGATGGTTTGGCAGTCTCTTTGCAGTATGTTGACGGCTTGCTAACCACAGGTGCGACGCGTGGTGATGGCAGTGTCGGCGAAGATATCACTAGTAACTTGCGTACCTTGCCGACCGTGCCCTTACGCTTGCAGCAGCCGTATACCCTCACGGTGCGCGGAGAAGTCTATATGCCTAAGGCAACCTTCGCTCGTCTTAATGCCGAGCGCCAGGAGGCAGGGCTACCCCTCTTTGCCAACCCGCGTAACGCAGCCGCCGGATCCATGCGCCAACTAGACCCTAAAATAGCAGCCAGCCGGGGCTTAGCCATTTACTTTTACAATCTGGCCAGCATAGATGGAGTCAATCTAACCACCCATGCCGATAGCCTGAAACTGATGCGGGAAGTGGGCTTACGGGTTAACTCAGATTGGGTTGTTTTAGATTCTATAGACGAGATTATTGACTACTGTTTGGCTTGGCACGAGAAGCGCCACAGTTTACCCTACGAGATCGATGGCTTGGTTATCAAAGTCAACGATCTGGCCTTGCAGTCGCGGCTAGGTTATACGGCTAAAAGCCCTCGCTGGGCCATAGCCTATAAGTTTCCGGCCGAACAGGTGCAAACCAAGTTGCTCGACATCGAGATTAGCGTAGGCAGAACAGGTACCCTTAACCCCACAGCAGTCTTAGAGCCTGTCACGATAGCTGGCTCGGTCGTCAGCCGGGCTTCTTTACACAACGCAGACCTCATCGCGGCCAAGGATATTCGTATCGGCGATACTGTGCTAGTGCAGAAAGCTGGTGATATTATCCCCGAGGTCGTAGGCCCCTTGGTAGATTTGCGCACTGGCGCAGAAGAACCATATGTGATGCCTACAACTTGCCCCGAATGTGGGACGCAGGCGGTGCGAGCACCCGACGAAGTGGCTTGGCGCTGCCCTAACGTTTCCTGTCCAGCGTTACTGCGGGAAGGTTTGATTCATTTTGCTTCCCGCGATGCCATGGACATCGAGGGCTTAGGACCGGCTATGGTCTCAGCTCTTTTGGCTGCCGATCTGGTCAAGGATTTTGCTGACCTGTATTCTTTAACTCAGGCAGAATTGCTGACATTGGAGCGGGTAGGGGTTAAGACGGCCGACAACCTATTAAGAGCTATAGATAAAAGCAAACAAAATTCTTTAGAACGCCTCATTTTTGCCCTAGGAATTCGCCATGTGGGCGCAAAAGGGGCGCTGAGCTTAGCCCAGCATTTTGGCACCTTAGAAAAGTTAATGGCAGCCGATCAGGCAGACTTGCAGCAGGTGCCCGATATAGGGCCGAAAATGGCGGCCAGTATCGTCGACTACTGGCAAGTGGAGGCTAATCGCCGCCTGATCCAGAAGTTAATAGCTAGTGGGGTGAACACCCGCTATTTAGACGCTACCGCCTTAGGTGACGTCTTTGCCGATACCACCTTTGTGATTACCGGCACCCTTCCTGGCGTCAGTCGGGAAGAAGCCAAGCAGCTGATCGAGCGTTACGGTGGGAAAGTGACCAGTTCGGTAAGCAGGAAAACAAACTATCTGTTGGCAGGAGAAAAGGCAGGTAGCAAGTTAGCCCGGGCGCAGGAGCTGGGCGTGCCTGTGCTTAGCTGGGAAGAATTTTTAGCTCTGTTGCCCGCAGGAACAGTTTAACCGGCGGGCAGTGGTTACTGATTGCTGAAAAAGCCCAAGTTCTAAGTTAACAGCGAACAGGCTTTTTCAGCAATCACTTATTTCTTGCGTTTCTTTCTTTTGGCTTTAGCTTTAGGTTTATCTGTCGTCTCCGCCGTCTCTTCAGGCGGCTCATATTTTTCTCTAGTAGCTGTGAAAAAGGTATAAGTACCAACGAGGATGAGGAGATAGGAAACAGTCTTAACGGCTTCATTCTGGGTTAGGAGCGTAGCCCCGATGCCCACCGCCATTTGTAGCAGGCCGGTCAACTGTAAGCTGGTCAGGCCAAAGAGCATAAACGATCACCTCCCTTGTGCCCTTTCAGTCTTCGACCAGCGGGCATGCCTGTCCTGCCACTATTCTTGAAAAAATCCTTCTTTCGCCATAGGTATAGCCGGCCTGGGCCAACTGCTTGGAACCTGGAGCAGGCTCCAACGGGCCTACGCAGTAACCCCAGGTCGGGGGTTGCGGTCATCCTCGCGCGCTGGTAGCCACCGACTGTTGGTAAGAGCTTCGTCGCCAAGGGGGGCGGCCAGAAGTCTGGGAAGCGCCGACTTACTGCTGGCCGCTCCTTTCTCCTTGGCTCCTTCGCTCTTTTTATTTAGGGCTCCCATGCGCTTTAACGGATGACGCGCAACGCCGCCTACGTGGGTGGACTTCTCTAGCCTTTACGTATAACAAAGCAACCCTGTCCGCGCCCCTATAGATAATGTTAGCAAGATTGTAGGTGCGTATTGAAAAATCATCGCCTATGGGCGGGGCATTTTGAAACACGCCCCCCCAGAAGGCCGTAGGCGACCGGGGGAGTTGTCCCAGGCCGATATGTGGTAGATGGGTAAGGCAAAAGTGGTAGTGTGCTATAATAGCAACAGGTTTTTATGGTAATGTAGGAGGCTAGGTTATGATGCAGAAGCCTTGGGAGACGGTTATCGGTTTAGAAGTACATGTGCAGCTAGCAACAGATACAAAAGCCTTTTGCGATTGTCCTGCTGTATTTGGAGCAGAGCCGAATGTTCACTCTTGCCCAATTTGCCTAGGGCAAGCTGGAACCCTGCCTAAACTAAATCAGCAAGCGGTGGAGTTAGCATTGAGAGCAGCTTTAGCTCTCAATTGCCAGATTGCCCCCACGCTTGCTTTTGATCGTAAGCATTACGAGGCTCGCGATTTGCCCAAAGGCTACCAGATCACCCAATGGCGGTACCCCTTAGGCAAAGATGGCTACATAGATATCGATGTGGAGGGCAAAATCCAGCGCATACCCATCCGCCAGGTGCATCTGGAGGAGGACGCTGGCAGGGCCGTCCAAGTGGTAGACCGAGAGATAATAGACTTTAACCGCGCCGGTATTCCTCTGCTAGAGGTTGTGACGCCTCCCGTATTTACTACCGGTGCCGAGGCTAGAGCCTACTTGGAGGCGCTGCAGTTGTTATTGCGCTATCTCGGCGTTTCCGACTGCCGTATCGAAGAAGGCTCCATGCGCTGCGAGGCAAATATCAGCCTCCGCCCCCAGGGGAGCGATGCTATGGGTGAGCTCTGCGAAATAAAAAATATTGGCTCCTTCCGGGGCGTCGTTGGCGCCATCGCTTATGAAGAACGGCGGCAAGCATCCCTCCTGCAAGCAGGGCAGCCGGTGCCGCGCGAAACCCGGCGTTGGGATGAGGCGCGACAAGAAACAGTGCCCATGCGTAGCAAAGAGCAGGCGGCCGACTATCAATATCGCCCTGAACCCGACTTGCCGGCCCAGCCTATCGCACCAGAGCGGTTGGAAAAAATAAAAGGCAACTTGCCCGAATTACCCTTAGAGAGGCAAGCACGCTATATCTCCCAGCTAGGCCTGTCCCCGCAGGCGGCGAAGGAAATTGTTAGTGATCTGGCGCTGGCAGCCTATTTTGAGGAGGTCTTAAGCCACTATCGGTCGGCGGTGGAGGTAGCCAATTGGTTGCTGACCGATTTAAGAGCGTTGCTCAATCAAGCAGGCAGGTCATATGCCGATTGCCCCGTGTCTCCTGTTGCTTTGGCCGAACTGTTGGAGCTTGTCCAGCAGGGTGTAATCAATCAAACTATGGGCAAGGAATTGCTAGGAGAAAGCTTTGCCACTGGCCAGTCGCCAGCTGCCTTGGTCAAAGCTCGCCAATTACAGCAGGTTAATGATCCAGAGAAACTCAAAGGCTGGATTGACGAAGTCCTGCGACAACATGCTGCTGTTGTCGCAGAATACCAGAGTGGCAAGACCAAGGTGTTTGGTTTCTTAGTAGGGCAAGTTATGCGATTGTCTGCGGGCGCGGCTAACCCCCACCTGGTTAATCAATTATTGCGTCAGGCCCTTGCTAGGCATGGCAGTTAGATCTAGCGCTTGAAGATGACAGCTAAATAGAAAAGGAGCGCATAATAAGCTGCTGAAAAAATGAGTGCCAAGGTGAAGCGTGCCAGTTTTCCGGCGAGAGATTTTTGCTGTTTCAGGCTAAATTGTTGAGCTAGGTTGCCACCGATAATTAGGCTGATGATGACTTGCAGTATCTGTAACCAATAGATACGCAGCCAGTCGCTTATTTCCCTCATTATGTATTACCCCCTTTACCCCGGGCTGCCTCCAGGCAGTCTTTTTACTTGAAGTTAATTTATCTATATGTAGTCAAGCTATCGCCATGCGTAAAGTTACCGTTTAAGCAGGATTTGTTATTTGGTTGCCGAAATTCTTAGTATAGCGAAATACGATTGGAGGGGTAAAGTAGTGAAACTAGCCATAGTTAATGGTAAGATTTACACCATTACACAAGGCGTAATCGAACAGGGAACTGTTCTCTGTGAAGATGGCAAGATAGTTGCTGTTGGTACCGACGTGGCCGTTCCAGAAGATGCCCAGATTATCGATGCCCAGGGCAAGACTGTAACCCCTGGCTTTATTGATGCCCATAGTCATATCGGGCTGTTTGGAGAGCCACGTCTGCCAGCTACTGCAGACGGCAACGAAAAAACAGGCCCGGTACAGGCTAGCCTTTATGGCATCGATGCCTTAAACCCTGCCGACCCGGCTTTCCCGCAGGTACTAGCTGCCGGTGTCACCACCGTCTATACCGGTCCAGGCAGTAGCAACATCATTGGCGGCACGGGTATGGCCATTAAAACCTATGGCCGCACCGTAGATGAAATGGTTATTCCAGGAACCGAAGGCATGAAAATGGCCTTAGGCGAAAACCCCAAGCGCAACTATGGGGAAATGAGGAGAATGCCAGGAACCCGTATGGGTAACGCTGCCGTGCTGAGGGAGGCATTGGTTAGCGCTCAAAACTATATGCGCAAGTTAGAGCAGGCCGAGGCAGAAGGCAAAGCCGGCACCGTAGACCGCAACCTAAAAATGGAGCAGCTCGTCAAGGTCTTGAGGCGGGAAATGCCGGCGCGTATGCACTGCCATCGGGCCGACGATATCATAACTGCTATTCGTATTGCCGAGGAGTTCAACCTTGATTACGTACTAGAGCATGCGACCGAAGGCTACAAGATTGCCGACATCTTGGCCGAGAAAAAGGCCCGCTGCGTTGTCGGACCTTTAGGCATGGGTCCGTCTAAGCACGAGCTGTGGGAAGTTCGCTTAGACACCCCGGCAGTATTGGCTAAGGCCGGAGTAAAAGTAGCCATCCAGATGGATACATCTTCAGCTACTAAATATTTACCTCTATGGGCTGGAATAGCTGTGCGCGAGGGCATGGATGAAGAAGAAGCACTCCGTGCCATTACCATTAACCCGGCAGAGATTCTCGGTCTGGGCGATCGTCTCGGTAGTATCGAGGTAGGTAAAGAGGCCGACTTGGCTGTCTTTGACGGTCATCCTCTCTGCAACTTTACTACTTGCCAGTATGTGGTCTTAGGTGGTCGCCTAGTTCATTCAATCTAATGGAGGTGCTCAGGTGAAAAAGACGTATACTCGCACAGTTGTTGACGTAATGCCAGTAGAGCTCGAATTCCACCTCTTTGGCGAAGGTTCTCCTCAGGTCTTCTTTACCGGGGGTATCCACGGGGGCGAGGCTACCGGTATTTATGTAGTGCAGAAAGTCCTCGCTTTCTTAGAAGAAAACGAGCTGCTGAAAGGTTCGGTTAAAGTATTGCCCATCGGCAATCCAGCAGCCTTTAGGCGTTTGCAGCGTACTTCGCCCTATGATAATCTAGACCTCAATCGCATTTTCCCCGGGCGTGAAGACATGACCCCTTCTTTAGCCGTGGCTAACATCATTTGGGAAGAAGCCCAAGAAGCTAACTACATTGTCGACATGCACTGCTGTGGCGTGTGGGGCGCTAGCTATACGCTGGCTGTTTATAAAGAGTTCGATTTTGCGAAAGAGCTAGCCGGTATGCTCTCTATTCCGCGTGTTATTGAAAGCGGCGGTACTAGGGGCCAGCTGTTCACTAATGCTTGTGATGCTGGTATTCCAGCCGTGATTATCGAACTCCCTGGTGGCGGGCAAGGTGGCGTCATCGATCTAGAGGCCGCAGAAGAATGCTACCAGGCACTCATCAACTTACTCCGTCAGCTGGGCATGGTTGCTGGCGAAGCTGTAAAGCCCGAACCTACTTTCTATGGCAAACTCCGCCCAGTACGCACGGAAATGGATGGGGTCTTTATACCTGCTATTAAAGCTGGTGATACCGTCAACGAGGGCGACGTCATTGGCCACGTAAATGATACTCCGATCGTAGCACCTTACACCGGCGTTACGACCATGGTACGACCTGCTTGCTATGTATTTAAGGGCGTGCCCTTGGCCAACTTAGCACCCTTGACCTAGAAAGAGATGGGCAGGCTGGGGCGATATGCCTCGGCCTGCTTTTCCCGCTTTTAGTTAGGAGGTCACTTTGAGGAGGCAGCATGGTTAAATACCTATTGTTTGATTTAGACGGAACTCTACTCCCCCTTGATACCGACCACTTTATTGCTAGCTATATTCGTTCCATATCTGGATTTTTCAGCCATCTAATAGATCCGCGGCGTTTTGGCAAACAGTTAATAGAATCGTGTTACGCTATGATCAACAATCTCGATCCGACTTTGACAAATGAACAGAAATTCATGGCCGATTTCTTTGTCAAATTGGAGCTAGCGCCAACGGAAATGATGCCTTTGTTTGACACCTATTACCGCGAGCGTTATCAGGAGGTACGGGAAACGGTATCCCCTAGCCCTCTGGCCCGTCAAATAGTAGAAACCGCCTTAGGGAAAGGCATGCGGGTGGTCTTGGCTACTAATCCGATTTTTCCGCGTGTGGCGATTAAGCAGCGCATGCAGTGGGCCGGCATTGCTGATTTGCCATGGGAGCTTATTACGACCTATGAAGATGCTCATTTTTGTAAGCCCCATCCCCAGTATTACAGCGAGATCTTGCAACGTTTAAATGCCCAGCCCCACGAATGCATCCATATTGGCAACGACGCAGATGAAGATATGGCGGCGCAAGCGGCAGGAATTCCTGTGGTGATGGTGGAGGACTGTCTGATCAACCGACAGAACAAAACTTTATCTGACTGTTATTTCAAAGGTGACTTAGCTACTGTGGCCGAGTGGCTAGCTAGCAAATGACAACTATTGGTAAGAACGTGCGTGCCAGGCGGCTAGTACGTTCTTCTGCTCTTTTTTAAGACTTTGCATCATATAACGCACGTACTATTGCGCGAGCAAAATACATTTCTTCTTTCTATAGCGAGGAAAGGAGTGAATTAGTTTGAGCCACACATCAATATTAGCAGTCGATGTCGGGAGTACAACCACTAAGGCCCTCTTAATTGATAATTCTAGTGGCGAGTATAGGCTGCGCTGGCGGGCGGAAGCTCCCACTACCGTGGAGCGCCCTCTAGAAAACGTTATGATTGGCGTGCACAACGCCCTGCAGCGGTTAGAGGCACTAGCCGGCCGCAAACTCTTGCACGCAGGCAAGCTAGTTATGCCGCCTGAGGGTGATCAGGGCGTGGATCATTTTCTCGCAACCAGCTCAGCTGGCGGTGGCTTGCAAATGGTGGTTGGCGGCATCTGGCAATCGATGACAGCCGAAAGCGCTAAACGGGCAGCCCTTGGCGCTGGTGCTATTGTTATGGATGTTTTTTCGGCGGATGATGACCGCAATCCGGTCGAAAAGATTCAGCGTATTCAGGAGCTACGTCCAGACATGATCCTTCTTTCGGGAGGGGTAGACGGTGGCAACACCACCCACGTAGCCTCCTTAGCAGAAATTGTGGCCTTGGCCAAGCCCGAGCCGCGCCTAGGACATAGCTATACTTTGCCAGTTGTTTTTGCTGGCAACAAAGCTGCACGCCCTATCATCGATAGCTTCTTAGAAGACGTTGCCATGGTCAGACACGTTGACAATCTGCGCCCAACTTTAGAGGAAGAAGTGCTACAACCAGCTCGCGAGCAGATTCATGAGCTGTTTATGGAGCATGTAATGTCGCAGGCGCCAGGTTATCCCGAGTTGTTAGAATGGTGCCAGGATGTCATTTTGCCGACACCAGGTTCGGTAGGCAGAATGGTGAATACCATGGGGCAGACACAAAACGTCAACGTCTTGGCTGCTGATATTGGTGGGGCAACAACAGATATTTTCTCTAGTGTCTTTCTCGACTATCAGCGTTTTGTGCCTGCGAAGGATCTGCGAGAAATGAGCTATTTTGAGCGGGTACAGGAGCGAGTTTTTCATCGTTCTGTCAGCGCTAATTTGGGCATGAGTTATAGCGTAGGCAACATCTTAACCGAGGCAGGGATAGAAAAGATCGTCCGCTGGCTACCCTTTAGCGTAGATGAGGACGAATTACGCGATTGGTGTGCCAACAAAATGATACGGCCAACCACTTTGCCGCAAAGCTTGTGGAGCTTGATGGTAGAGCAAGCTTTTGCTCGCGAAGCCTTGCGCCTAGCTTTTGAGCGGCATATGGAGTTGACTGTCGGGCTCAAGGGAATTTCTATCAAGCGGACGGTTGCCGATCTCTTTGAGCAAAAGGCTTCTGGGCAAGCCCTTTTCCAGATGCGTGATATTGAAGCCATAGTGGGCAGCGGCGGAGTGCTTTCCCATGCTCCCCGGCGGGCTCAGGCTTTATCGATGTTGCTAGATTCCTTCCAACCCGAGGGTGTTACCGAGCTGTTTGTTGACAGCATCTTTATGATGCCTCAGCTAGGGATTCTCTCCACCATTAACGAAGCTGCTGCCATAGAGGTGTTCATGAAAGATTGCTTAACCTTTCTCGGCACTTGCATTGCTCCCGTCGGCACGCCTCGTTTTGGCCCTAGGTTAGCTACTGTTGATATTCAGACTGCCCAGGGCCAGCAACAGGTCACAATTGAAAGTGGCGAGCTAACTTTAGTTCCTTTAGCGTCTGAACAAAAGGTTGACCTCTGGATACGACCTGCCGCCAGAGTTGATGTAGGCGCTGGACCAGGCAGAGCAGTGCGTACCCAAGCCAGAACTGATGGCTTCGGCCTCATCTTAGATGGGCGCAATCGGCCCATTAGCTTCCCGAACGGGGAAGCTGAACGGGTGCAAAGGGTTAAACTTTGGTACGATGCCTTGCAGGTTTATCCCGCCATAAAGGAGGGAACTTAAATGACCTACGTTGCCGGACTACAGCTAAAAGAGAATACCTATATTCGGCGTCAGCGTGTGCTCATTTTCCCGGGCACGGTGCAGGCCAGCGTTGGGCAGGAGGTGCAGCCCGACACCATCTTAGCCA
>JAAYHE010000062.1 GCA_012735505.1 Bacillota bacterium
CCACTGCTGAAGATGTAGTGATTATCGAAGAAGGCATCCTGAAAGCGTATATGCATAACAAACAAACAGCCCATCAGTTTGGGGTGAAGCCTACTGGTAACGCCCGCGCCTATCAATATATGGATGAACCGCTAATCCGCATGCGGAACACGGCTATTCTGCCGGGAACAAGCAAGCTTGCCGATATGATCGCTTCTATTGAAGACGGCTACTACCTGATTAAGCCTGGCAACGGTCAGGCCGATACCACCAGCGAGTTCATGTTTGGCGTGGTGCTCGGTTATGAAATTAAAAACGGCAAGCTAGGCCGGGCTATTAGGGATACGACCATTTCTGGCGTTGCATTCGACGTGTTGCAGAATGTAACCATGATTTCCGACGAGATGAAGTGGTCTTGCGCTGGTATGTGTGGCAAGAAGCAGGCTATCCCCGTGGGGATGGGCGGCCCCGCCATCAAGACCAAGATCAATATAGGGGGTAGGTAGAATGAAGGCTGCTCTAGATTATTGCAAGCAGGCTCTGCTCCAGGCAGGAGTAGACAAGTTCCAGTGCACCCTGACTGAAAGCCAACAATATGAAATGAACCTCGAGGGCACCGAATTTACCCTCATCCGTACTCTCACAGACAACACCCTGGGCATTACGCTGATCAAGGATAACCGCAGAGGCAGTATTTCTATCAACCGGCTAGGGGAAAAGGATATCGACGAAGCCATCGAAACGGCTCTGGAGCTGCTCAACAGTTCGCAGCCAGACCCCGACTACGACATTGCGCCCCAACAAGACCCCCAACAATTTGTGGCGGGCCCGCAAGAGCCCGATACCGAGCGCATGTATCAATTATTGAAAGAATATACGCAGCAAGTACCAGCTCTTTTCCCTGCCATTAAACTGATGGAGACGATTTTTGTTTACAATCATTCGGTGCAGCATTTCATAAACTCAAACGGGGTAGATTTCGTTACTACCCAGGGCGTCTATACCCTACAGTCTGTCTTCTCCTCCAAAGATGGAGAGAAGACCACATCTTTTAACTACAGCGGCTTTGCTCTCAAAGATCTGGAAGACTCCTTGTTAGAGCAGGCATCCTTGAAAGGATTGCTGCGCCAGTCGGTGGAACACCTAGAAGCCCGGCCGTTGACGGGCAAGTTTGTTGGTGATGTGATCATCACCCCCGATTGCTTAAATATGTTCATCCAATATTATATGGGAACCTTCCTCGGAGATCGGGCCCTGATTGCCGGCACCAGCCCGCTGAAAGACAAGCTGGGTGAGCAGGTTGCTGCCAGCAAGCTAACCCTCTCGGCCCAGCCGGTTTCGCCCGACATGGCCGCTGGCTATTTTGTCACCGGCGACGGCTTTGCGGCTGAAAACGTCACCTATATTGAAAATGGTGTGCTTAAGAGCTTCTTACTCAGCCAGTATGGTTCCAAGAAAACCGGGCTAGAACGAGCCAAGAATTCTGGTGGCTGCTGGGTAATTGAACCGGGCGATAAGAGCCTAGATGAAATGATTGCCCAGGTGGAGCGCGGCATTTTGCTCGCCCGCTATTCGGGTAATAACCCCAGCCCCAACGGTGATTTTTCCGGCGTAGCTAAGAACAGCTACTACATCGAAAACGGCAAGATTATGTACCCGGTCAACGAAACAATGGTCTCGGGTAATTTGGCAGAAGTATTCAAGAACATTAAAGACGTCTCTGCCGAACGCACCGATTTCGGTATGGCTCTGCTGCCCTATGTGCTCAGTAGTGGTGTGACTATTTCGGGCAAATAGCTTATGCCTTAGAAAAAGACCCTGGGCCTCCTTAGAAAGAGGCCCAGGGCTTTTGCTTTAATTATTCCTTAGTAGTTTGGTTATAAAGGCAAAGGCGTAAGCTAAAGAGATGCTTAGGAAGGTAATTGAACCATACCACAAGATTCGCGAAGCTTCTGAGAGCGATGCATAATCGAAGAAAGCCATTACGACTGTTGCGCAGACTCCAATACTTACGTAAGCAAAAAGATCAGCTACCTGATAAGACTTCTGGTCAGCAGCAAGGTTAGACCTATATATTCGCGTTAAAGCAAGCAACAACAATACCACAGCAGACAAAAGAAGTGAGGCAGCATTAATAAACCACATACCTGGGGTAAAACTTGAATGGCGGCTAGTAGTGCCCTCGCTAATTGAATAAGCAACGTAAGCCATCACCAAGAAGGCGCCTGCTAAAGGGGCAATTTTGTGCCACTTTAAGCCAGATTGCATTCTGGGATTCACCTCCCCTGCAATTACTGTTTGTAAGCCTAAACAAGGTTACAAAAATACATTCCTGCGTCTTAACGAATCAAAGTTAACTTATATCTAAATATATTCTATGTTTATACGAATATAAAGGCAATGGTTTGCGTTCAAAGAAAAACCCGGGGCCTCGTTTGCAAGGAGACCCCGGGTTTCTTATGTTCTATATCGACTCTTCCTTTTCACGTAGGATTAGCCGAGCAACGCATTCGGCTACCTCACCGGTCAGCGCAACGCACTGCTCCTTGTGGGCAGGCGTGCCGAGGGTTAAGTCTTTCGTCAGCACACGGCAACACAGGGATTTGTGGTTGTTGCGAAATTCGTCATGCAGCTCTTTCGCTAGGGCCAGTGCTTTGTTTACACGCTCGTCTCGCGGCTGGGTTCTACCAAAAACCATGCCCAAGGCCATAACCCCGCCGGTAACCGCACCACAGGTGCAACCCGAGCGGCCAATGCCGATGGGAAAACCTGAGGCGAGAGCGATAACCGAATCATCGTAGTCTAAAACGAAGGCATCTTTAATGGTCTTGACCACAGCCTCGGAACAATAGAAGTCGCCGTCGCGATAGTATTTTTCTGCGGTAGCCCGCACCTCGGCCAAATCAATATGCAAAAATAGTACCCCCTAACTACTGTCTAATTACCCTACATTATATGATGCATTAGCTAGGTTTATTGTAAGACATGGTTAGGGTAACTGCAACCCAACGCCAGGGTATTCCTCCCCTAAAGATATCGTATAACTGCTGGAGAAAGTAGCCCTGGCCACTGCGGGCCCCTTACGATATCGCAACATGTCACGCGAATGCATGCAATCGCAGAGGGAGTAGCAAACATTCCGCAAGTAGGCCTGGGGTTACTGCGTAGGCCCGTGGGAGCCTGCTCCAGGGCCCTAGCATTTGCCCCAGGCCGATAAAGTATATAGTGTATGGCGACGCACAAGGGCGTCATGAAAAAAAGCCCCCCGGTTGGGCGGATGAGATCACGCCCGTCTGGGAGACTGTTAGCTTGCTCCTATTCGGCCAGGTTTTCGGCCAGCTGGATCAGGGTGCGGGTTGCGAAGCCGGTACCGCCTTTGACGCTGTAGCCTTTGCTGTTATCGGTGCGGGCCATGGCTGCGATGTCCAGATGGGCCCAGGCGGCTTCCTTGATAAACTCGCTGATGATCAGGCCACCGGTGATAGCGCCGCCACCGCGGGCACCGCCGTTGCGCAGATCGGCCACATCGCTCTTGTACGTTTCGCGATAGAGGTCATGCACCGGCAAGCGCCAGAAGCGTTCGCCAGTCTGGCTGCCGGCTGCAATGACAGCCTCAGCTAGCTCGTCGTTGGTAGAAACAAGACCAGCATAAACGTCGCCCAAAGCTACGCCACAGGCTCCGGTAAGGGTGGCTACGTCGACAATCTTGCTAGCACCTTTCGATTCGGCATAAGCCACGGCGTCGGCCAAGATTAAACGGCCCTCGGCATCGGTGCTACCAATCTCAATGGTTTGACCGGTCATAGCCTGCAGCACATCGCTAGGCTTGAGAGCCGTGCCCGAAGGCAAGTTTTCGGTGCAAGGTACGACGCCTAGCACGTTAATCTTAGGCTTAAGTTGGGCAATAGCCTTCATAGCGCCCAGAACAGCGGCGCCGCCAGCCATGTCGGTCTTCATATTGGGCATACCGGCGCTGGCCTTAAGGGAAATACCGCCACTATCGAAAGTGATGCCCTTGCCTACTAAGGCTAGCGTTTCCCCACCCGGGTTGCCTTCATAACGGAGGGTGATTAGCTTGGGCGGTTGGGCACTGCCTTGAGCCACACCTAACAGGCATCCCATACCGAGGCGTTCCATATCTTCTTTTTCTAAAACCTCGAGCTCGAGCCCGGTCTCTTGGGCAACTTGTTCGGCTACGGCCGCCATATGGGTTGGTGTCATGAGATTGGCAGGCGTATTGACCAGCTCGCGAGCCAAATTGGCTGCCTGAGCCATGATCTGGCCGCGCTTTACTCCCCGTTCGACGGCAGCTATTTTTTCGGGCTTATGTTCGACTACCAGCAGCTCGACAAATTTATCCTCATCTTTGGCATTAGGCTTTTTGCCCTTGTATTTGTAGGCAGCTAGCAAGGAGCCTTCTACCGTCGCCTGGGCACAGGCTACGGGGCACAGCCCACCGATGCCGGCTCCGTGCACGATAGTCGCTATTTGCCGTGTTCTGCCCCTAGCAGCAACTTTGTAGGCCGCTCCAGCTACTTGCCGCACTCGCTCTAGATCAAATTTGTCGGCTTCGCCGAGGCCGACCACAATAACCTTGCCTACAGCCAAATTGGCCGGATAAAGCACTACCGTCTCCAGCAGTTTGCCGGAAAACTCGCCGTTCTCAATCAGGCGGCTGATCTGGCCATCTAGAGCTTGATCGACGGCGCCGGTAGCTCCAGCAGGTTTAGTCACCCCTTGGAAAAGGTTGACTATCCAGGCGTCGGCCTGGGTTTGGAGTAGATCCTGTTGCACCACTTGTACTCGCATTATCTAAACCTCCTTGCGGTTTTCTTCCTTCTCCACTTCTCTAAAGGTAGGCAATTCTCCTTTTCCATAATTATTCAACTGCCTTCATAGACTCAGCCATTTTGATTTGCTTCAGCTGGCGCGACATGACTAAGCACACCAAGCCGGAAAAGAGCAGCGTCAGTAAAGCCGCCCATAGATAGCTGAGGGGCGCAATGTTTTGTCCTAACATCAGGTCTTTAGACTCGGCCTGCCGAACGACAAAGGTGTGCAGTAGTCTTCCTAGGGGTAAGCCCACCAAGGCACCAATGACGCTGAGGATGGCCGTCTCTCGAAAGATGTAACCAGCTACCTCGCTGTGGTGGAAACCGAGTACTCGTAGGGTCGCCAACTCTTGGCGTCGCTCAGCAATGTTGATGTTGATCAGGTTATAAAGCACGATCACAGCTAAGGCTCCGGCGGCGACAATAATGACTACAACCAAGAAGTCGATCGACTCGATCAGCTGGTCGAAAGAATGCTTAGCCTGGGTTAAGAATTCGGCCCGGGTGACGGCTGGCAGCTCGAGCAGTTGGCTCAGCCAGTCGTCTTGGCTAGCCGCGTCTAAGGGAGCAGTCTTGGCCAGAATCGTATTGACCTTAGCTGCTTCGCCAAAGGCTGCCTGATAGGCCGAGGGGTGGAGATAGACATAACTGCCCACATAGTTTTCACTGACAGCAGCGATAGTGAGCTCCACACTGACACCATCCGAGTCTTCGAGCTTGAGTTTATCTCCCGATTGCAGGCCTAGGGCGCGGGCTAGCGTTTCACTGACGACCACCGGATGAGTGGCCAAGTCTAAACTGGCACCGCTCGGCCGCTCGCGTAAGGTAATGAACCGGGGTAGGTCAGCGGCTGTTTGTGGCACATACATGGTAACCGAAGCATCGGTCTCACCCTGATAGACAGTAGCCCGGTCAAAATAGAGCTCTGTGTAGTCTAGCACTTGTTGTTCTTGGCTGAGCCAAGATTCTAATGCAGGGGCCAACAGCTCGGTTTCTTGACAGTCAATAGCCAGGTCGTACTGCAGCAGCTCACCAAACTGGATGTGGGGCAAGCCGCCTATCGAATCCTGTAGTCCAAAGCCGGTAACCAGCAGGGCAGTACAACCGGCCACGCCTACCACAGTCATATAGAAATGCTTTTTGTAACGGAAAAGGTTACGTGCCGTTGCCTTATGACTGAAGGTCAGCCGCGACCACAAGGGCTTAACCCTCTCTAGTAGAATACGCTTACCGGCTTTGGGCGGCCGCGGCCGCATCAGCATAGCCGGCTTTTCCTTTAAGGTTCGGTTGCAGACATAGATGGTGACCAGCATGGTCAGCAAGAAGGCCAACAGGGCGGCCACAATAGCAAAGGGCCAACGGAAGGGCGTATGAAGGGTGGGCAGCCGGTACATGGTAGCAAACACCTGCCAAATAACAGCTGGTATATAACGAAAACCAACCACCAGACCCGCGATGCTGCCGGCCAAGCTGGCTAGCCCACAGTAGCCGATGTATTTTTCCATGATGGCCCACTTGCCATAGCCTAGGGCCTTCATAATGCCGATCTGGGTCCGCTCCTCCTCTATCATACGTGTCATGGTGGCTAAAGAGACCAGGGCCGCCACCAGCATGAAGAAGACGGGGAAAACGGTGGCAATAGCCTGCACCTTTTCCGTATTCATGGTAAAGCTGACGTAGCTAACGTTGGCGTTGCGATCGAGCACATACCAGCTGGGCATTTCTAAGTCGTCTAGCTCTTGCGCCGCTGCCTCTATTTCAGCTTTCGCCTCTGCCAACTCCTGCTCAGCTTCTGCCCGGGCTTGCCAGTAGTCGGCCTCGCCGGTAGCCAGCTGGCGCAGGCCGGCTTGGTAATCGCTCTCCCCCTGCTCCAAGTCGAGGGCGGCTTGGGCTAACTCGGCTTCAGCTTGCGCCACTTCTTGTGCCAGGGTGGTTTTGGCGGCCTCCAGTGCTGCCATGCCAGCCCCATATTGCTGCCAACCCAGGTCAAGTTCCTGCCGCAGGGCGGCTGCCTGCTCCGGGCCAAGGAGGCCGGCTTCTAGGGCGGCTGCCAATGCTTGCTCGCCTTGCTCCAGTTCCTGCCGGGCCTGGGCCAAGTCTTGTTCATGCTGGGCCAGCTCGGCCTCGGCCTGGGCCTTTTCTTGGGCCAAAGTGGTGCGCGCTGCAACCAGGTCGGCATGGCCCTGATCTAACTCGGCCCTGGCTTGTGCCAACTCTCGCCGTGCATCTAAAATTTCTTGCCAGGCTTTAGCCAGCTGGCTGGCCGCTTCCTGTTCAGCGTCGGCCAGTTCTGCCCGCGCTTTGTCTAGTTCAGCTTGCCCCTCGCTATAGATCTGGCTGTAGCGTAGCTGCGACCTCTCTTCTCCTACTTGTTCTAGTTCGGCCACCAAGGCCTCGATGTGTTCCTCGTAGGCGTCATCGAAGGTCATTAGTTCTGCAACTTCATGGCAAGTAAGATAGACGTCGGTATAGAATTCCAGATCAAAACAGCTGTCGGCTATGTAGATGACAGTCTCCAAGCGCCCTTTACCAGCGCTACTCGGTTCCCGCTCATTGGCAAAGTAGAATGGGTTGGCCACTACACCCACCACCGTGAATTCGGCGGTGGTAAAAAGCTCATCTTCGCCTTCCTCGTTAACAATAGTCAGGGTAGAACCTAGTTCCAACTGTTGCAAAAAGCTATTCCCCTGCTCCACCAAGCACTCATCAAGGGTTTGGGGGAGACGCCCCGCGACCAACTGCCAGCGGTTCACCGCCAAGGGCTCCTCGCCCTGTAACTGGGCCTGGGGCAGGCCATAGACCCTGGCCGTCAGGCGGCCGTTATCGGCGGTGGCTACCAGGCTGTCGATAACTTTAGCCGGCAGCAAGTTAGCTACCGAGGGTAGAGCGGCTAGGCTGGCTATATCATCGTTGGTCAATCCCATAGTAGCCTTAATAAACACGTCGGCTACCTGCTGCTGGTCGTAATAGCTGTCTAGCGACAGGCGCATATCAGGTGTGGTAGACCAGAGGCCCGCCAAAAAGCCAACCCCTAGAGCGACGATGCCGAAGATAGCAAAAAAACGTCCAAAACTCTGGCGGATAGAACGCAGTATGCTCTTTAAATAGGCCCTACTCACCCTACCACTCAATCCTTTCTACCGGCAGCGGCTTGGCATTTTGCTCCACCCTGGCTACTCTGCCACTGCGCAGATGAATCACCCGGTCGGCCATCTGGGTGATGGCTTGATTGTGGGTAATCACGATCACCGTTTTGCCTGTCTGCCGGCAGCTGTCTTGCAAAAGTTGCAAGACATTCTTACCTGTCTCGTAGTCTAGGGCACCCGTCGGCTCGTCGCAGAGCAGAATTTTGGGGTTCTTAGCCAAGGCGCGGGCAATGGCCACCCGCTGCTGCTCTCCGCCCGAGAGCTGGGCCGGGAAGTTATGCATGCGATCGGCTAAACCAACTGCGTCCAACACTTCCTTCGGATCGAGGGGGTCATGACAAATTTCCGAAGCCAACTCTACATTTTCTAGCGCCGTCAGGTTCGGCACCAGGTTATAAAACTGAGAGACGAAACCGACCTCATGGCGGCGGTAGTCGGTCAACTGCTTTTCGTTGAGCTTGCTAACCTCACAGTCGTCGAGTCGAATGAGGCCGCTGTCACAAGCGTCCATACCTCCCAACATATTCAAAATCGTCGTCTTACCGGCACCACTAGGGCCGACCATGACGCAGAACTCGCCTCTATCAATGGTAAAACTCACCTGATCAGCGGCTTTGATCAGTTGCTCACCCATCCGATAATATTTGGAGACGTCTTCGAATACGACAAAATCCTTCATGCTCTTTGCTCCTTGCTTGATAGTTCACATGGCAACTATTCTTATTATGATTATGAGCCTCTGCTCACAAGCCTGTCAAGTGCATAAACAGTTTTAATATGAAGACATGTTGTTTAACCTATAAAGCAATCATATAATGGGTATGACATGGTGAATGAAGCACGCGGTATGATTGAAGTTAAGTAGAAACCCAAGATTATAGGCAAGGAGGTTAGAGCTTAATGCACAACACAAGCAGCCCTCTGCAGCATAGGCTCAAATTAATGGGCCTAATGCTAGCAAGTGGCAGATTAGCATTAAGCTTTAAAGGATGACAACTAAACCAGAGCTATATGTAATTACCTTTCACTCGACCTATTGGGCATTTGAAGCCGAAACAGTATTGCAAGAGCACGGTTTCCAATGCCGTTTGCGGCCGGTGCCCCGGGAGTTTAGTTCCTCTTGTGGCATCTGCGCCGAAGTATTAGCTGAAGATATGGAAGAAATTTTGGCCATCCTGCAAGAGCAGGGACTGGAACACGACGCTACTTATGGACCATTGAAAGGAAGATAAAATTGAAACAACTATATCTTGATCATGCTGCCACATCTTGGCCTAAACCAGAAGCGGTTAAAACCGCTATGCTGCGGGCCTTAGAGCAGTCGGGCAACCCCGGCCGCTCGGGCCATCGCCTGTCGCTGGATGCAGCCCGCTTCATTCACAAAGCGCGCCATACGGTGAGCAAGTTCTTTAATGCTACTAGCTCCACACAAATTGTCTTTACTTTAAATGCAACCGATGCCCTCAATATGGCTATTAAGGGCCTAGTCAAAGCAGGTGATCATGTTATCACCACCTGCCTCGAACATAATTCGGTTCTGCGGCCGCTGTTTGCTCTGCAAAAGGCCGGGCAGATCGAGCTCACAGTCTTGGAGCTACAAGACGGCACAGTACAGCCGGAACAATTTGCCCAAGCCATGCAGCCTCACACAGCCCTAGTCGCCATGACCCACGCCTCCAACGTGACCGGGGCTGTTATCGATGTAGCCACCGTCAGTCAAATTTGCCAAGAGCGAGGTGTGAAACTGCTAGTAGACGCCTCGCAGACGGCCGGAGTGCTGCCTATCGATGTGCAAGCCCTCGACCTGGCAGTTATGGCCTGCAGTGGGCACAAGAGCCTGCTCGGCCCCCAAGGAACCGGTGTGCTCTATGTGCGACCCGATATCGAGCTTGCTTTCTGGCGAGAAGGCGGTACCGGCAGTATTTCTCACGAAGTGTACCAGCCGGCCTTTATGCCCGACCGCATGGAAGCCGGCACACCTAACACCATCGGCATTGCCGGGCTGGGCGCAGGCGTCGAGTTTCTGCAGCAAGTAGGGCTAGAAACGATTAGCCAAGGCGAAAAAGCCCTAGCTGCACGCTTGCGTCAAGGTCTACGCCAAATTAAAGGCTTAACCGTCTATGGGCCAGAAAGCGGCGTAGGTGTAGTATCGGTTAACTTAGAGGGCTTCGATTCGGCCGAACTGTCGGTACGGCTCGAACGCGACTATGGCATTCTAACCCGCCCTGGCCTCCATTGTGCCCCGTTAGCCCATCAGGCCATCGGCACCTATCCCCACGGCACAACCCGCATTAGCGTCGGCTATTCCACTACCGAAGACGAGGTAGATGCGGTAATCGAGGCCTTAAGCGAGTTGGCAAAGGCAAAATAACGAATAAGGGGACGGCTCTATTCGCTTACGACGATAGCGAATACAGCCGTCCCCTAAATTTATGCAGAACAATAAAGCTCCTTCAGCAACTCGATAACTGCCTCTACCCGTTTATCGCTGATAAAATAGGTAACCCACTGCCCACTCCTGGTGGACTCTACAATGCGGTGGGCCTTCAAGAGGGCCAAATGTTGTGACAGAGCCGGCTGGCTGATGGCGCCTATTTTTTCACAGAGTTGACTGACCGCTAGTGGCCCTTCCATGAGAGTACACAAAATGAGCAAGCGGTTTTCATTAGCCAAAACCTTAAGTAGCTCAGCTAGCTGCTTGGCTTGGGCTTCTAACTTCATAGACAGCATCCTTCCCGTGTTTTAGCTTACAGATGGTGTGCGTCATGGTACCCATGGGACAGTAAACACACCAAGAGCGGGGCTTGAACAAGGCCATGGTGATCAGGGCCAAGATGGTTGAGGTCAGCATAAGGCTGTAAAAACCAAAGGCAAATTGGGCCACCCAAGGAGCCACCAGCGAAGTGTTGGCCCAATGCCAAGGCAGCTTGAAGGTCCACAACAGGGTAACTACTTCCCGCAAGCTCTTGGCACCGGCGAATACCAGATAGGTGGTAAATAACATGTTAGAAAACATGGCCAGAAAGAACAGGAGAAATCCATAACGGAACCAGCTAGACCTCAGCCAGGCGGGGATGTCTTTATTACGCGATAGTCCCAGTTTGCCTCCCAGCAGCTGCAGCAACTGTCCGCGCCCGCAGTAGGTGTTGCAATAGCCTTTAGTGCCCTGGATTGCAGCAATCAGGAGGGGCACCAAGAAACAAATCAGGCCTAGCCAGGCAAAAAGGATGTTAATAAAACCCAGGACGAGATACAAGGCCGATGCTACCCATAAATAATCATGCCACCGTTTCGCTTTCATTAGCCTCCACCCCCTTCTCTCGCCTGCTAATAGTGATCACCGACGCCGGACAAGCGAGGCTGCACTTGCCACAACCCACGCACTTGCTCGCGTCTACCTGAGCAATGATTCCCTTAATAATTGTGATGGCACCTAAGGGACAAGCCTGAATACAGGTGCCACAGGCCACACAGTCGGGACCCACTACGGCTAACCTCTTGCTTTTCTTCAACATTTGCCACCCCTATTCGGATATTTAGATATCAGCATATCCTAATATACAAGGTAGACAAGCTCGTTGTCAAGCAAAAAACAGGGGTGAACCTTGTATCTCACCCCTGTTAGTTATTTAGATAGGTCTAACTCGAAAGTCAGTTGACCCAATCAGCAAATGATTGGGTGTGGGTCAGGAGCCAGACTTGCCGCCCTTCGGCCACTGTAGTAGTCAGGGTCTGGCGGATACGCTCTAGGCGCTCGCTGTCGCAGTTGACAAAGGGATCGTCGAGAATCAGTGGCAGTCGCACGGCTTCTGCCAGCAAGTCGGCAATAGCCAAGCGCAAGCTCAAATAAAGCTGGTCTTGTGCCCCCTGGCTTAATTGGACCGGGTGAATTGTCTGCCCGGCTTCCCCCCGCAAGGAAACGGCAAAATCGGCATCGAGTTCGACTTTACGTTCGGCTTGACCAGTAATACTGCCAAAGTAATGGCTAGCTTGCTCTGCCAAGCGCTCGCGATGGGTAGCCGCATATTCTACCCGGGCTGCTTCTAGCTCGCGATAGGCTAAGCCTAATGCCTCCACTTCTAGCTGGAGGCGTTTTTCTTCTTGGCGCAATTCCTGCAAGCGGTTTTCTGCCACGGCAATATTGATCGGTTCTTGCCCCTCCAGCTGGGCTTGGCGTCGTAACAGATTTTGTTCCTCGCCTTGCAGTGCCTCAATTTGGCGCCGTAACCCTGCCACTTCAGCCTCTAATTGCCTATACCAGCTATGCAACTCGTCGGGCTGCTGGCTGGTATCGATGGGCGGCAAGCCAGGATTTTCGTCGATCAAAGTCTGCCAAGCTAGGCGGATGGTAGCTAGGTCATTGCCCACTTGTAGAGCCAAGCGCTCTAAGTCTGCCAAATCGGTTACCTGGTGAGCGTGCCAAATTCCTGCCTGCTCCTGCGCCAGCCCATCCAGTTGCCGCTGTAGCTGTTGATAAGCTGCGTAACGTTGCCGCAGGTCCTTCCAGCTGGTAACCCCTTCCCCCTGCTCTGCCAATAGTAATTTAGCCTGTTCTAGCTGCTCCCGCAAAGCTTTTATTTGCCGGTTGGTGCTTGTTAGCTGTTCTTCCACCCGCTTGCGGGCACTCGCCTCGGTTTCTTGCAGTTCCCCCATATTATCTAGCCAACCTGCTTGTGTTGCTTCTGCTTTGGCCAAGCGGCTACTACTTTCAGCCAGCGCTTCGGCTGTCGGCCGGGTGTGGGCACATTGCACCAGCCGTTCTAGCAACTGCTTCGCCTGTTCCAACTCTGCTGGTTCGAGGGTAGCTAAAGTGCCTAAAACAGGATCTTGTACTGGGGCTGGCTCCCCTCGCCCTTGTAACAACCAGGGCAAGCCCCATCCTAGGGCCAGCAAGGCTAAACTAACTCCCCAGCCAACTGCACCGGCCTGCCGCCCCCAGCCGAGGTAGCTGACGATGGCTAGTAAGACGCCTAAGAAACGGCTAGCCCAGGCAACGGTTCTTTGCCGCTTGCTAGCGGCTTGACGCCGGCTGCTGGCACCGCCAGTCTGGATATAGGATTCCACTGCTCTGAGCAGAGTAGCTGGTTCTACTGTCAGGGCCCCAAAACGCTGCTCGTAATCTGCCTGTGCTTCCTCATAGGCGGCTGCCCCGGCAATCAGGGCGTCATGTTGGGCCCGAGCTTGCCTAAGAGCTGCGGCCAGCTCCTGCGTGCGAGCCTGCCGCTCAGCTAGTTTCTTAGCTTGCTCCTTTTCTAGTTGCTCCAATTCTTGCTTTAGTCTCTCCTGCTCCTGTTGCAGCCGCTCTAACTCTCGCTCCTGCTCCACCAAACGCTCGAGGCGGGCACCCCAGTCGTGGCCTGCAGCCTCGAAGACAGCATAATCCGCCAATTGCTGCCGCAAGCTCTCGCCTTCACGTTCGAGATCGCGTGCCCGGCGTAAAGATTTTTCCACCCGTGCTTGCTGCTGGAAAGCACGGTCATATCGCTCTTGCTGGGTGCGCCATCTAGTCCAGGCCTGCAAGACGCCTGCTTTCGTTTCCAGCTCTTTCTCAACTTGCTCATGTTCTCGCCTCAGCTCAACTAAGCGAGCCTGCACCTCTTGCAATTCGGCAACGCTCGTCTGCCCCGCAGTTATTTGCCACTCTAGATATACTATTTCCGCCTGTATTTCCTCCAGCTGCCGATCTTTGTTGCCACCGCGAGACCTACCCAAGGGCCTGCCGTAATGCCGGGTAATTTCTCTCAGCTGGTTTTCTAAGCGCCCCGCCACATCCGCAGCCCTGCCTCCGCCTGCACCCGCCAATAGTCCTTGCACAGCCGCGTCAAGATCGTTGGGGCTCGGCAGAGGTTGGGTTAAGCAAAAGGTAGATAAAAACAGATCTAAAGAAGCAACCCCAAATAACTCTTGTAACATCTGGCGATAACCCAGAAAAGGGCGAGAGGCGTTAGGATTATCTACGCCCGAAGCTTTCTCTATCTCTGCCCATTGCCCATTCTTCTGTTGGCGCAAGGTGACTTTGTGGGTGGCAAAGTCGCGGGTCAGATGATATTCCTGCTGGTCTACAGCAAAATATAGCTCGCCATCAAACCGGGGTGGGTCGTCCCAGTTACGATAACGGGCCTGACCAAACTTGGTGGGATCGCTACTTGCTGGTAAGCCAAAGATAATGGCTGCCAGCCCCGCCACCAAAGTCGATTTACCGCTTTCGTTAGGGAGTACTAAGAGGCTGTTGGTATGGAGATCAATAGCAAATTCATCGTGGAAGCAACCGAAACCTCGGAGAATGAGACGTCGCCAGTAAACGGTAGCCATTTATTCACCCCCCTGCAAAAAGGCCGCCATGCCCCGCCGCAAAGCAAGTTCTATTACTTCCCGCTCGCTGGCGTCGTTTGCAGTCTGCAGCTGCTCTTGCAAACGCCTGACAAAATGTCCGCGCACTGTCTTTTCCTTGGCCCAGCTTTCCAAGAGGCCGTCGGCTAAATGGAGCGACGTATCCACCACCTCTAGGTGATAAAAATGCCGCTCCAACCGGCTCGCGATCGTCTTTGGCTCTAGCAGAAAACCAGCCGCACCAGTTAGCTCTACTCGCAGCAGCAGGTTAGGATCGGCCAGTTCTTCGATGGCTGCTATTACTGCCTCCTGGCTATCCCAACGCCCAACATCCAGCTCGACCACCCGGTGGTCAACCTCCTCCCAGGGCAGCAGCTCAACCCTGGCTGCGCCCGACTGTAAAGTGACCAAGGTGAGCTGACCACAGCCGATATCACTAAAACCCTTGCTCCTGATAGCGCCGGCATAGGCCATAGTGGTGCCGCCCACCTGTAACTGCTGGGGACGATGGAAATGACCTAAGGCGACATAATCGTAACCGGCCCCCGCTAGCAGTTTGCTAGATAGGGGTAGCCCCCGCTCGTCGGTCTCCCAGTCGAGGGAGCCATGAAAGGCTGCCAAATGTATGCCTTCGCCTGCCACCCGCGGGTAGGGTTGTAAGTAACCATTAATTTTAGTAAGCCCGCCGGTATAGGCCAGGCTGTAGAAGTATACCGGCTGCCCCTTGATGGTAAGTTCCAGGGGCGCCTCGGGCATGGGGTTGGTGACCAAGATACCGGGCCATTCCTCACGATGGCGCTGGAAAACCGAGTCGTGGTAGGTAATTTCATCGTGATTGCCAGGAACGGTGATCACCGTCAGGCCAGCCCTCTCCCAGGCCGTCAATTCGGCTATAGTTTTTTGGACAAGGCTCTCTTGGGGCCGATGTGTCTCAAAGAGGTCGCCCACGATCAGCACCAGATCTAGGTCTTGTTTATGGCCTATTATCCAAGCTGTCAGTTGCTCTAGTAGCTGATCACGCTTGCTAGCATACTCGGCACTCTTTCTATCCAGCCAGCGTGCCGTCCAGCCTAAATGTAAGTCGGCCAAGTGTAAACATCTGAGCAAACAATCGCCTCCTTTTCTCCCTTTTCTCGTACATATGTTTCTGCAACTCTCTTGCATATTGGACTCGCAAATGCCGATTTCCTGCTTAATAACTAGGAATTTAAGCTACCACTAGGTAAGGCATAAACCTCCAGCAAGGCTCCGCTTTGCTAGAATTTACTCTTAGACCCAAACTAGGTATTGCCTGTATAATTTAGATAGCAGAATACATAGGAGACTAGATAGATGCCAAAAGATAGACTTAAGTTGGTTAGAGCTCATGCTCCACCCTTGTTATTACTGCTGGTATTGGGACTAGGTTTGCTGGGGGGTGGCTTGTATGGCTGGAAGTTACGGCATGAGGCAGCCATAGACAAGGCCTCGCCGGCAGCACCACTGCCTCCAGCCGCAGCAGAGCCTGCCGCTGAGGGCACTGCCTCCGAACTAGTCGCCGAGGAAGGGCCTGCACCTGCTACTGATGCCCAACCCGTACCGCCCGGCGAACAAACTCAGAAGCAGAACCAGGCACCGCCAGCCCAGTCAGAGCCGAAGCCAGCAACAGCGCCCCAGACAGATCCTAGCGCACAGCGAGGGGCCACGGCCGGACGCGGCGAATCTGAAAATACGGCGGCCCAGGCTAGCGCCCGGCAGCAAGACCTGAATACATATGTACTAGACGTTATCAAGACTTATGGTGGCGGCCACTACCCCTATCTCTTAGACACCAACTACGCGAGCTACAACGGAGTTACAACTAATCTCTATTACCAGGGGCAACTCTTGGCTAAGGCCCACCCTAGTGGCAACCGGGCCAGCCATTGCGTCGGCATCACTTTTGAAGTCTTTCTCCGAGCTATACAGGCCCGCAATCGAGCCGCCGGGCTAGCTGACTCTAGTTTTAACGGCATGTCGTACGACGACATGTACGACTTCTTACTCACCTGGTATGTAGCCAAGGGGCCCAAACAGCAGTGCAACCTAGCGGTAGCTATAGAAAAATATGGCCTGGGTCACCGCCTGCACGATTGGAAAGCAGCCAAAGCTGGTGACTTTATCGATTTCTCCCGCACCAACGGCACCGGCCATGCCGCTATCTTTATCAACTGGATTCGACGAGACGGGGAGATTATCGGCTTACGCTACTGGTCGAGCCAAGAGTCTACCGGTGGCATTGCCTATCAGGAGGAATATTTTAACCTGCCTAGCCCCAGCGGACGACCCTATGGCAGCATACGCCAAGATAAGGTCTACCTGGCCCGCGTAGGCCCAATTGACAAGTATAGATAGCCTTAAACACAAAGATAGAACCCAGAATTGCTCGGGTTCTATCTTTTTTGCTTGGAGTTTGCTATTAAAACTCTTGCCTCAGGGTTAGTGTTTCAGAGTTGTGAGCGGCGGCTCTTGCCCTGCAGGCAAGGGACATACATAAGGTGTACCCTCGGTGTCGGCGGCAAAAGCAGCTTTAGCCCGTTCTACTAATTCGCTATCGGTGAGGAAGCGCAGCGAAGCCAGGGCAAACACTTTGGCTGCCACCAACATACCCTTGTGGCCGATACTCATGCCAGAGCTGGCGCAGAACTGCCAAGAGTGGCCGGGGGTACCGATGACACTGCACGCCACATTGAACTGGGCATTAGGAACTACCCAGCTGACATCGCCGACGTCGGTAGAGCCAGCGCTGACTCGGGTCTTATCGTTGCTAAAGACAATCACATCGTTCAGGTATTTACCCTTGAGGTCAACACCGTAGCGTTGCTTAAAGCTGCTTACCGTCTTTTCGTAGTGCCCAGGCTCGTAGCTAGCTACCATTTTCTTAGCAAATTCCTGGTCGGCCTCATCCCAGGCGGGAGCACCTACTTCCTGCATGCACTCGTGCAAGACTTCCGCGATAACGTCGTTCTGCAGGGTGTTATAGCAACCGGTGAGGAAGGTGATATCAAAGCTGGTCTCGGTCATCAGGGCAGCACCTTCGGCCACCTTCTTCAGGCGGGCATATACTTCTTCTACCTGCTCACTGCGCGGCGCCCGCACATAATACCAGACCTTGGCATGGCCGGGCACGACGTTGGGTTCTCCTCCACCGTCGGTAATCACATAGTGGATGCGCACGTCGGTAGGCACGTGTTCGCGCAGGTAGTTGGCACCTACGTTCATCAACTCCACCGCATCGAGGGCGCTACGGCCGTTTTCCGGGTCAGCAGCAGCGTGGGAAGTGCGGCCATAGAAGTTAAAGATAACCGAGTTCATCGCCTGCGAGCTATCGGCTGTGACAGCGTTGTAGGAGAAGGGATGCCAAGCGATAGAAATATCTACGTCGTCAAATAGGCCGTCACGCACCATGTATACTTTACCAGCCAAAAGTTCTTCTGCCGGGCAGCCATAATAGCGCACAGTGCCTGGCAAACCTTGCTTTTCCATAGCTTCTTTCACGGCAACAGCTCCGCCCACAGCGGCAACGCCTAGCAGGTTGTGGCCGCAACCGTGGCCGGCAGCGCCAGCCTCTAATTCTTCTTTCTCATAGTGGGCTTTCTGCGACAGCCCTGGCAGGGCGTCGTATTCGCCGATCAGGCCGATAACCGGATGCCCGCTGCCATAGCTAGCCACAAAAGCAGTCGGCATACCAGCCACGCCTTTCTCTATAGTAAAGCCATGTTTCTCTAAGAAGGCGATTTGGGCATCGGCCGACCTAGATTCTTTAAAGCCAACCTCAGCAAATTCCCAGATGGCGTCACTTAGTTTAGTTAGTTCGGCAGCATTTTCTTCAATCCAGTTGAGAACGGTCTCTTTTGCCACGATAAACTACCTCCTTCTATGGAATAAGTGCTATTACTCTTTCGCTATCTCCTGCTACGCTAATTTTTTTCCTTACCCAGGATACGACAGTAAAAGCGCATAGCCCGATAGGCAGCAGCGGCCAACAGGCTATCAGCAGAGGCCATGGCACTAGCCAGATCTTGTGGCTCGGCTAAGATGGGCCAGATGCCGTCGATTCCCTGCTCAAATACAGCCTCGTAGCCCTCTCCTAAAGACCCTACCAACGCGATCACCTGGCAGCCATGGGCACGAGCGCGCTGGGCCAGACCGACTGGAGCCTTGCCCTGGGCTGTCTGTCCATCCAGGCGCCCTTCACCTGTAAACACTAGCTGCGCCCCAGCCAGCTGCTTGTCTATATGCAAAGCATCTAACACTACATCGATGCCCGAGCGGATAACTCCTCCTGCATAGGCAACCAGGGCGGCTCCTAGCCCACCGGCAGCTCCGCCACCAGGCAAATCTTCTACATGCACCCCTGTAACAGCAGCCGTTAGCTGCGCTAGTTTCTGCAACCCTAGAGCCAAGGTCTCCACCATTGCTGGTGTAGCCCCTTTCTGGGGCCCAAATACCGGGGCTGCCCCTGCGGGACCACACACAGGGTTAGTCACGTCAGAGGCGATGGTGATACGGCAAGCACGCAAGCGTTGATCTAAGTCGGTTAGGTCGACGGCCGCGAGCCGGGGTAAACTAGCCCCTAGCGGCGGCAACAACTCTTGCTGGGCATCAAAAAACTTTGCCCCCAGGGCGGCTAACATCCCCAAGCCGCCATCGACAGTAGCGCTGCCTCCGAGGGTGATGATCAGCTCGTCGCAACCTAAATCTAAACAGGCCCGGATAAGCTCGCCAGTGCCGTAGCTGCTGGTGCGCAAGGGGTTGCGCTGCGCCGGCGGCAGCAAGAGTAGGCCCGAGGCCTGTGCCATCTCGACTATGCCTATGCGCCCGCCTTCAATGAGGCCGATCTGGGCAGCTACAGGCTGACCTAAGGGGTCCTGCACTAAGTATGTACGATATTCGCCACCCCTGGCATGCACCAAGACGTCTAAGGTGCCCTCGCCGCCGTCGGCAATCGGGATGGTTTCTACTATGCAAGCGGGACAAGCCCGCTTCACCCCGCAGGCTATTGCCTCCGCCGCCTCCATGGCCGATAGGCTGCCCTTGAAGGAATCAGGCGCTGCAACGACACGCATTTGCTTACCCTCCCTTGTTGCTAGAAACAAAAGGACGGGGCTGGTTGGCAGCCTCCGTCCTCAGCTTCTTTTGGCTCGCCCAGCTCTGTTTTGCTACTGTTTTAAGAAATCTAGGGTAGCCTCGGCTAGTACAGCCATACCAATGGGAATGGCGTCTTCGTCGAAGTTATAGTGGGGGTGGTGGCCTGGATAGATGCAATCTTTTTCGGGATTGGCTGCACCTAGACGCAGGAAGATGCCAGGCGCTTTTTCAGCAAAGTAACTAAAGTCTTCCCCGCCCATAGACGGGACGCTAAAGCGCACCACATTTTCTTCCCCTAGCAGGCGCTTGGCAGCTGCCTCAGCCAAGTCGGCCATGGCCGGATCATTCACCACGGATGGATACCCATGATCATAATCAAAGTCATAAGAGCAGCGGAAAGTTTCGCAAATACCCTTAATAATGCGCTCGATCCGCTCTGGCATAGTCGCCCGCACTTCAGGATCAAGGGTGCGCACGGTACCGGTCAGGGTCACTTCGTGGGCGATAACGTT
Organism: Bacillota bacterium; assembly: GCA_012735505.1. Taxonomy (GTDB): domain Bacteria; phylum Bacillota; class UBA994; order UBA5500; family UBA5500; genus JAAYHE01. Next base: position 19,909 of record JAAYHE010000062.1, read on the forward strand.
GCTCCGATAGCCACCGTTGATGGTGCCGATAGTTACTACCACCGAGCCTAGAGGGTCGATCTCTCTGCTAGCTATGGTCTGCAGGGCTACGATCAAATGGCCAGCCGCTACGATAGGGTCGATCGAGCTATGGGGATGGGCCCCGTGGCCGCCTTTTCCGTGCAGTGTAATGCTGATGGAGTCGGTACCAGCGCTGCTCACCCCGGCCATGAGGCCGATTTTGCCCGTAGACAGGTTGGTGCCCAAGTGCAGCCCCATGACGGCATCTACCTTAGGATTTTCCATCACGCCAGCCTCGACCATCGGCAGAGCCCCGCCCGGGCCTTCCTCGGCAGGCTGGAAGAAGAACTTGACGTTGCCAGCGATTTCGTCTTTCATTTCCGCTAGCAACTTGGCTACCCCCATGAGGATGGCCGTATGCCCATCGTGCCCACAAGCATGCATTTTGCCGGGGTAGATAGAAGCATAGGGAACATCGTTTTGCTGGGGAATGGAGAGGGCGTCCATATCAGCACGAAGCGCCATAGTTTTACCAGGCTTGCTCCCCCGCAAGAGGCCGACTACCCCTGTTCCTACTACGCGGGTAACCTCGAGGCCGAGGCTAGTCAAGAAATCGGCGACAATGCCCGACGTGCGTACTTCTTCCATACCCAATTCGGGATGCTGGTGGAAGTCGCGTCGATAGGCAATGAATTCGTCTTTAAGCTCATGCGCTCTTTCCCATAATTTGCTCATCTGCTGTTCCTCCTTATTGCAATCACTCTGTTTGAGTTCGGCGAAAACACGCCTTCTCCTGCCCAGCTAAAGTAATTGGAACAAGCTACCTTAGAAAAAACTGACTAAAGCAAAAGCGCAAACCGACAGGGCTATGCCTATCCAACTACTAAGAGAAAGGCGCTCGCTAAAAAATAGTCTGCCGCCGATAGCACGCATAGCCACGGCCGAGGTCGACAGAGCAGCCACTAACCCCGCCGGGCCGCCGGCCAAAGCGTGGGCAAAAAAAATCATGCCGAGGGCAGAAACAGCACCATCGGCAGCGCCTAAATAGAAAGGACGGGTAAAACGCCGCTGGCGGCGACGGAGGAACCATAAGGAAGTAAAGACAAAGCTAAAGAGATAAGACCAGACCAACCCCGAAATGCCGTCGCCCTGCAAAACGGTAGCTTTATCTAGCACCAAGGTTTCACCGCTAGAACCTAAGGCACCGAGAAAGGCGAGCCCGAACCAAACCCAGGTCGCTGTTTCCGTCTTTTCTTCCTTTTTATATTGCACCAAGATCATGCCTAGTGTAGCGATGCCAACTGCCACCCATTGCCAAAAGTTGAGCCGCTCGCCAAAGATAAATAAGGCCAATAACGGAGTCACTAAAGAATGGCTACCTGCAACGGCAGCCACCTTGCCCATGGGCCCGCTCCGTATAGCTAGCAAGATGGCCACACAGTTGAGCATAGACAAAAGCGACATAGCTAGCCCGCTCAGGACTAGGGGCCAGCTGGGGACAGATATAGCCCGCCCCTGTTTGACGAGCAACACCAAGAAGCCGGCTAGGAAAGTGCCGGGCAGCAGCTTATCGGTGGGTGTATCCTCCCCCATAGCAATCTTGTTAAACATGCTAGAAGCAGCGAACAGAGCCGACGCTAAAAAGGTACTTAAAATCCACAAACAAATACCACCCCCTGCGTCTTACCTTGCCCCGCAGTGAGGGTGGTCATGAGATGCGAGCTATAAATTATACTTGTACCAGCACAAAGGAGCAGATCAAGATAAAGAAGCCTAACCATTGGGAAGCCCGCGCCTGGTCGCCAAAAAAGACAACCCCGCCCAAGGCACGAAACAAAACGGCAGCCGTGGCCACTGTAGCCACCAGAGAGGCCGGGCCCAGCGATAAGGCAATGCCAAAAGTGAGCATGCCCAGCCCGGTTAGGAAGCCGTCCATCAGCCCGAACAAGGAAGAAGCCAAGCGCAGGCGTACCAAATAAATAGCAACCAGCAAGTGGCAGACGAGGCTGCCGATGAAATACTCCCAGATGAGGGCATATTGGGCGCCCGCGCTCAAATTGGTGGCAAACTTGAGCCCCAAGGTTTCTCCGCTGGAGCCGATAGCTGCCAATAGGGCTAGCCAGAACCAGAGGCGGCTACCTTTGCTGCCATCAGTCTCGATTTTTGCCGGATTGATGCCGTGTACCAAGATTAGGCCTAGCAAAGATAACAAGATACCGAACCATTGATGGAGGGCTATTTTCTCGCCAAAGAGAAAGGTAGCAGCGATAGCTGTCAGCACACAATGGCTGCCAGCCACGATCGATACCAAACCGACACTGCCGCGGCGCAAGGCCATGAGCAAGGCAAAGGCGTTAAGCAAGGAAAAGACAGCTAAGCCGGCACCACTCAAAATATGTATGGGTTGCCAAAGCTCGGGCGTATTCCTTTGGCCCCACGCTACCACAATAAAGCCGGCAGTGTAGGTGGCTGGCAGTATTTCTAGCGTGCGATATTCCCAATTAACAGCAAACTTATCTACCAAACTGGCAGCCGCCCAAAGCAGAGCGGAGAGCAGCGACATGAGGCCCCACAAAGGCTTTCACCTCCATGTCCTATTCCTATGCTGCTCTCCGTTAATACTTGTCTAATAGACTGATAATGAAGGTTCGTTTTGAAAGTGCGGGCGCACCTAGGAACAAATTGCCCCAAGCAATTTGTTCTGCGGGGCGCCCCTACAGATATCGCATAGCTGCTGGAGAAGGCAGTGCTGGCGCATCGCGGGCCCCCTACGAATATCCCACATCATTACGATACGGTAAGGGCGTCATGAAAAATGAACAGCCTTTGGGGCTGGGCATTTTGAATCACGCCCGCCGGGAGGCCGTAGGCCGACCGGGAACGGGCCACACGCACAGAGGATAACCGCAACGCCAGCGGTTGACGGGTCGACGTAGGGACACGAAAATCGCATACGTTTTGTTAAGCGCAGGTCCTAGGCGCTCCATGACGGGCGCACCTTGGCCTCTTGCCTACGGCAAGGGCCTGCGGGGCAATATGTCACGCGAGTGTATGTAATCGCAGAAGGAGTAGTCTTATCGCCGCCATCTCAAACCTTTGGGGTAGTGATTTTTCAGCACTCCTCGAGTCACCTTCCCCCAGCCTAGGGGGAAACCATCGACACAAACAATAGCCCAACCGTTGGGCAAATCGGTCGCTAAGGTTTGGCCAGATAAGTAGGAAATTACGTCAGGGTCGCTCGCCGCCAGATTATGACAACGCTGCACCTGCTCTGCCCTTAGACCCAACGCCAAGCTATGGTCGGGGATGAAACGCCCCTTGCGCACCTCACCCAAAGGCCAACCAGGGCGCAACAACCTCAGTCCATCGAGAACCGGGGTGGTGGGCATTACTTGAAAGACTTTATTGCCAAAGCGCAGGTAGGGCCCTGGTGGCAGTTCGTATAGTACTTCGGCCGCAAAAGCTTGTAGTTCTTTATCAGCAGCCGTATAGATTTTTGACTCTGTTTGGAGCAACTGGCTAGGCGCTTCTCCGTTGCCAGCCTTATATAAAAGAGCCAAAAAATGACCTTCCCCCTGCAGGCGATGGGGCCAAAGGCGTGCGGTCAGACGCACCGGATCGGCTTCATCGCTGGCGAGCCCTGGCTGCCAAGCCGGATGCAGATGGGCCGAGCCCACTTCTAGATCTGGAAAGCGAGCTAATAACCGTTCCACAGCAGCTTCATTTTCTTCTACCGCAAAGGTGCAGGTGGAATAGACCAAGCGGCCACCTGGTTTGAGCAAGGCATAAGCCGCCTCTAAAATTGCATCCTGCCGCGCTGCGCAGGCCATTACGTTAGCTTCGCTCCACTCGGCCCGGGCTTCGGCATCTTTGCGAAACATGCCTTCCCCCGAACAAGGCGCATCTACAACGACGCAATCAAACCATGCGCCGAAGTGGGCGGCCAGGGTGTCTGGCGCAGCCGAGGTAACAAGGGCCCGCTTAGTTCCCCAGCGCTCCAGGTTCTCCGCCAGAATTTTAGCCCGGCCGGGATGAATCTCGTTGGCCACCAAAAGGCCTTGCTCTTGCATTAAAGAGGCTAAATGGGTAGCCTTGCCGCCGGGGGCGGCACAGAGGTCTAAGACATTCTCGCCAGGCTGGGGAGCCGCTAGTTCGGCTACGGCCATGGCACTCGGGTCTTGCAGGTAATAGAGACCGGCAGCATGCCAGGGGTGTTTGCCCGGCTGGTCGGCAGCATCATAATAAAAGCCTGTAGGGCACCAGGGAATTGGCTGCAGCTGCCAAGGCGCCAAGCGGCGAAAATCAGCCACCGTTAGCTTTAAGGTGTTAACTCGCAGGCCATAACTACGTTCTTGCTCATAAGTGGCCATAAAGGCAGCAAAGTCGTCGCCGAGCAGCGACTGCATCCGCTGGACAAAGGCTTGTGGTAAATCTGACACGCTGGTTCTTCCCTCCTTTGCTGGGCTGATCTCGTGCAATCAAATCTACGGTCTTTCTTATATTCTTACCGACTAGTAGTGTATCGCTATTTTAGCCGCCAATCGGGGAGAATAATGCCAAGGCAATAATTTCGGCAGGAGGAATAAAGAATGAATACGGAGCATACAAGAACTTTGGTCCTCAAATCATTGTTGATCGGCATCCCTGCACTAGTCATCCTTAGCACCATCGGTGGCCTCACTTTTGTAGAAGCGTTAATCAGCACGATCACGTTAACTCTGGCAGCCTATTTGCTGGGCGATATGTATATCCTGCTCCAGTATGGGAACACCACCGCTACTATTGCTGACGCTATTTTGGCGGCTGTAACCCTCATGCTTTTCAGGGCTTTCGGTTACCCGATCACTACCATAGGCATGGTTTACACAATCGTCCTCCTCGCTGCCCTAGAGGGCTTCATTTATCACCCTTACCTGTTGCGGGAAATCGGAATCGACACTAGGGTGTAAGGCACCCGGCGGGGAGCGACTGTAATACAAAAAGGGGTTGTTCTTGCGAACAACCCCTTCACTTGTGCGATTACTGCTTAGTTAACTCTACGAAAGGTAGGGTTTCACCAAACAGGGGCAGTTGGAGCTCGCGGCGCTGAACAAAGCCGTGCTTTTGATAAAAGTTCAGGGCAGGCTGATTGTCTTTCTCCACTATCGCCCACAGGCACTGACCGCTGAGCGCTTGACTCAGTTCTGCCAGTAAATGGGCACCAATTCCTTGCCGCTGGTATGAGGGCAAAATATAGATACGGGTCACTTCATAGCCCGAACAAGGATGGGGCAAGGCCTGGGCAAAGCCGACAATGCACCCCTCTAACTCGGCCACGAGCAGAATCGTCTTGTCGTTGTTCAGACTACTGGCCAGGCTTTCTTCACTATAAAACTCGGCAAGGATGTTGGCCCGAGTATCTGGCCGCATGGTTCTTTCATATGTGGTATGCCAAGTGATATGTGCCACTTGCTGAATATCTAAAATGTCTTCATGTGTGGCTTTGCGGATTTTCATCACAACTTAAGCCTCCTAAATATATAGACCAAAACCAGCCGCAACGCCAAAAGCGTTGCTAGGGGGAGTTCTTAGGGAGTGTTTCCGTTTAGAATTGTTCTTCGCCAAAATCCTATCTCCTGCCTTGGTTACAATATTTATATAAAGCAAGCCACACACGCCGATAAATATATTTCCCCGGGTAGCCAGTCGGCCCCGGGGAGTCGTCTTTTTCTTTATTCTGCTGCTCGCTGTAGCATGCGCAAGCCGCTGAAGACGGCCCAAGCCGGCTCTTCCTCGCGGAAGAAGAATTTGATTACGCGCTCTACGTTAGTAGTAAAGACAGCCGTTGCGGGGCTACTCATGCGGGCCGGGTACTGTTCCCCAGCCGTCTCTACATATAGTTGCCCATCTTCTACAAAGACACGCAGTCGGCCGCCTTCGGCAGAACGATAAGTGCCGACAATGCGCTCTTTGTCTGCCTGGGAAGCCTCGTATTCGGGCTCGACGCTGCGCGGCAGATCTAGCGGTAAGCCGAGGGCTGTGTTGACAGCCGCCAACCAGAGCGACTTGGCTGGCGCTCCCGACGTATTGGTCAGCACAGCGACAACTAGCCCCTGTTCTGGCACGAAGCCGAAATTCGAAGCCACACCAGGTTGGCTGCCGCCATGCTCTACCAGGGTATTACCAGCATGGTCGTAGGTTACAGTCAGCCCAAAGCCATACCAGGTCTTGCGGCCGTACTGGTAAACAGGTGTCTGCATGTGCTCAAGACCCTGGCGGCTGACAATAACCCTGTCACCCCTCTTGCCGCCGTTAACAAAAATCTCGCCATACTTCATTAAGTCGGTGACACAAGAACGCACTCCGCCACCCACCTCAAAGTTGCCGAGGGCTGGCCAAGGCCGCTCTTCAAATTCACCGGTCTGCTTGTTATAGATATAAGGAACGGTTACATCTTTAAAGCGAGTTAGTTCTTCGATGCTGTAAGTTGAGCGGTACATCTCCAGGGCATCTAGAATGTTGCTGGTCATGTATTTGCGATAGATACGCCCGGTCAGGCGCTCGATAATGGCCCCGAGTAGCAAGAAGGTGTCGTTACAATAAGATAAATATTCGCCAGGCTGCCCCAGAAGCTCGTACTCCTGCTGGGCGAGGAATTCGAGGTGTTCTTCAAAGGTAGTAATATCTTGCCGCCGCCGCATAGGGGGCATGCCAGTAGTATGCGATAACAGATGTTTTATCTTAACACTATTTATATCTTCTACGCCATGCAGTTGAAACTCGGGTAAATATTTGACGACAGGATCGTCGACGCTCAGCAAACCTGCATCCACCAGTTGCATGATGGCTACAGCCGTAAAGGACTTGCTGACCGAAGCGATGCCAAAAATGGTGTCGGGTGTAACTGGCTGCTGCTTTGCCAGATGGCGGTAGCCAAAGCCTTGCTGAAATAGAATTTTGCCGTTTTGCGATACAGAGATAGCTGCCCCGGCGATATGGTCCCGCTCCATTACTTCTTCCACATACCGAGCATAATCTTGCCAAGCATGAGTCATTGTAGTTCCTCCTCCCGCATCTGACCGCCCAAAACAAAGCCTCCCTCCCCAAGGGAGAGGGAGAGCTGAGTCGGGCTGGTCAAGATCTTATTGTAGGCAGTTGAAAAGCAGTTTGAAGGTGCCGTGCATTTGGCCGCGATGTTGCGGGGCGAAACCAAACAGCACTACTTCGCCCTGACCATATTTGGCTACTAGCATAGCCGCCTTGCCAGCGAGACGCTTTTCGCCCACCAGTAAACCGCTCTGCAGAATATCCTTTTCAGGATATCTGGCGATCACCTGGTAGTTTTCTGCACGGAAAGTATCAGTAACCTGCAACACAGGGCTATTCCAGTTGAAAATCAGAGCATCTTCTGGCATGCCGTAACCGAACGGATGGTCAGTAGCCACCTGGACATGTAAAGTAGATCCACCGGTGGAATATTCGGTTGCAGGCAGGCCATCTACTACGTTAGTCACATTCAGCTTGAAGGTGTTGATAGCGAAGTCGCAAGAACGATTGAGAGCTATTAACCGCCCGCCTGCTTCTACAAAGGCGCGCAGAGCTTCCACGCCCTCCTTGCCGATGCCGCCGCGATACTGGGGTGGCACCGTATCGCCAAACCGACGTGCGAACATAGCCGCCCGCGGGTTCCTGCTCGGCGCGTTGATATCTACGATCAACTGCTCCCAATCGCTCGGGAAGATTAAGACGTCAAAGCGGTCGATAAGGTCGCCAGCTTTAATATCATCGTTCATGACAGTAATGTAGGGCTGCTCAAAGCGCTCGAAAACCAGGCGAGTCCAGCCTTCGTCGGCATTGCCACCATAGTAGCGTTGGTAAAGGCCGACGCGGAGAGGCCGCAGCGCACGTTTTTGCCCCTCATAGGCAGCCTTCAGACCGAAGAAGTTGACACCCAACTCGGTGGCAATCTCTTTTAGCTCGGCAGCAGCTGCAGCTTCGACATAGAAGGCGCCAGGAGCCAGCGTATAACCAGCAGCCACATTTACTTCTTCATCTAACCGCCATACAGGAATCTCTTTTTGTAGGAGGCGATTAGCTACCCGATAGCTATCGTTGAGGCAGGCGTCAAAAACGTAGCCATATTGGTCTACTGGGCAAACTTGACCTGCTGGCGGCTCGAGCTCAGTGATGACGGCGAATTCACCCGCAAGCTGTCTATTAGCCGGGAATACCTTGACGCCCATATATTCCGCCACGGTGTCGGTAGCTGTGTCAAAAGCCCTAACCGACCCGTCGGGATTCTCGGTCCAAGGGTTGCTAGGATAGAGGGTGCGACCTAGTAGCTGTTTGATCACCCCGTATTTGGGCTGGGCCAAGAAAACCACATAGGTTCCCTCGGGATAGGTGCAGGCACCTAGCTTAAAGGGAGCTTTTGCCTGGTGTACCTCGATGCCCTGATTGAGCAGAACTTGTACTAACTTGCGAGCAGTGAGAGGATCATGCTGGTCGGGGGCGATGATGTAGGCTTGCTCCTTGCTGGCTGCGCCACGCTCGGTTTGGCGCTTAGCTTTCAGGTAGCTGTTCCAAAGCACCGTGTCTTTGTTGCGGGCAGCTACATCTAAGAGAGCCCAGGCAGCTACCTTCTGCTGTTCGACTATGTCGCGCAACCGCCACCAACCACCCGGCCAGGGATGAGGGAAGTTAGTCTGCTCGGCATACTCGGGCATAGTCTTGCCAGCACCACGCAACTGGCTCGGTTCTATGTAGAGAGGTGTAGCTAGTTTAGCACTGGCCGACTCGGTCAGCATACCGGCGATGTTATGGTGATTGGTGATCCAATGATAACCGAAGTGACCCCAACCCGGGAACTGGGCCCCGTTGAGAATGCCAGTCAGGCCGGCTTCTTCCAGCTTGTAGGCCATATGGGAACCATACCAAGCCAGCTCGCGCCAGATAAGGGGATCGGCGTCAGGACGAATCGGCTCGCTATAAGGTGCAACATAGAGGCGAGCGCCATAACTGCCCATGTGATGATGGTCTTGGAAGGCCTGAGGGCGCCATTCGTGGAACAAGAGCTGCCCCATGTAGTAGGATTCGATGAGGTTTTGCATAAAGGCATCGCGATTGTTATCGTGCCCCGCGTATTTGTGATAGAGCCAGGGCATGCTGCAGCCTTCATATTCGGTGCCTACCCATTCGTTATACCAATCGGTAACCATTAGCTGCCCATCGGGGTTGAAACAGGGCACGGCGAGATAGATAACGTTATCTAAGATGCGCAAGGTGGCTTCATCGTTACCAGTCAAGAGGTCGTAGGCGAGTTCGGGTGCCATCTGGGTGCCACCAATTTCGCTAGCATGCAGGCTCATGCTCTGCAAAATAACAGCTTTGCCGCGCTTTACCAGCTCTTTGACGGCGGCCTCTGTCAGGCCCCGCGGGTCGGTTATCTGCAAGTTGATCTGGCGTAGTTCTTCCAAGTTGGCTAGATTTTCAGGTGAGGAAATGATGGTCAATAAGAAAGGATTGCCTTCAGTAGAAGGTCCGAGGTCAACTACTTGGATGCGATCAGACTCTTTGGCCAATGTGTAGAAATACTCGACAATTTTGTCCCAGCGGGCTATCTTACGGTCCGCTCCCAACTGATGCCCAAAGAAAGTTTCTGGCGACGTGATGTGACTCACTAATCTATACACCCCTTTCTTATCATGCCGGAAAGGGTAGCGCATGCACATGAGTATACCCCTTCCATATTTCAATAATTCGCCTACCAAAAGACTTATTCCTGCCCCCAGCTAAGATTAATGCCAGTCATGCGCGCATGCCAACGAAAACTGTCGCAGTCATGCTCGCGCGGGCGCGCCTTGGACAAAATTGCCGCGGCAATTTTCTCCGCGGGGCGCCCCTACGCTATCCCAAAATGTGCGGCAAAACACCCAGAACATTGGGCTATATCGGTAGGGCGTCATGAAAAATGGACAGCCCCCCGGCTGTCCATTTAGAATCACGCCTGCCACCATCGCATTAGCTTCTTGTGTCGCCCTGGACACCAACAACCAGTGTAAATACAGGAATATCGTTGCGACCTGCTAAACTCAGGGCGGCTTCTACTAGTCTAACCAAACCATAGCAGCAGGGTACTTCCATGCGGGCTACGGTAACGGTGTTAATATCATTTTCTTTAAAGATGGTAGCCAGCTTTTCTACATAAGGCGAGACGTCATCCAGTTTCGGACAAGCAACCATTACCGTCTTGCCGCGTAGCAGCTTACGATGAAAGTCGGGATAAGCAAACGGTACGCAGTCGGCCGTGATCAACAAGTCGGCATCCTGAAGGAAGGGTGCACTCGCTGGCACTAGAGCCAATTGCACCGGCCACTGGCTCAGTTCTGAACGCTGGGGCTGATGGGTGCTTGGCTCGGGCTGGGCCTCACGGTTAAAAGTAAATGCCCGACTGCCGGGGCAGCCGCCATGGTTAACCGGCTGGCTAGGAGCTTGCATCTTGGCCAAATGTTCCTCAACTGCCTGCATATCAAAAGCTTCCGCTTCCCGTTCGATCAACCTTATCGCATCTTGGGGACAATGGCCCAAACAATCGCCTAAGCCATCGCAAAGCTTATCGGCTACCAAACGCGCCTTGCCATCGATAATCTGAATGGCACCTTCAGCGCAATTAGGAATACATAAACCGCAACCATCACATTTAGACTCGTCGATATGAACAATAGTACGTTTTTTCATCAATACCTCTCCTCCAAGTTAATGCTCAGCCTTATTTTAGCAAGGAAAAGAGGATTAATCTGTGATATACATCATATATTTAACCAAGTTAAACGCAACCCTCGGCGCTTTCAACGTTCAAGGTAGGCAAAAAAAACTGCGACCCGGATGGAATCGCAGTTTTGTTCCCTATTTGTTACCTCTGAGTTCCCTACTGTCTCGAAAGAGAAATGTTAGCGACCACAATCCGGCCAGGCCAACCAGGGAATAGACGATGCGACTTAGTACCGCGTTTGGACCGCCAAACAAGCTTGCGACCAAATCAAAACCAAAGAAGCCTATCAAACCCCAGTTGAGGGCTCCGATGATTACCAATGTTAGTGCTACAGTATCCATAGTCCCATCTCCTTTTGTCTGTAAGATTTCCAAAAAGAGCGGATTTAATGCAGAACTATTTCAGGAACGAGGGGCGAAAAATAAAAGGCGCGCCGCGCCACGTTTACCAAAACGTGGCCGGCACACAGGGTACTTCTACTTCGTGCGGTTGCTACCACCAAAGTTAGATTGGCTCTTAGTTGCTCCGTCTACATCAATCTTACTGCTGCCAGAGTGGACAAAGGTCTTGCAGCAAGTCTGCATGCAGGAATCCACCTTAGTTTGAGGCAACGTGGTCGCCTGGATAGCATCGACCGAATCCGGTTGTTGGTGAGCAAGACTGTCTTCGGTAATGAGAATCTCGCTGGCAAAGCATTTGTTGCCTTCGCCATAATAATGGCAGTTGCTCACCGTGCAATGGATGTGTTGTGCCACAAAAAGACCTCCCTCTGTTAATATGATGTTCTGTACACTGCCAGACATAGCAGCACACACTAGCTATAGTTTGCGCTTTCGCGCCAGCGATATGTGAGCAGGATCGAATGAAGCAGCAGTTAGCTACGAGCGCGCAAAATCAACAGTTTTCTATAAAATTTTAGCAGCGAATTGAAAAACTAGTTGTATTCTGGGTCAGATGTGCTATACTACTGGTAATCGTCTGTTTGGCTGAAGACAAGGTAACTAGACCCAATAGAGTCTTCTTTTATGACCTCCGTTCTCCACGCCAGTTTAGACAAGACGAAAACAGTTGGGGAAGGAGGTTAAAACTATGTATTCCGATAAGACTTTAACTTGTCGTGAATGTGGCAGCGAGTTCACCTTTACTGCTGGTGAGCAAGAGTTTTACGCTGCACGCGGTTTCCAAAACGAGCCAGGACGTTGTCCAGAATGCCGCGCTGCCCGTAAGGCCCAGAACCGTGGTAACGGTGGCATGCGCCAAGCGCGGGAAATGCACTCGGTCGTTTGCGCTGATTGTGGCAAAGAAACCCAGGTGCCTTTCCGGCCTAGCGGTGATCGCCCAGTCTATTGCCAAGACTGCTTCCAGGCTCGCCGCTCAACTCGCTGGTAGTCCACTGACGTAAGTAGAAAGGGGCGTATCGCAACACGTTTTTGCTAACGTGCGCGATGCGCCCTTTTTGCGTCCACACTCTAACATGGTAACGCTGTTCTTTCCAACTCCTGAACTTTGAACGAAGGCTAGATGGAAAATACTCCCGCAGGAAAACACAGAAAAGTGTTGTATTTATTATCAATATAGCCTATAAGGCCCGAGAAGGAGGAGATATGGTTGTTCTGTAAAAAGAGGCATTTTGCCCTAATGATTGCCGTTACCCTCATTTTAGGCACCTTTTCTGGTCTTGATAAGCTCGAGGCCATACCATTAGACGGTCGTCAATTTGAGCTACAGCTTGACCAATCTAGCTACCATGGGCAGGCAGTCAATGGTAAAATCCCAGTGGTAATAAGTGGTTCATTAATGAATATGCAGAGCAAGGCCCCTGCCACTTTAGAGCAATGTTTACACGGAACGTTTACGATCCGTACTAACGAGAAAAAAGAAGTGGTACCAGACGCGATTACCGATGTAATCTGGCAGGGGAATAATTTCAAAATATATGCGTTGCTACCCCAGAATGAATATGAAATAGGTTGGAGCACAGGACGTGGCTGGATTTGGCATGTATTTGCGGTGAACCAGCCATTGTTATTAAGGTCTGTACCCGAATATATTCAGACAGATGGTCGATATATAGCCAGGTTCAGTGGTACAGTATATGACACTAATGGCAACGTGATTGTTCCTACTAAAGTTGGCGGAGATAAATGGACCGCTCAGCTGACCATACACCCAGACAAATCCTTCACGGCAGAAATTGTTTTTTCCACTCGCCCCGAAAACGCTTTTTGAGTCTCTGTGGCATGTCCAACAATTGGTTTCTTCCCCACCTTTTATTTGTCATTTCCTCCGCTACCTGTGAACAGCCAGTTGGAGATTACTTCGATCCGACCTAGTGGTGACTTGAGTGGTGGGAACCAAGTTGAAATCTGGGTAGAAGGTTATGTGCTTGATGATAACGGTGAACAGTTACCCCCAGAGGTGATTGCTAGTGGCTACTTTACAATCAGCAATGGGCCACTGGCAGATATGACTCGCTTAACATTCACTGGCAATAAGTTTTCTTTCCCAATAAAATTCAGCATGACAAATAATAGCCTGATACTCATGTGGAGGCATGAGCGATACAGCGCCGAATATACACTTACACCCCAGGTTGTATTTGCTGGTGAGCTGGAGCCGATTACATGGTCTATGACAAATCCTGTGACACTAATAAGGGGCACACTCTATGATGCCGAAGGCAAAGTGATTATTCCCAGCAGACTATTAGCTGGCGGCGAAGCAAAGGGAGCAATAACTATACATAGCGACAATTCCTTTTCCCTGCCTGTAATCCCCAACAATAGGGGTCTTTATTCTTACTTTATTTTGGAGACAACCGACGGTGACACTGTGTTAGCTCGCGCTAGAAGTGAAGGATCCCGAATCAGCGGAAACATTTTATTGTTGAACTCTACAATAAAGGGGCCTTTGGAAAACGGTAAAGTCTACTGCAGCCTAACGGGTTCTGCCAGACGGACCCCAGCCGCGGCCGGCGAATTATATATCCAAGAACCTGTGACAAGACGAGAAATCACTGATGCTATTCAAGGTGAAGTGAATTTTAGAGAAGACTGGTTTAACGTCCAATTAGCATTAGAGCCAGGCACATACGAAGTTGTTTGGTTAGGTGACTTTGACTTAATGACAGCAACTTTTACTGTGGTTCCGGAGATGGAGGCAAGTTTTGTGCTTCCAAACACCGCACTTGATGACATGCAGGGTTTACCCCGTTTAATCGGCACAATTGTTGATACTGAAGGAAAACCAATAGTCGGGGACGCACTATTACAAGCCCGAGGAGACATAGCTGCTTGGATTATGTCCGTGAAGAATGGCACTATCGACCATCGCGTCCCCTCCCAGTTACCAGCTGGTGAATACGAGTTAACTTTGATCCATGATGGGTACAAAGCCAGACCAGTGTCTATTTCCATTGAGCGGAGAGCAGCCCCTGCGTATGTACGCTACACCATTGGACAAACCGCCTATGACGCTAATGGCGTCATTAAGCATCTAACCGCAGCTCCCATGCTATATCAATCACACACGGTTATTCCGGTACGAGCATTAGACGCTATTGGCGTTGTTTCCAACTGGGATAACGATACTCGCACTGCAACTTTTGTTTTTGGCAGCAACAAAGTAGAGCTCGTTCTCAACTCTCCTATTGCTAAGGTAAATGGCAAAGAGGTTACCATGCCCATTCCCGCCTTCTCAAGTAACGGTCGAACCATGGCACCTTTCCGATTCGTGGGTGAAAGTTTAGGACTTATGGTTCACTGGAATTGGGAAACCCAAGAAGTAACACTTACTGAACGCTAATTGCTTCATGTAAAGCGAACGTGGAGTGAGCCTAGATATCATCGCACCACGTAAGCGGACATGAGAACAGGGCGGTTACTAGCCGCCCTTTTTGTGTCCTCGTAAAGAGCCGAGTTAGGAACGCCCCCTGTGCCGTGCTGATGACCTACAGCTGGGCAAACACTACGTGGTCGAGGGCCAAGTTGGCGTTCTCGGAACTGCGCATAGTGAACAGCACCTTAGCTGCTGCTGCGCCTGCTGGTGCGGGATCGGTAATGGCTGCATAGACTAGCCAGGTAGATGCGTTTGCAACCGAATGATCGCCACGGGCGACAAGAGCCAGCCCTGGTCCAATTTCCCTGCCAGTCCTATCTAACCATAGGACTTTAGCTAATAGGACAGCCTCTCCGAATTCAGCCAGCCTGGCAACCTTGAGGGCAAAGCTAAGCAGGTAGCAGCGACCAGCAGCCCGATTGAGGGGAATCTGCTGCTCCAAAAATGCACCGCTTGCCGGCATACTAGCGACCCAGTTGCCCTCGTAAGCGGACAAGGTATTTGTGGTAGTAGTGCTATCGAATTCCCAGTCGTTAAGATCATTTTCAAAGCTCGGGTTTTGCACCAGGTTAGGCGTGAGGATTCTGGAAAAGAGCACTTGGTCAACCCTATAATCGAACACCCCCGCTCCTTGCGTTTCAAAGCTAATGCGGGCCCAGACAGCCCCTCCCGGTGCTGGGCTGGTTACAGCCAAATAGGTGAGGCAGGCGCTGCGACCTAGAAGCGACTCTTCGGGAACAAGGAACTGCAAACCTTGCGAGATAATGTTGCTGTCTCGGTCCAGCCACTGCACTCGTACTGTCGTTTCGACGGCAGCCGTCTCGGTCAGGCTGAGGGCAAAACTGAGCAAATAGGATGATCCCAGTGGCTGGTTACCGATATAGACTTCCTGCGACAATAACCCATCACCCTCGCCCCGAGCATGGCCACCGCCTACAAGAGGTAAATCGTAATCCGCTACAAAGTCGGACGCGTTCCACTCGGTCAAACCACTCTCAAAGCCGTAGTTTTGTACCAAATTGATGGACCGAACCGGAGCCAAGATTATCTGGTCAATCTCGATAAAGCTGTTCTCATCTCCTTCGAGTTTGCTGAACTGCAGCCTAGCAAAGGCAGCATTTGCGGGTGGCCGATCGGTTATTTCAAAGAAGGTGATTTTGGCGTTGAACTCGCCAGTCAATGTATCTGCACCAATATACATATGACGCCCTACTCCAATGGCTCGGAGGTGCCGATCTAACCAGATGACTTCAACTATCAGGTCGGCCGCTTCCAGAGAAGCAAACAGGTTGAAGCTAAGAAGGAGCGGCCGGCCGCTCACACCCGCTAACGCCACATCCTTCCATATACTGGATGACGATGAGTGCATGCGGATAGCTTGGTTACCTGCGAAAGGCAGACCAGTAGCAAGGCCAAGGGAGCCTGAAAAATTCCATTGATCGAAGCCAGCCTCGAAGCGAGGATTTTGGACAAGGTTCGCGCAAACGGGCACTCGCCGTATCCTTCGTCTTCTTCTACGCACTGAAAACCCCCCTTTCTGCTAAGAGTCCTGCGTTATAACAAAATATGCAGGACACAAAAGGGGGGTGTACACTCTGATATACGACTAAGCTATCTGAAGGTCTGTATAATAGCTTGGGCCCTATGGGCGAGATGATGTATTCAGAACCCTGCTGCACACATTGTTTTGCCAAGTCAACCATGAACTCAGTGATAATATCAAACAATTCTTCCACAAAAGCGGGATCGGTAACTACCCGGGCTGCAATTTGATTAACCCCCATCATGGCTCCTGCTACGGTAAAGGGGCCAAAATAGCCACCGCCAAAGAGCTTGCCATCCAGGCCCAATGTAGTGTCCCTGCTAGCCCTAGTGGAAGTGGCTGAATTGCTGGGTTCCGCAACCAACCTTTTCCTTAACGTGGACGGCCATAAGTTGGTGGCTAAGGTGCCTGCCCAAGCGAAGGCCCGGCGGGGAGAAAGGGTTACCGCCTGGCTGAATATGAACCAAGCCATTGGTTCCACAAGGATATAGGTTTAGCTATCAACTAAATTGTAAAAGCCGAAGGAATTGCATGAGCAGCTTCCTTCGGCTCTTTGTTATGCATTTCAGACCTTGCGAGCACCCCAGCTAAGCAAGGGCTTTCTTATGTTGTTTATGCGTCTAGGCTACCAGCCGTCGCTGCCAGGATAGAGGGTTCCTCCTCTTGCCTTTGTAGCAACGGCGTCAGCTGGAATTCGTAAAGCTCCCGTTCTTCGTTCCAAACACCAGCTGCCCTCTGTTTAATTATGCCTTGCGCAGCAGCCCAGTTGCCAATAGCAGTAGAACAAACTTGCCCACTATTCTTGTTGACGATGAGCTTAAAACTATCTTTGCGCTCAGCGATAGGTTTAATTAAGAGCACATCGTCTTCTACCCCAATTTGCAGGAACTGTACTTCCTCTGCCACCAAATGTTTGGTGAAGGCAGCATTTAGTCTTACACCTTTAGGCCTATCGGTGAAGGTAATCCTAAAGGTTTTGTCTGCACCAGCGCTGCCTCTACCTCTTGCGGCTTGTTTAAACCACATTATGGACACATTATCACCCCATGTTTTACAGATTATTTTCATCTGTAGTATTGGGATGTTTTCTAATGTTTATACCTGCCTTGCAAGAGATTCGGCATATTACTTGGATGTATCTTTGCCTCTACGCGCTTCAAGATATTTTTGCAGGCTCTTCTTAACGTTATCGGGCAACTCCCTGGCAACTGGAAAAACTGTTGCGTTAACCGTTTTTTCAGAGAACAGCCAAACAAATGATGCTAACTCTTCTAAGCGTGCAGGGCTTATATATTCAAGTTGGTCATGGCGGTTATGAATAGGAGCGCCAAAGCGACAGAAATTAATCCCCGGTATTCCTTTTTCGGCAAAAGGAATAGCATCGCTGGAATAAACGTCGTGACGAATTCCCATTTCGAGACCTTCTTGTTTTGCTAGGATCTCGACATAGCCTTTCAAAGCGTCAGGGGCCATGACAAAGGTGACATTTTGCCCTAAGTAACCTCCGGCAACATCAACGTTAATAACAAACTTGATAGAATCTAGCTCTGCTTCATGTTGTTTCACATAGGCAAAGCTACCTAGCAGACCTAGTTCTTCACTACCAAACCAACAAAAACGAACGGTGCGCAGAGGTGGTTGCTGGGCAAACTGCCGTGCGAGCTCCATGAGGATTACGCTACCAGCCCCATTATCGTTGGCTCCGGCGCTATAGGGAACACTGTCATAATGGGCAGCAAATACGACCACTTCTTCCGGATAACGGGTGCCTTTGATTTCAGCGATGACGTTACGCGAATCGACCTCGCACTCATCTTGCTGCAAGGTGAGGCGCACCTTGCTCGCCCCTTTTTGCACCATTTCTAAGGCGTCGGCAGCACGAATAGACACACCCGGAATTTTGCCGTGCTTAAAATATGGCTCGCGGATGCTCCGCCGTGGCAGATCTTCCCGCTCCCACAGCCGACCGCCGATACTGATAAAGCCTGCCACCTGGGCTTTGGCTAATTTCTCGTATTTTTCTAGAGGCAGACCTTCATTTATTAAGACTATCTTGCCAGCCGTGCCTAGCAGGTTGACTTCGCCCGCACCCTCGGCGTAGACCAGGTCGGCCACCAAACCTTCGGCGTCGGTGTTCCCGGTCAGGCCGTAGCCGGCCACCTCGTATTCTGCCTGATAAGGCTCCAAGACCTCCAACTTAGCCACTTGTATGGTGCTGGTTGGAATTGGGAATATCTCGATGTGACCCTGCAAACCGAAACTAGCTAACTCGTCTAATAAAGTTTGCGCTGCTTGCGCTTCCTCTGGGCTGCCGCCGAGGCGCTCATAGGCGATACGCTCTAGCAGTGCATAAGCCCTCTTGCCGCAAATTTTACCCATTATTGCCCTCCTCGCTTTTATTTTTCTTCCCAGACTAATTCGCCTTGCCCCAACTATTTCCTGCATGTTGCCAGCATGATTTTGCTGCCTAAAGCCGCCACTAAGGGTGAGGTAGGATGGGTGTTGCTATGGCATAAAAAAGAGCCCCTCAGGAATTTTCCCTAGGGGGCAAGTATTGTTATTTCAACTGTAAAGTTAACAGGGGGCACCTCAGTTTTTGAAAACGTGGTGCGCTACGCCCTGTTAACATTATTTTACTTTGCTAGGCTGTACACCCTCGGGAATAGGACAGCGATAGGGCTCACCACCTAAGCGCTCCTGCAACTCTTGCTTGGCCGCAGCCAGGAGCTCGGGCTGCTGCAAGATATCCAAGCCGGTGCCAGCCATAGCTTTAGCAGCCAGCAACATACCTTTATGGGCCCAACTAGATTTTCCTTGGGCTACCATCTGCCAGCTATGCCCCGGTGTGCCTAAAGCATAGCAAGCGACGTTACATTGCACTGTCGGCGCCAGCCACGACACGTCGGCCACGTCGGTCGAGGACATCTTCGGCTGGTCGGACGTCTGGTGGGGCAACACTCCCGCATGTAAGACCTGCCCCTCCAACTGCTCGGCTAACCGACGCCCTTCGCGGCTACCAAAACTCT
The DNA here is from genome assembly GCA_012735505.1 of Bacillota bacterium. Lineage (GTDB taxonomy): Bacteria > Bacillota > UBA994 > UBA5500 > UBA5500 > JAAYHE01. The sequence goes on from JAAYHE010000062.1 coordinate 39,065, forward strand.
TGAGGAAGGCTTTTTGCTCCTTAGCCGATTCGGCCTGGTCTAGGGTAGCGCGAATGGCACGAGCGTAAACTTCTTCCTCTGGAGTGGGAGTTAAGGGCGGCAAGGCCTCTAAGTTGGCCTGCATTAATTTTTCTAGAGTTTCATTAGGAATCAGGTTAGAACAGGCTTTGTCGACCTGGATCTCTACCTGCGTCTGCGTCATCAAGGCTGCCCCGCGGGCAATATCGTTCACCCACTCGAACATCTCCCGCACTTGGCTATTCTGTGGCGCCCGGATAAGGTACAGCACCTCAGCTACCGGCTGCACCACGTTAGGACTCTTGCCCCCTGTTTCGATCACTGCATAATGAACCCGGGCTTCAGGAATTACATGCTCGCGCATGTAGTTGACGCCTACGTTCATCAGTTCAACCGCATCTAAAGCACTGCGCCCGAGGTGGGGAGAAGCCGCTGCATGGGACGAGCGGCCGATAAAACGATAATATACTTGGATGTTGGCTAAGGATGAGCCCGAGCGAGTCATAGTCATGGTGCTGGTATGCCAAGTAATGGCGGCATCCAAGCCGGCAAAAACGCCCTCCCGCGCCATGAAGGCCTTGCCCGATCCGCCTTCTTCACCAGGACAACCATAGTATTTGACGGTGCCGGGTAGATTCTCTTCCTTTAAATATTGGGCTAATGCTGCCGCTGCTGCTAAAGAACCAACTCCCAGCAAGTGATGCCCACAGCCGTGTCCAGCCGCACCTGGCTGCAGCGGGCGCCTCTCCGCTATTCCTGCCTCTTGGCTAAGGCCAGATAGAGCATCGTATTCGCCAAGGAAGCCGATTACTGGCGAGCCAGAGCCGGCCGTGCCTACAAAAGCAAAGGGTACGCCGCCTACCTCGCGCTCTACGCTAAAACCTGCCCCTTCCAGCGCTCGGCAAAGCAGCGCGGCCGATTTTTCTTCCTCAAAACGTGTTTCGGCGAATTCCCAAATTTGATCGCTCAGTGCCGCATACTCTTCTTTCTTTGCCTCGATTAGCTCGTACAAGCGTTTCTTACTATTCAATATCATGGCCCCCATAAGATTTATTTGCTTCTTACATAAATTTCGCTATGGCGTTTGCCGTTTCCTGCCCTCCCGTCTCACAATCTCATATATATGAAAGAAGCAGGCAGCACAGACCCTGAACAATGGCAAAAGGCCGCGCAATCTGTGCCAGCACAAGCTGGGCAGGATTGGCGGCCTTACCATCTATGCACCCTACCTTTCGTAAGCCAGCTCCATGAGCAGGTGCATTAACTCGTCGACTAATCTACCGAATTCGCTGTCGCTACTGCGACGAGGATAAGGTATATCCACTGGAAAATCTGCAATAATGCGCCCTGGTCGGGCACTCATTACCACAATCCGGGTGGCCAGATAGACGGCTTCTTCCACACTGTGAGTGACAAACAGTACCGTTTTCTTATCCTTCAACCATAACGAGAGCAATTCTTGCTGCATCTGACGCCGGGTAAAGGCATCGAGGGCCCCGAAAGGTTCATCCATATATAGAATACGGGGGTCGGTAGCTAAAGCACGGGCGATAGCAGCTCGCTGTTGCATGCCTCCCGACAATTCATAGGGGGCGGCATGCAGAAAGTCGCCCAGGCCCACCTTCTCCACCATTTCAGTAGCGATACGTATCCTCTCCTCTTTCGGAACACGCCTCAACTCGAGCCCGAAAGCGACGTTCTCCAGCACGCTGCGCCAGGGCAGCAGAGAATAGTCTTGCAAGACCATGCTTGCCTCCGGTCGCGGCCCTACCACTTCTTCTCCCAGCACCGAGACTTTGCCTGAGCTGGCAGGCGTTAGACCGGCTAGCATGCGCAAGACAGTCGACTTACCCGAACCGCTAGGCCCTAACAAGCAAACGAACTCGGATTCCTGGATCGAGAGGTCGACCTTGTCGACTGCCAACACTTCGTGGCCGTTTTCGGAGTAAAAGATTTTGCTAACCCCATCTAGTCTGATAATCTCTTGTTCCATTAGCTCACCCCTAGCGCCCCAAACTTTGCCAGCTGAATTTCTTATCCTCGATCCAGCGGAAAATGAAGTCGAGCAGCGCCCCGATAGCGCTGATGGCAATCATGCCGGCCATGACGATGTCGGTGCGCGAGTAGGATTGCGCATGGGAAATGAGATAACCCAGGCCAGCTATACTACCGGGCAGCATTTCGGCTGCTACTAAGCTACCCCAGGCTGCTCCCATGCCCCCGCGGAGCCCGGTCACAATACTCGGCAAGGCAGCCGGTAACATTACCTTCCGCACCAGGTCGCCCTGGCTAGCGCCTAAGGTCAGGGCCGAGTCGAGCAAGGTGCGACGCACATTGCGCACGCCGAACATGGTGTTGATCAAGATCGGGAAGAAAGAGGAAATGAAGATAATGAACAGCATGGAAACACGAATGTTGCTCAGATATACCCAGCCTGCGCCGCCGCGGATGCCAAAAAAGGTTGCCAAACTAGCTGTACCAAACCAGGCTAGAATCAAGGGCACCCAAGCCAAGGGAGGGATGGGGCGCAACATGGACAGCACGCCCTGTAAGGCAACGCGCACGTGAACCGAATAGCCCATGAGTATGCCTACCGGAATGGCGATCAGGGCAGCTAGACCATAGCCTAACAAGACCCGCACCAGACTGACTTGCGCATTATGTACCATTGAGCCTAGGCGTAACAAGTCTTGGAAAGGATTAAGTAAAACCTTTAGCACAGCATTTAGGGTAGGCAAAATAAGAAAATTGTCTAGGCGGAGGGCAACTATCTGCCAAACCACAAAAAGCATTAACGGTGCCACCAGAGGACGTAAGACAAGCCAACGCTTAAGCGTAAACCGCTTCTTGGGCTCCTTTCCTACTGAAGACAATTGGTGATTCCTCCTCCACAATCTAACACTGACGATGTCAAGGCTTGTTAAGGTAAGAGCCACAGTCGCGAGCAATGCTCCCGACAATGGCTCTCCCTCCAACTAGCTTTTAAAAGGCTTTAGTTTTAGTTTCTATTTACCTAAGACTTTGTCGATGAAGCTAAAGTTAAAGAGCTGATCGATCGCATCTTCGAATTTAACATCCCTGAAATCCTCGTTGACCTTATCGGTAGCCTGCAAGGCCTCGAAGATAATAGCTTCACCGTTAATGAATTTCTCGTTATTCTCGGTGGTGTATTTTACCGTATTGATCTCTGCAGCTTCCTTAGGAACGCCTGCCCAGTCGACCATAACGTCTACCAACTTATCCATGTTTTCCATGGTATAGGCAGCGGCATCGGTCATGACTTGGACTACAGCCTCCACGATGTCGGGATGTTCAGCAATCATCTCGGCCGAAGTAGACAGTACACAGCAAGGGAAGTCATCCCACTGGCCTTTGGGTGGCATGTCTTTCATGTCGAGCACTACCTTGCCAACGCCGGTAGTGACTGCAATTTCCGGGTTGGGCGAAGGACCTACCCAGACGTCCACTTGTTTACTGTTCATAGCCGGGACTAGGTTCTTAGTGTCTTTTAGGTCGACTAGGAGAATGTCTGCATCCTTGTTATTGGGATCGCCGGTGGTGGTGAGACCGGCCATTTGCACTGCTTTTTCAAACAGAATTATGGGAGCGCTGGTTGGCGAATGATAGCCAACTTTAACAGGCTCGGAACTCTGTTTGACAACAGCCTGGAATTCTTCCCAGTTATCTGCCGGAAACTCCTCGAGAGCAACAACTGCAATACCACCCGTATGTATTGGACAAAGCCCCTTCATGGTCGCGCCCTTGTCAACTGCAGCCATTAAAGCAGCAGAAGACCCGGTGGCAAAGTCGATATGCCCTTGCGACATTAACTGCATAGCTTGGTTGCCACCCGTAACTGTGACTAGTTCAAAATCAGCAACTGGTTTTCCATCGACGTGGAGCCGATAGAGCTGGCGATCTGCGATTTCTTCCAAATATGCCTTGTCGGAAATCGCCTTGCCTGCCTTTGCAGCCATCATAAAGGCTCCTTCGTGACTACTGAATCCGTAACCGAACTTGTAGACTGGCAGTTCTTCTTGGCTGCAACCTACTGCCAGCGCCGCTACTAAGAGCAGCATAACCACAGGAACAACAAATCGCTTTTGCATGGTCTAATGGTGCCTCCTTTTTTTGCTCCCCAATAGGGGGCTTTGTTACCACTTGCTATTATATATCACTCTTGACGATATATAGTATTAAACTTATTTATATAGGTATGAACGCAATGCTATCAATATTACCAACATTCGTCTTGCGAGCAAAAAAAATAGTGTGCCACCCACCGTTTACTAGATAAACGATGGGCAGCACACCCTGTATATTGCTAGCTATTGATCTTATCGGTTTTGCATAATGTCTAGGGCTGAGGCAACAAAGAGTTTGACCGCACCCCGCATAGCACGCTCGTCGAAATCAAATTCGGCAGTATGGTGGCCGGCGCCGTTAATATCTGCCCCGATGCTGATAAAGGTAGCCTGGCCGCCATTGGCTTGCACCCGGGCCATCATGTAGGTGTAGTCTTCACTGCCCCCGCCACCAGACAGGCCAGGATGTACGTGGGTAAAATCGCTAATTCGCTGGGCGATCCTTCTGGTTCGGTCAGCCAACTCGATATCGCTCTTGCCGCTGATGGCTCCACCCATAGCCCGCACTTCTAGAGTGCAACCGTGCATAGCAGCCGCGTTTTCTAAGATACGCACAGCATAGTTGTACATATGTTGTTCGAGCTCGCTGGTATAACCGCGGGTCTCGATAGCTAGGTGGGCCTGTGCCGGTATAACGTTGCGCCCGGTGCCCGCCTGCAGGCGGCCAACGTTAATGCGGGTAGCACCTTGACTATGGCGCGGAATGGCATATAGATTTATTGCTGCCGTAGCTGCAGCTAAGAGAGCATTATGCCCGCCTTCTGGCTTGCCACCCGCATGGGCCGGTGCCCCAGTAATGAAGGCGTCGAATTTGGAAGTGGCCAAGAAGCTGCCGCGCCCTCCGGCTACCGATCCGGTAGGTGAACCGCTACCGAGATGGGCAGCAAACATATACTGCACGTCGTCGAGTATCCCCGAACCGACTACAGCCTTGGCTCCACGCACGCCTTCTTCCGCTGGCTGAAACACCAGTTTCACGGTGCCTCGCAGCTGGTCTTTCAGTTCGACTAAGGCGGCAGCTACACCGAGGCCGATGCTGGCGTGTCCGTCGTGCCCGCAAGAGTGCATGGCTTCCGGATTGACTGAAGCAAAACCTTCACGCACTGGCCGATGCTCTGGCGACTGGGATTCGGTCATATCTACTGCATCGATATCGAAACGCATGCCGATAACGGGGCCCTCCCCGCAGCGTAGAATGCCAACAACGCCAGTAAAACCGCCGCGCAAAGCTGGCAAAAACTCAGGATCGGCGCCTTGCTCGCGAGCCCGTTGGTAATGCTTTTCTAATGTGGCCTCATCGGGTACGCCCATCCGGTCAGCTTCTCGCACCACATCCCGGCCGAGTTTAACTTCAAAGCCGAGGTCGTGCAGCTTGCGGGCAATTAGCGAAGCTGTGCGAAACTCGGTCCAGCCGCTCTCGGCATACTTATGAAAATCCCGCCTCTGCTCGATCAATTGGGGTTCAAGGGCATCAACAATCTGTTCAATGCGTGTAATCATGTTCTACATCCTTTCTTTCGTATTCATGCGCCGGCTCTATTGGCTCTTGGCCAAGACCGCGTCAATCGAGTTGGCCAACGCAGCAATGAAACTGTCTAAGTTGGTGTCAGGCGATAAAGCCATGAGCCGTACCGAATGATCTTCATGCATTTCGTTATGGACTGTGCCAGGATAAACTGCCCA
>JAAYHE010000063.1 GCA_012735505.1 Bacillota bacterium
GTAGAGGTCGAGGCATTTATAGAAATACCCAAGGGTAGTAGCAATAAATACGAATACGATGTGGAACGGAAAGTTTTTGTATTGGATCGCCCGCTTTTCTCGCCAATGTTCTATCCAGCCGACTACGGTTTTGTCCCCAACACTTTAGCGGACGATGACGACCCGTTGGATATCATGGTGCTGATGGCTAACCCGACTTTTCCTGGCTGTCTTATCGAGTGCCGAGTGATCGGTATGTTCCTTATGACAGATGAAAAAGGCCACGATGAAAAAATCATCGCTGTGCCGATAAGTGATCCGCGTTTTGCAGAAATTCGCGAAGTGGATGATATGGGCCCTCACTTAAAGCTAGAATTTGAACACTTCTTTTCCCAATACAAGCAGCTGGAGGGCAAAGAGGTTTCTGTTGATGGCTGGGCTGGCCGCCAACAGGCCCTAAAGGCTGTGGAGAAAGCTAAGGCTAACTACCTCAAGGCTAAGAAGGTAGACCAAAATTGAGAAAAACTAAAACTCAGGGGTGTGGCTGGGCCACACCCCTGAGCTAGTTTCTGGCCAAATCTATTTACTCTGTGCGCAAGGCAGCAACCGGATCCTTCTTGGCTGCCTGTGCGGCAGGAATCAATCCGGCGATTAAGGTCAGAGTCATGCTGATGAGCACCAGCACAATCGCACTCTTCCATGGTAAGAAAGCAATATTAGAGACTCCCGTCAAATTGGCGAGAATTGCATTAGTTGGGATCAACAGTAACTGTGAAATAAGAATACCGATAATACCGGCAGCAAAACCGATAATCAGAGTTTCAGCGTTAAAGATATTAGAGATGTTGCGCTGCGACGCACCGATACTGCGTAGAATGCCGATCTCTTTAGTTCTTTCAAGAACCGATATCAACGTGATAACGCCAATCATAATCGACGATACAACTAGAGAAATTGCCACAAAACCGATCAAGACATAACTAATGATGTTGATGATGGTAGTTATCGATGACATCATGAGGCCAACGATATCTGTATAACTGATGGCCAGATCATCACGGCCAGCAGCAGCTTGGGCTGCGTTATATTCGTCAATAATGTCAGCTATCTTGTCTTTGGCCTTAAAGTCTATCGGATAAAGGTTAATTACCGCCGGACGGTCGGTGTCTACCACACCAATGGCCTTGAGGTTGTCCTCATAGGTGGCTGGGTCGCCAGCCCGGGCACGAATCTGCTTGGCAAAGATGCGCAAGATTTCTTCTTCCGACATGGCAAAACGCATAGCCTGGAACTGTTGCTGCTCTTGTGGCGGGAGAGTTGCTACAATCTCAACTACATCGTCCATCGTCAGGTTTTCCAGATAATCGTCAATAGCAAAAGGCATGTTGGTAAAAACATTTGTTTCCGGGTCGGCCAACTGCGCTTTAGCAATTTCACTCTTTGCATTCGCTTCTATTACGTAGTCGGTCAGGGCAGAAGTATAGGCTACCGTTCCCTGTATAGAGGCGGCGCTTACTTCGGGGTTGGGGCGCAAGATACCGACAACTTCCAGGTCCAGAGCATTATTGACCAGCTCAATCATGTATTGTTCGTCATCACGCATGTCTTTCCAGGTATTAGTGGCCTCATCATACTGAAAGTAATCGGAGTTCAGTACTAGTTTGAAGGTGGTGCCGAGAATCTCGTCGTAGGTAAAAGACACCTGATCGGGTTGTTCGACCTCCTCGCCACGAGTCACTGCCTGCACAATTGCCTTGTATTCTTCCGGATCCATTAAGCCAATAGAGTAGAGGGCTATGTCGCTGATTTCGTTGTTTTGATCAACTACAATTACTACCTCGTTAGGCGCATCAGCAGCAGGGAAACGTCCGGCCAACACATCGTATTGAGCTTCTAAGAGCTCCCTGTTGCCCAACATTTCTTCAAAAATGTTATACGACCCCGCACCACCCATACGCGACATGGGGCCGAATTCCCCGCTTCGCATGCTGCCTCTCAACAATTCGCTTGGGTTGAGCTGGAGAACCCCATCGGTAGTATCTGAACTATAAATCTGTAAGTCAAGCTTATATCCGTATTGAATGGTAGACACATAGTCTAAGATACCGCTGGCCTCGCTTTCAAGGTACTCCTTAAAAGCACCCAAATCGTTGGCTTTGGTGACAGCGCTAACGGAAGATAGGAAGCTAGTGGCTATGTTGTTGGAATAGACCTTATCACGGTCGGTAGTTCGTCTGCCGGGGCGATTCTGCTCCATTAAAGTTGTAATCATCGAGCTCATATCTACACTTTCGCTTTCAATGCGGATGGGATAAACTGACAAAGTATCCATCTGCACCGTTCGTATGTAGTCATTTATTCCAGCGGAAAGTGCCAATATGAGGGCTATCCCGATGATACCGATACTGCCCGCAAAAGAGGTGAGGATAGTTCTGGTTTTCTTGGTTCTAAGGTTATTAAGGCTTAAGGATAGGGCAGTGAGAAATGACATCGACGTTTTTCCCATGCTTTTGTGCTGGGGTTCGGCTCTCGAATCTTCAGCTACGATATATGGGTCTGAGTCAGAAATAACCTTACCATCGCGCAACTGTATGATGCGAGTGGCATATTTGTTGGCTAATTCGGTGTTGTGGGTAACCATGATGACCAGTCTATCTTTAGCTACTTCCTTAAGTAGATTCATTACCTGTACGCTGGTTTCACTGTCTAAAGCACCGGTGGGCTCGTCAGCAAGCAGGATATCAGGATTGTTGACCAAAGCCCGGGCGATGGCTACCCGTTGCATCTGACCTCCAGATAGCTGGTTGGGCCGCTTATGCCCCTGGTCGCCCAGACCTACTTGCTCCAGTGCTTCTTTAGCTCGCTTGACGCGCTCAGCTTTAGGGATGCCCGAAAGAGTCAGTGCCAGTTCCACATTGGCTAATACCGACTGGTGGGGGATGAGATTGTAGCTTTGAAAGACAAAGCCAATGGTGTGGTTGCGATAGGCATCCCAATCGCGTTCCTTATATTGCTTGGTAGAAACTCCGTTGATGATTATATTGCCGCTGTCATAACGATCAAGGCCGCCGATAATGTTTAGCAGAGTTGTTTTGCCTGAGCCACTAGGTCCCAGGACAGCAACAAATTCGTTATCACGGAAATTAAGGGTGACGTCGTCGAGGGCGGTTTGTACCAATTCGCCTGTAACATATTTCTTGCTAATGTTCTTTATCTGTAACATCTTCTAACTCCCTTATTATCAGTTTCCTAGCTTAGTATTCTCTAAGGCGTGTAAAATTGCTCCTAGGAATGTAAGGCAAGTAACGCATACCCAAGCCACTGACTGACTGGTCAGTCAGCGGGTCATATGGTTAGTATAACTTCTCTCTAGCTTAAAATCAAGAAAACCAGCATTAGGTTACAAAAAGCTGAATCGTGCTGCGGGTGTAGTCGCAGGTAAATTGAGCTTGTCCGACAAAGCGACTACCGGCGGCAGGCGGTATGTGCATCAATCAATCTGTTTAGACTTGCAGCGCTGTTGTCCCGAGCAAGGTCGCAAGTCATGCGTAAGGTGCAAGGGGGCAACACGCCCCGGGCATGATTGCGACCGATAACGCCGGGAACTGCTTGCAGGCCGTATGCAGACCGCTAAGCACAACAGCTTGGGCTGCGACCGTAGCTCAAATTAGAATCTTACTCAGTGCCTTCCCGTGGAAAAGTAGCTAGCTCTTTACGTACAGTTCTAAAACTACTGCCATCCCAAGTCAGATAGTCTTGAATGAAGCCAAGGGTATCGGCGGCGAAAGTGCCGTAGACGCGGGTTAGTGCCATAAGGTCGCACCGTTCAGTGCTTTCGTCTAAGATTATCGGTAAAGCCATAATAAACGGCCCCACGTTAGCTGCCGTTGCTTCCTTCAGAGTACCATCCGGGTTATATAAGTCGGCGGCAGCCGGGTCCCTACTTACATCGATAGTAAAGGTGAGCTCTTGCCGTAGATCGTGTACTACAACCACATATCCATCGGTATAGAAAGCCTCAAATTCTTGGCCTTGCTCATAGCGTTCTCCCGAGAACACTTGGCGCACCTGGTTGTTGGCAAACGAATAGATGTATGTAAAGACAAAGCCACCGCTACCCCCCGACTGGATGCTTACTTTAACGTCGAGTACGCCGTCACCGGTGAAATCGCACAAAAACAGGGTGGGGTCGTAACCAGCATTTTCGCTCAAGGCTACCTGGGTGATGCGGCCGGTACGCCCGTTTTGTACCATTAGGGTGATGTCTTGTATAAAGGGGCTGTCTTCTGTAGTAACGCCTGTTAGCCAAACTTGGTCGGGAACACTATCGCCCGTAACGTCAGCAGTGCGCCTAACGATAATGGCTTGCCTAGCAGCGTATTCCATCCCCAACTCTCCCTTCGTGTATGTTGTTACATTCTATGCACTCACGCCCCAAAAGGGGAAAGGCGGGGACAACTTGCGATTGACCCCTCGCTTTCATTCAGCTCTGTGCAGCGGCAGGGAAAACTAACTTAAGTGGCGAAAATTGTATCAATAGGAATAGCGACCCCAGTTGGTGCATTTGCAAGAATGCCATCCTAGAGTCGCTTAATTCTAAGAGGAAAAGGTGGCAAAGGCATAAGATAGTGACAAATGCGAGTACACCTTCAAAGATGGAAAAAGGAGGAGCTGCAATGATAAGTAACATTGATATCGCTCAGGCTATGACCGTGAAATTGGACCCTGAGCTGCCCGAGATGCCAAAATTCGTGGAAGGTATTAGGCGGGCCCCTAGCCGTGGTTTCCGCTTGACCAAGGAGCAGACCAAGACTGCATTAAAAAATGCACTCCGCTATATTCCAGAAGAACATCATGCCATAGTAGCTCCCGAGTTCCTCGAAGAGCTCAAGACCTATGGTCGCATCTATGGTTATAGATACCGCCCCGAGGGGCGAATCTACGGCAAACCCATCCATGAATACAAGGGCAAATGCTTGGCGGCCAAAGCCATGCAGGTGATGATTGACAACAACCTAGATTTCGAGGTCGCCCTTTACCCCTATGAGCTAGTTACTTACGGTGAGACAGGGAGCGTTTGCCAGAACTGGATGCAGTACCGGCTAATCAAGAAATACCTGGAAGTGATGACCGAAGACCAAACCTTAGTGCTCTTATCGGGGCATCCTTTAGGCTTGTTCCCGTCTAAGCCAGAGGCGCCGCGGGTGATCATTACTAATGCGCTGATGGTGGGTCTGTTTGACAACCTAGAAGACTGGGAAATTGCCGAGCAGATGGGGGTTGCCAATTACGGGCAGATGACTGCTGGGGGCTGGATGTATATTGGACCGCAAGGCATCGTCCATGGCACCTTTAATACGCTTTTGAATGCAGGCCGCCTCAAACTCGGTGTACCTGCAGATGGTGACTTGCGTGGCCACCTCTTTGTTTCTTCCGGCCTCGGGGGAATGAGCGGTGCACAACCTAAAGCTATAGAAATTGCCAATGGCGTAGGCATCATCGCTGAGGTAGATTACTCCAGAATCAAGACTCGCTATGAGCAAGGTTGGGTTAGCAAAATCTCTTCGGACCTAAACGAGGTTTTTGCGATTGCGGACGAGTATGTCAAGAAAAAGGAGCCCATGTCTATTGCCTACTACGGCAACATCGTGGATCTGCTCGAATATGCCGTAGCCAATAATATCAAGATCGACCTGTTGTCGGACCAGACCTCTTGCCACGCCGCCTATGAGGGAGGCTATTGCCCGCAGGGGCTCAGTTTTGAAGAAAGAACGCAACTGCTAGCAACCGACCGGGAAAAATTCAAGCAACTGGTAGATGCAAGCTTGCGGCGTCACTATGAACTGATCAAGACCTTAGTCGACCGCGGTACCTACTTCTTCGATTATGGCAACTCCTTTATGAAGGCTGTCTATGATGCCGGGGTGAAAGAAATCGCCAAGAATGGTTTCGATGAAAAAGACGGTTTCATCTTCCCATCTTATGTGGAAGATATCATGGGCCCCATGCTGTTTGACTATGGGTATGGGCCTTTCCGCTGGGTTTGCTTAAGTGGCGATCCAGAGGATTTGAGAAAGACCGATCAGGCGGCTATGGAGTGTATAGATCCGAATCGGCGAGGGCAAGACCGCGACAACTATATCTGGATTCGAGATGCAGAGAAGAACCGGCTAGTGGTGGGAACGCAGGCGAGAATTCTCTATCAAGATGCTGCAGGTCGTGTCAAGATAGCCCTGAAATTTAACGACATGGTGCGCAAAGGCGAGATCGGCCCAGTCATGCTCGGCAGAGACCACCATGATGTTAGCGGTACCGACTCTCCCTTTAGAGAAACTGCCAACATTAAAGATGGTAGTAACGTTATGGCCGATATGGCTACCCAATGCTTTGCTGGCAATGCCGCCCGCGGCATGAGTCTAGTAGCGCTGCATAATGGCGGCGGCGTTGGTATTGGCAAGGCTATTAACGGTGGTTTTGGGTTAGTTCTCGACGGTAGCAAGCGGGTAGACGAAATCATCAAGTCTGCTATGCTTTGGGACGTCATGGGCGGTGTAGCCCGAAGGGCTTGGGCTAGAAACCCCAACTCTATCGAGACTAGCATCGAATTTAACAAGAAATATGCTGGTGCTGGACATATCACCTTGCCCTACATTCCCAAGGACGAGCTAATCGACGAATTAGTGGAAAAGGTATTTTAGAGCCAACTGCCGCACAAAGATAACAAAGCACCGCTAGCCTGCGAGCTTACTAGTCGGTCGCGATAGCGCTTGCGCATGTTCAGCGCGGGTGGTTGCGGTCATAATCGCGCGCTGCTAGCCAGCGACTGTTGGAAAGAGCTCCGTCGCCAAAGGGAGCGGCCAGAAGTCAGGAAGCCCTAACGTACTGCTGGCCGCTCCTTTATCCTTGGCTCCTTCGCTCTTTTAAACTTGTGGCTCCCATGCATTTTACGGCTGACGCGCACCGCCACTTGCGTATCGGCCTGCGCACAGTTTATGCAGGCCTCGGGCTACTGCGTAGGCTCGTTGGAGCCTTGTTCCAGGGCCCAAGCGGTTGCCCCAGGCCAGATGTGACGTGTGAGCAATGCATCATCACGGCCGACTGCGCTATGTCATACAGCGTCTTTCTAATATGCACTATTACTATCAGGGTTTGCGAATAGGGGGAGGGGGAAGCTGTGCAAATCAAAACACTGCAAAGAGCGGACGAGAAGTATATCAAACAGGCTGCAGAACTACTGCTAGAAGGGTTTAAAGAACATTGGCCTCAAGCTTGGCCCGACTTGGCTGCTGCGCTAGAGGAGGTTGACGAAGCCTTAGAGGCCGATAGGATCTGCCGGGTAGCTATAGATGCCAACGATAACGTAATGGGTTGGATTGGCGCCATTAGCCAGTATGGAGGTAACGTATGGGAATTGCACCCCCTAGTGGTTGATAGCCAACACAGAGGAAAGGGCATTGGCACCCTCTTGGTAAGGGACCTCGAAGAACAAGTGTTGCAAAGGGGAGGCATCACTATTGTTATTGGTAGCGACGACGAAGACAATATGACCTCATTGTCTAATGTCGATCTCTACGACGACCTTTTCACTAGGCTTGCTAACATCAAAAATTATAAGGGGCATCCTTATGAGTTTTACTTAAAACTCGGATTCAAGATAATTGGCGTGCTACCCGATGCCAACGGTTTAGGGAAGCCAGATATTCTATTAGGCAAAAGAGTGGTTGAATGGGAGCAATAAGGAATGCCACCCGTAACGAGTGGCATTCTCACTATATTACTCCCTTAACTGCGTGCCGCAGTTGGAGCAGAACTTAGCTTCTGGCTGGATTTCAGCGCCACATTCGCACTTGGCAACCTGTTCTTCTGCCTCGGGTTCAGCTTTTTCTGCTTTAGTTATTGCTTCTAGTTCCTCAGTTTTGGCAGCAATAGCCTGTTCTAGTGCTGTAATCTCATCACATTTTTCTGCAATAAACTTTTCGTCCAAGGCTTCAGCGGCAAAATTTTGATAGACGTAGTGGCCGAGAGCTTGGAGAAGTTCGTTGCGCTGATCTTCCAGCTTGCCGATTTGCCCTTTGATCTTGGCGGTCTCGAGGAAGACTGCCGATTTTTCGCTCACAGTCGAAATGCCTTTGTTAATGTTTCTTCTTACCCTAGTGAAGAAATCAGCCATCAACTATCCCTCCTTTCTTCCAATATATCACAAAGTATGAGCTGATAGTTGCTAGAGGCCTTACAACTATTACAGCATTGCTGTCTAATCACTGCGATGCTTCCGCGTCGCTATACTTTTTACTTCTTTATTCATGCTTTTTTTTCCTGCTAAAATCATGGGCAGGATGCTGAGCTAAATTCAGCTCTTTCCAAAAACGTGCAACGGCTCAGTCGCTCTTAACTCATAACTCTTGCAGGCTTCGCCTTGCGCCAACAAAAGCCTGCGTGGGATATATTTTGAACCGAACTAGGCGGGTCTAGCTGCGCCCGAGTTCGGTTCAAAGTTTGCATTGCTGCCTTTATTCTTTGTTCGCTTCCTTTTGCAGCAACCGTTCTAGTGACTTAAGATGGTCGTGTTCATCGCTAAAAATCTGTTCCACCAGAGATCGGGCTTCAGGGCCGAGGTCGCGCTCGGCATATTGCACCGCTTTGGCTAAACCCTGGTCTTCTCCATCGTATAACTGCCGAATAATGTCTTGTTCATCAGCCTTGACTAACGTTTTCATGCGGCTCATCATTTCTGCCATGGAACCAGCCATCCCGGCGCTGGAGAGGGGTTCGCCACCCTGTTGCCTAATGTAGTCAGTTAGGATTTGGGCATGCCTTTCGTGATCCTTCTGAATGCTAGCCAAGTCTTCCCGCAGACTACCGGGCGGTAAGTTGCTAGCTAGGGTGTCGTAAACTCCGATAGCCATGTATTCGCCCTTAAGAATTTTGTTCAAAACCTCAATTTCTCGGTCCATGTCATCACCTCATGCTTATGATGCCTTGAGGGTGAAAATACATGTGCGTCGAGAAGCCTGAACAAACGCTGCTTTTAAAACGTTCCTCAGCTGCTAAATATATGTGCTTATTAAACCAATCCCATAAAATATTCCACCGCAAGAGCTACAATTGCCACTAAGAGGGAGATGATACAACCATGGATCATCGGGTTAATGCCAGATTTTTTTAGCTCGTCAAAACTAGTGTTCATGCCAATGGCTGCGAGTGCAGCCACCATAAGGAATTTGCTGGTGTTTTTCAGTCCCGTAGCCACGGTCAAAGGGATTAAA
>JAAYHE010000064.1 GCA_012735505.1 Bacillota bacterium
GCTCTTTGGGCTACAAACGAGGCTCCCCAGATTAGAGCCGTTAAGAGCAACATTAATTCACCCTGCAATTTGCTTTTCATATATATTCTCCCATTGTCTTTTACTAATAAAACTATACTTAATTTGAGACCTTGTCCAGTAAACTCTAACGATAGATGGCTTGCCCGAGAGGAGCGGGAAAGCCATTTTGTGTTAGTGGGCGGCGTTAGCCTGAGAGCAAATCTTAACTAGTGCAGAAAGTTAAAGGTTTTTCTCTGAATTTCTGTAAGATAATCTGATGAACGGCGTCTTATAAGTAAGGAGGTGAGTAAGTGACAGAGTCTGAGCAAATATATCAAGCCTATTTCCGCGATGTTTATCTATATGTAATAAGCCTTTGCAGTGATGCACATGTAGCGGAAGACATCACCAGCGAGACCTTTATTAAGGCCATGCAGGCGTTTAGTAGTTTTAGGGGTGATTGTGATATTCGAGTTTGGCTGTGTCAAATAGCAAAAAACTGCTACTATTCTCGGCTGCGCCAGGATAAGCGGCTAGTCTTTGCTGATTTGCCCGAGCAGCGGGAAACTGAAAATCAGCTGGAAGAATTGTTAATCTCCCAAGATACTGCTTTGCAGGTGCATAGAATCCTTCACGGCTTAGCCGAGCCATACAAAGAGGTGTTTTATCTACGTGTGTTCGGAGAACTAAGTTTTAAACAGATTGCGTCTGTTTTTGGCAAGAGCGATAACTGGGCCTGTGTCATTTATCACCGGGCTAGAAAGAAAATCCAGAAAGAGATGGAGGATAGCAATGAACCTTACTTGTAACGTCGTCATGGATCTCTTGCCTTTGTACGCAGAGAACATGACTAGCGATGATACACGGTTGCTGGTAGAAAAACATCTGGCTGGTTGTCCCGACTGCCGCAGGGAGTTGGCAGCAATGCAAGCCCCTCAGCCAGTGCCGGCGGACACGGTCACTGCTCCCTTGCAGAGATTGCGGAGCAAGCTATTTTGGAGCAAGGTTGAGGCAGTTGTGCTTACAGCCGCTTTGATACTAGCCTTCGCTATAACGGGAATAGCATATCTGACGGCTCCAGAGTACCTACCCTATTCCGACACGCTGCTTACTTTTCATGAATGCGTTGATGGCACCCTTTTTGTCTCCTTCGGCGAAGAAGTAGTCGGTTATGATACTCATAGCTATAGTGCAACTAATGGCGAGGGTTATGTGTACCACATAACGGCTTGGACAAATCAGTGGAGTAGGTTCTCTCCTGCGAAAAACACGCAAAGTTTGCTGCTTAAACCCCAGCAGAATGAAGCCCTAAGCGTATACTATTATCTAGATGGTGTGGAAGATACGTTAATCTTTGGCAAAGATCTTTATGCTGGCGGTGGTGTCATCACCTTGCCGAGGTTGGTGCTAGGGTATTATGTTGTGATTGCAGCGGTTCTAGCAGTCGGCCTGGGTCTCCTTCTGTTTGGTTTCCGCAAGCACGAGAAAATAAGGAATGTGGTAGAAAAGATTGTGTTGTTACCTGTTTCCTATCTGCTGGGGCATCTATGTATTAAAGGGTTCAGGTCGAGTTCATATTCGGCTCTGCGGGATTTTTGCGCCATTCTGCTGGTGATGCTGCCGCTCTACTGTGCTATGCTGCTGGCCCTCCATTTGTATAGAAGGCACCAGCTGAGAAAGCAGCTAGCAAGTTAAGCTAAACTGTGCGGCCGAATTAGCGACGCAAAAGCCCTGGGAAGCGAATCCCAGGGCTTTTGGCTGGAGGGAACAAACTTAGAGTGTGAATAGGCCCAGGCCGTTAAGGAGGATGATTGTTACTGCCACTGGAGTAACAAATCTTAGTAGGCTATGGCAAGTAGCTACTAGGCGTTGATTGTTTAGACCGCCTTGGTTACTACCACTCTGAACAAATTTGTCTCTCCTCAATACCCAGCCTACATAGAGAGCAATGCCGATACCGCCCAAGGGCAGCAGGATATTCGAGGAAAAGAAGTCAAACAGATCAAAGAAAGTCATGCCAAAAACGGTGTAAGAACTCCAGACGCTAGTTGACAAGGTAGCCGGAAGGCCGAGCAAAGCCATGACGACGACCGTCAGCGCGACAGCCTTACGCCTTGACCAGCCGAGCGTTTCATGGATGAAGGCGACAGGAACTTCCATCAGCGAGATCATTGCGCCGGTAGCCGCGATTGCAGTTAAAACGAAGAATAAGAAAGTAAAAAGTCCACCAAAAGGCATAGACGCAAAGACTGCTGGAATGGTCATGAATAGTAAGCCGGTACCTGCTGTTGGTTCATAGCCGAAGGCGAACACAGCCGGGAAAATGGCCATTCCCGCCATCAGGGAGACGAGGGTGTCGGCAAGCACTACCCGGGTGGCGGTCGCCGGAATACTCTGTGAGTCGCTCATGTAGCTGCCGTAAGTTAACATGGTACCCATACCTAAAGATAGTTTAAAGAAGGCCAAGCCTAACGCAGTTAAGATGGCTGCGCCAGAAAGCTTGCTGAGGTCTGGCTGAAACAGGAACTCTAGGCCTGCCTTTGCCCCTGGTAAAGAAATCGCCCGGATATCACAAATGATCAATAGCAACAAGAGCGCAGGCATCAGGCGTTTGATTACCCGTTCGATGCCCTTACTGACCCCCATGATAACTACAGCTGCAGTAGTACCTAGGGCTAGCCACTGCCATAAGAGGGAGCTGACGGGGGAGCTGATGGTTTGCTCGAAAATTGCCTCTGTATGTTCTACAGATAGTTGCCCTGTTAGAGATTTAAAGATATAAGAATAGACCCAACCGGCAACGTCGGTGTAAAAGGTCATAATGATCACTGCAGCTAGAACGCCACTGACCCCGATCAGAAACCAAGGCTTGCCTGGCGATAGCTTGCGGAAGGTTGTTACTGCATTGGCGCGCGAGTGCCTTCCTAGTAACAATTCAGCAATGAGGACAGGTAGGCCAACACCGGCCACACACAAGAGGTAAAGCAATACGAAGGCTGCGCCTCCGTTTTCGCCTGCCAGGGCGGGGAACTTCCAAATGTTGCCGAGACCAACGGCTGAACCGAGGGTAACGACAACAGCACCTAGGCTGGTGACAAAGGAGTCTCTGCCAGCTGGCTGTTGAGAGGGACTGTTTGGTTGAGACATTTTCATTGCTCCTTTCATTGTTGTTATCCCAGAATATGTAAAAACCCGAGCTGGCAGGCCAATCTACTGGAACCTGCCGCTCGGGTCTTTTATCCCCACGGTGTAACGAGATCATCTGATCTCGTCTGTACCGCTTGGTCCAGGCCAGCTTTCTTCGCTGCGGAACCCTAGGTACACTTCCAAGTACAGAAACGATTATAGCAGCTGCATCTTTATTCGTCAAATGTAAATAAATATTTTACTTTGTTGATATTAATGCCAGAGATGTATAATTGACTTGAGGAGGGGATAAGTATGTGGAATGAGTTTAAGAAGTTTGCTATGCGCGGTAGTGTTATTGACCTAGCGGTTGGTGTGATTATTGGAGGAGCCTTCAGCAAGATAGTTTCCTCATTAGTTAACGACATAGTCATGCCCTTGCTTGGGCTCATAATTGGGCGTATCGATTTCACCAATCTGTTTATTGCACTAGATGGTAAACGCTATGCTACCATAGAGCTAGCGAGGGAAGCTGGTGCAGCTACCGTTAATATTGGGGTCTTTCTTAACAACGTGGTCGACTTTTTGACTATATCTTTTGTCATCTTTGTGGCGGTGAGGCAAGTAAATCGGCTGCGGCGGCAAGAACCTGAGCCGCAGGCAGCGCCTACTACCAAAACCTGTATATATTGCCAGTCAGCTGTTTCTATTAAGGCGATCCGTTGCCCCCATTGCACTTCCGAGCTGCCCCACTCTGATGCAGAACTCCTGCCGTCGTCATTAGACTAAGAAAAATATGAGCCGCTAGTAGCGCGGCTGGCAGGCTTGTTGCATATGCGAAGGGGAACCGTGGTCATTCGAGAGGAGAATAACTGTGAGAAGGTTACTTACAACAATTACCCACATGCTGCAGGGGATATCGCAAGCGGTTAGTCGTTTTCCGTTGACTGTTCTCTGTTTGCTTGGCAGTGCAAGCTTGGCCTGCTATGAGATCTCTTTGCATGCAGAGCCCGACCTGATTATCCAAAAGCTTTTATTAGTATTCTTGCTAGGTTCCCTCGCGGGGGTGGCTGCTCAGTTTGCATGGGAGCGCTGGCCAAACTCCTCCCGGTGGCGGCTCACGGTTTACGGCTTAGCAGTTTTGCTAATAGCCTCATATTATTTCATGCTGGCGGATGCACCCAGTATAGATTTAGCCGTGATGATTCGTACGCTGGTAGTCATGTTTGTTTTGGTTTGCCTCTTCCTCTGGTTCCCTGCCAGCGGCGGGAAATTTGACTTTAACAGCGTGGCTTTAATTCATTTCAAATCAGCCTTAACTTCGGTAGTGTATGCAATAGTGCTTTCTATTGGCCTGACAGGCTTGATCACAGCCATTGATGTTCTCTTGTTCCGTTTAAATCGAGACGTTTATTTGTATACCCTGGTTATAGTCTGGTTACTCTTTGCCACGCTTTATTACCTGGCTCAGCTGCCTCTATTTAACTCGGAAAAGGAAGCTGACCGCCGTTATACGGCCGAAGCTAGCGAATATCCACGCGTGCTGGAGATATTAGTCTCGCGAATTGCTGTTCCGTTGCTTGCAGCTTATACCGCGGTTTTGTTAATCTATTTCATCAAGATCGGGCTGACGCGCCAATGGCCCGTAGGCCAACTGGGGCCATTGGTTTTAGGTTACGCAGCTGCGGGGCAAATAGTTTTTATTTTAGCCAGCCGCTTAGATAATCGTTGGGCTTTATCTTATCAACGGCTCTTTCCCAAGGCTTTAATTCCTATCGTGCTGATGCAGTTGGTTGCGATCTATATCCGTCTGCAGGCATATGGGATCACCGAAGCACGTTATTATCTGACCCTGTTTGCGGTCTTCTCTCTGCTGGTCGGGATCATCTTTTCCCTACGGCCCCGTACTAAAAACAGTGTTATAGCTCTGTTAGCCGCCGGCTTAGCCCTTGTTTCGATTTTGCCACCGGTAGATGCCTTGACGGTATCACGCCTTAGCCAAGTGAGCCGGCTGGAACAGCTGCTGCAGAAGGCTGGGGTGCTGGTAGCCGGGCAACTCCAACCTAAAGCTGATGTAGACCTAGCAGTGCGGGTAGAAACGACAAATATCATAAATTACCTGGCTCGTCGCGACTATTTGGCAAGCGTCAGTTGGCTACCGGCTGACTTTAATGTGCAGCGAGATATGCGCCAGACCTTAGGCTTTGATCCAACCTA
This sequence comes from Bacillota bacterium, assembly GCA_012735505.1. Taxonomy (GTDB): domain Bacteria; phylum Bacillota; class UBA994; order UBA5500; family UBA5500; genus JAAYHE01. The sequence continues at coordinate 5,344 of JAAYHE010000064.1, forward strand.
CAGCTATATGCAGCCTAGCGATATGGAATATTTCTACGCGCACTTAGAACCGCAAGCAGTACTGCCTGTTGCTGGCTTTGACGTTATGTTGCGCGTGGGGAATCAGCGGGACGAGCTTGTGCGGCTTGATTTTGTAGTGGGGGGCGCTAATTATCAGTTGGTGCTCGAACCGATGTCAGACCAAGATGTGCGGTTGTCTATCCAGACGGCGGCAGGAACAGAACTGGTATCTACCCGTCTGCAGGATTTCGTTGATGGGCTACGGGCAGATGACTTGCAAAACGAGCTGCCCCTTGAGCGTATGACCCTCGATGTGGCCAGTGCACAATGCAAATTACGCATCATTTTCCAGAATATAAATGTTAATTCTAGCTGGATGCATTGCAATTTGATTATTCTAGTTGGGTTTTAGGGAGCCCCAATATACTGCTGGCCGCTCCTTTATTCTTGGCTCCTTCGCACTTCTAGTTAATGGCTCCTATACGGTGCTTTACGGATGATGCGCACCGCCTCTGCACGGGGCCGCGAGCGATGCAGGTGACATATTACCATGCGCATGGGCACAATCAAAATACCCAGCCTTCGGAGCTGGGTATTTTGATTGTGCCCTCTATTTCTGTCCAAGTACAAGGTTAAGCAAGATCTCCATGCCTATCGCTAAGCAATCTTCGTTAAAGCGTACTTTGGGGTTATGCAACGGATAGGCAGTTTCATCTGCGGGAACGCGGGCTCCGAGCCAAAAGAGTACGCCAGGCGCCTTTTCAGCGTAAAAAGCGAAATCTTCCCCGACCATACTAGCCCGCGAATTGACAATGACGTTTTCTGGGCCAAGCAAGGGCTGGGCCACCGCCAGTAGATCTTCAATGGCAGTCTCATGGTTAAAAACTGCAGGATAGCCCGGCAGATACTCGAACTGATACGTAGCCCCATAGGCAGCCGTAACACCTTGGGCAATTTGTTCGATTCGTTTAGGTAAGAGCTCCCGGGCTTCTTGCGAGAGGCTGCGGAGAGATAATTCTAAAGTAGCTCGTTCGGCAATGATGTTGCGAGCAGTACCGGCGCGGAAGGTACCGACAGTGACCACGCCAGCATCTTGCGCGGCCAGGTTGCGGCTAACGGTGGTCTGTAAGGCACCCACAATTTCAGCTGCAATGACGATGGCGTCAACGGCGGCTTCCGGGTGGGCACCATGGCCGCCGTGGCCGAGAACGGTGAGCAAAGCGCCGTCGGAATTGGAGGTGCAGTAGCCTGGTGTGAAGCTGATCTGGCCAGTGGGCAGCTCAGGTTGCACATGTAAGGCGAAAACTTTGGCTACGCCCTCCATTACTCCTGCCTCTACCAGGGCGAGAGCGCCACTATTTCCCGATTCTTCGGCTGGTTGGAAAATAAACTTGACAACGCCAGGCACATGAGCACGATTGGCGGCCAGCAGACAGGCGACTCCCAACAAGTTGCTCACATGCAAATCATGACCACAGGCGTGCATTTTGCCGGGTATTTGCGAGCAAAAGTCGACTTCACTTTCTTCCTGAATAGGTAGAGCGTCCATATCTGCTGCTTCATCCCCTTTTTTGCTGATTCGTCGATGTCATCATGTAAGGCAAAAGGAGCCAGGCGCCTGGCTCCTTTGCCGTGATAACTTTCTTAGTAGACAGGCCGTTTATAAACCTGTTTGCCCTCGATATAGGTTTCCAGAATTATGCTGGTGTAGGTGAACGGTTCGCCGCTCAACACTATAAAGTCAGCGTCTTTGCCTACTTCTAGCGAGCCAACGCGATCGGCTATGCCAATAGATTCTGCCGGATTAATGGTCATCATGCGTAGTGTTTCTTCAACGGTGAGACCATATTTCATAGCTACCCCGCCGTAGGCATGGAAGTGACGGCAGTTTAAGAAAGGATGGTCGGTCATCAAGCTGACCTTCACACCAGCTTTGGCCAAGATGGCTGGGTTAGCATCGGTGAAATTAGCTGTTTCCACTTTGCCCCGAGCCGAGAGGCCTGGCCCGACATGGGCATGCACTTGGCGTTCACCGAGGAAATCAGCTATCAGATGGCCATCGGTGCAGTGTTCGATGCTGTATTTTATATTTAATTCTTCACACAGACGCACTGCGGTGACAATGTCGTCGTGTCGATGGGCGTGTATGCGGAAGGGTATTTCGCCCTTAATGACCTTGTAGCCGGCTTCTAAATCTAAGTCGATATCAAAAGGCTTCCCTTCGGAGAGAGCCTTGTCTTTTCTCTCGGCATACGCTTTAGCTTTCTGGAAATATTCGCGGATAAGAGCTGCAATGCCCATGCGAGTTCTATTGTGGGCGCGTTTCGGGTTTTCACCCATGGCACCCTTGAGTCCGGTTGGGTTCTTGATAACCATTTCATCGATAATGGTGCCGGCAGTCTTACAGGCAAACCCTAAACCGCCTATAGGGTTACTAGAGCCGGGGACTATCTGCACGCTGGTGATGCCACCCTCGCGGGCACCGGCAAAGCTGCGTTGCAGAGGGTTAGTGGCGTCTAAAGCGTTCACTTTACCTACTACCGGCTGCGTTCTCTCGTTGCCATCGTAGGCCGAGCGACCCTCGCCATCTCCCCAAATGCCGATATGTGTATGGGCGTCAACAAAGCCAGGCAAAACGACCTTCCCTGTCAGGTCGAGTACTTCCACATCGGCAGGTGCTGCTACTTCTGCGCCGATAGCAGCTATTTTGCCGTTATCGTCGATCAGCATCATGCCAGTTTCCAACGTAGGCCCGTTAGCGGGATAGATCTTTGCTCCCTTGACCAGCAACATTTAGCGCACCTCCCGTTCGTAAACGATTTCACCATCAATAATGGTTACGTCAGCAAAGGTGGTAAAATCTAAGGGATCGCCAGACCAGATGACAAGGTCTGCATCCTTTCCTACCTCCAAAGAGCCAACACGATCAGCGATGCCAGCATGTTCAGCCGAGGCTAAAGTGATGGCGCGCAAGGCGGCGTCCCTATCCATGCCCCAGCCAACAGCTAGGCCAGCCGTAAGCGGGAGCCATTGTCCGGCCACTACCGCGTGGTCTGTTGTGAAACAGAAATTAATGCCAGCACGAGCAAAAGCAACAGGTGTCCTAAAATCGCGATCCCGATTTTCTACCTTGGAGCCATAATGCATGGTTGGCCCTACGGCACAATGTACGTTGCGCTCTTTTAAGAAGTCAACTAGCAGGTAGCCATCGGTAACGTGCTCTAGCACATACTTGACACCAAATTCTTCTGCTATGCGCACTGCGGTAACGATATCATCGCTGCGATGGCAATGAATCATGAGCGGAATTTCACCGCGCATTACTGGCAGGAGGGCTTCGCATTGTTTGTCGAATTTAGGTTTTTCTTGTTCTGTGGTTGCCGCTTCTAATTTCGACAAATATTGCTTAGCTTTCAGCAAGGTTTCGCGGAAAAGGGCAGCACTACCCATGCGTGTAGCTGGCATCTTACCCCTGCCACCATAAGCGCCTTTCGGATTTTCTCCGAGGGCACATTTCATTCCGGTTGGGTTTTTGATGACAGCGTCATCAACGATATGGCCTTTGCATTTGAGCGCTACAGCCGTACCACCGATGATGTTGGCACTACCAGGTGGCACGTTGACGCTGGTTATGCCAGCCCGACGGAAGTCGTCAAAGGCTGTGTCGCGCATGTTGATTCCTTCGAGTGCATTGCACCAAGGCGTAATAGGGCTGGTTCGCTCGTTGGTATCAGCACCTTCGAAGCCAACACCTTGCTCACCGATTCCGATATGAGCGTGAGCTTCAATTATGCCTGGTGTAACCGTCCGTCCGTTGGCATCAATGATTTGGCAGTTTTCCGGGATAGAGACTTTTTCTCCAATAGCCTTAATCTTGCCATTTTCGATCAAAATCTGACCGTTGTCAATGGTGCCATTGGAAACCGTCTCTATGCGGGCATTGATAATGGCTAACATTCTCTACCTCCTCCTAGTAACGCGAAGCGTTACGGGTTAATGAAGCGATGGTTGCGCAGCAACTATCGGCTTGCACCTCCTAGTAACGCGAAGCGTTGCGGGTAATGAAGTGATGGTTGCGCAGCAACTATCGGCTTGTACCTCCTAGCAACGCGAAGCGTTGCGGGTAATGAAGCGATGGTTGCGCAGAAACTATCGGCTTGTACCTCCTAGCAACGCGAAGCGTTAGGGGTAATAAAGTGGTGGTAAGTTATATGCTTCTGGCACTGCACACCTGCCTGTATTATTTCAACAATGTAGCCTTTAGTTCCTCTATAACAATAAAAAAACGTTCGATGCTCGAATTATTATTGAAGGTGGCTTTTGCCATATGCCTCACCTTGACTTTGCTATCAATAGAAGTTAAAATAAATAATACCTTTTTATCAATAAGATTGCCGTACTAGGTGGGGAGGTAGCGGTGCCCTGTACCTGCAATCCGCTATAGCAGGGCCGAAGGCCTACCATGAGGCATCCGTTTGTGGGGTTTGCCTGGCGTAAGTGGTGTTGACGATTGGGTCCAACGCAACAGAGAACTATGAACCCCGTCAGGTCCGGAAGGAAGCAGCGGTAAGTAGTCCCCTTTGTGTGCCGTTGGGTCGCCTGATTCGAGCTAACTGCGTCAGTACCACCCGGAAGCGTGTGTCGAAGGTAGGGGTGCGGCATATTTTTCAGGAGCCACAAGCAGGTGGCTCCTTTTTATTATTACGAAACATTAGGAAACGAACCGGCCCCGAGGCTGTTCTGGCATGATATCATGTTTGGGGAGAAGTCAAATTTCGACATCGGAGGAATATGGCATGCATACAGAATTAGCGTTAGCTAAACCAACTACAAGCTTAAGAAAAAAGTCCAATAGACTGCGTCTGCCAATGATGTGCCTGGGGATCGGTTTGGCCCTATTTATCGGCTTACATTCTCCCATAGACGGCCTTTCAGAGCAGGCGATGCAAGCCCTTGGCCTCCTAGCAGGGGCTATTTGTTTTTGGATTGGCCGTGTTTTTGACGATTATGTAGTGGCTCTCCTGATGGCTATCGGTTGGGTAGCCTTAGATATAGTTCCTTTTGAAACAGCTTTTGCCACCTTCCATAGCAAAACCTGGTGGCTAATGTTGGGAGCAATGGGGCTAGGTGTGGGGGTAGCCCAGTCTGGTCTACTACGGAGAGCGACTCTTCTAATGCTAAAAACTTTGCCCCCTACCTATTTTGGGCAAACCCTAGCCTTGTTGCTCACTGGCTTAATCTCTGCTCCTGCCATCCCTAGCATTATTGCCAAAGTAACCATTGCAGCCAAATTCGTGCCCGAATTAGTGGAGGGTATGGGGCTGCGCCAGCGGAGTAAAGCTAGTGCAGGGTTATTTATGGCTATGTATTTAGGTTTTGTCATGGCTGCACCAATTTTTCTGACCGGTAGTAGCACGAACTTGCTCTTATTAGATATGATGCCGGCGGCAGAACGCCAAAATATGACTTGGCTCGGCTGGTTGCAGGCAGCTGCCTTGCCGGGCATGCTAACCTTAACAGTAATGTATCTGCTCATTTTGTTTTTCTTACGGCCTGCACGAAAAGTGAGCGCTGATAAGTCGTCTATACAGAAGAAACTAGATGAGCTAGGGCCTCTCAGCCGGGCAGAAAAGATCACACTAACCGTGATGCTGGTGGCGATCTTTTTATGGATTACCGAGAAGATGCATGGACTCAGCGCGGTAATTGTTGCCCTAGCAGGGTTAGTTGCCCTCCTAGCTACCGGAGTGATAGATAAGAAAACCCTCCAGTCTGACCTCGGCTGGACAACCCTGCTGTTTCTAGGGGTTATTCTTAACTTAGGCACTGTTTTCCCGGCTTTAGACATCGATACCTATCTGGGTGAGCAAGTATCAAGGCTGCTAGCTCCATTGGTATATAACCCTTATATATTTATGTTGGCAATGATGGTTATTACTGTAGCGCTCCGCTTTCTGGTCGTCTCGGTTAATGCGTTGATGGCCATTTTGCTCTTGGTGCTAATGCCAGTTGGACAAGAGGCGGGCATTAGCGTGTGGATTTTAGGCATGGCTATCCAGTGCATAGGACAGGCAGTGTTTATTTTACCCTATCAAAGCGCTGCCTTTACGGTTGCTGCCGGTGCCACCAAAGGGGAAGCTATTGTACCTGGCCAGGCAGTCAATGGTTCTATAGCCTGCATACTGACCATTATCGCCGCCTTTTTGGTTAGTCTGCCTGTTTGGGGAGCGATGGGGCTGGTAGGCTAGCCTGTATGATTTTAGTTTGCTGAACAGCTTATAGAGGATAATCACGTGCAAGTGTAAAAGAATTACTTGAGGTGTGATTAGATGACTTATCAGGCATTATATCGGGTTTGGCGCCCCCAAACCTTTAATGAGGTTGTTGGTCAAGATCATATTGTGCGTACCTTGGAGAATATGCTCAGACAAGGCCGTATTTACCATGCCTTTCTTTTTTGCGGACCCCGCGGTACAGGCAAGACTACTTTAGCCAAAATATTGGCTAAAGCCCTGAACTGCCAGCAAGACGAACGGCCTACGGCGACTCCCTGTTTAAGTTGTGCTAGTTGTGTTGCCATCAAGGACGGCAGTAATATCGATGTTTTGGAGATAGATGGTGCCTCTAACCGGGGAATCGATGAAATCCGCGACCTGCGCGAGAGTGTTAAGTATGCACCTAATCTAGGCCGGTATAAGGTATACATCATCGACGAGGTTCACATGTTAACGGCGGAAGCTTTTAATGCCTTGTTGAAAACCCTGGAAGAGCCGCCGCAACACGTGGTTTTTATTTTCGCCACTACCGAGGTGCAGAAAGTACCTGCTACTATTCTCTCGCGTGTACAACGCTTTGATTTCCGCCGCTTGCATACGAGCGTGATCAAAGATCGCCTGCGCCAAGTTAGTTGTGCGACCAATATCGAGATTGACGAGCCAGCTCTGAGCCTAGTAGCACAGGCTGCTAACGGCGGTCTGAGAGATGCTCTTGCGATGCTCGATCAGGTGCATAGTTATGCTGGCGATCGCCCGATAACTAGTACCGACGTCCAAGCTGTCATCGGGCTAGTTTCTTATGCCGAATATGCTGAGATGTGGCGTTCATTACAAGTAGGCAATCTTCCCGCAACCCTGAAGCATCTCTGGCAGCTAATAGAGCAAGGTAAAGAAGTACAGCAGATAATTGCCGGCTTCATTCGCTACTGCCGCGACTGGCTGCTGTATCATTCTGATCCTGGTCTTTTGTCAGCGGAAGATGCAGCCTTTTTTGAGGCGGTAGAGGGAGACCGCCGCCATATGTTAGTATTGATAGAAGAATTGCTAAGCATAGAAAAAGATTTGCGTTTTACTTCTGACCCGATGATTTTGTTAGAAATGGCATTCTTCCGTTTTACCGAAACGGTGCATGGTGATATACCGCTTGCTACAAAGGCACCCGGTGTTGACGTAGAGGATGCTACTGGTGCAATTGAGAGTAGGCCTGCCATTGAGGAACAGCCCCAAGCAAGGGGAGACAGCCGTTCGGTTGTTAAGAAGAAAGCTGCGAGTTACTCTGCGCTCAGCACGCAAGAACCCAGCGAAGAGCAAGTAGCACCACAAGTGGAAGAACCCGCCATACCAACCGTTGAGACTGGCGAGAGCGAGCCGGGCATCAGTCTGCGTCGCGTTAAACAGAAATGGCCAGACCTGCTGGCAAGAGTCATGTCAGATGTTCCGGCTTTGGGGGCCAAGCTGGCTAGTGCCCGAATTAAGGGTTGCCAGGGCAACCAAGTAATTCTCAGCTTTGAGAAAAGCTTTGCTAAGGGATTTGTCGACCAGCCACACAATTTGGCTATCGTTTGCGAAGAACTTGCCAAATTATTAGGGGCCCCGGTAGAGGTTAAATGCGTTTTACTAGAAGCAAGGGACTCAAACGAGGAGCCGGAACCAACGGAAACGACAGACGCTATGAAGGTGGCCTTAAGTCTGTTTGAAGGCACGAAGCTAGACCTTAATCAGATAGGGGGAAAGAAAGAATGAGCATGAAAAACCTGATGAAACAAGCCCAAAAAATGCAGGCACAGATGGCGCGCATGCAAGAGGAGCTAGGCAATAAGCAAGTGGAAGCTACCGCTGGCGGTGGTGCTATTAGGGTAATAGCCAACGGCCATAAGGAGATTCTAGAGGTCATTATTGACCCTGCAGTAGTTGATCCGGACGATGTGGAGATGCTGCAAGACCTCGTTCTGGTTGCAGTCAACGATGCGTTGCGCCAGGCTGACGAGATGACTGCTGCTGCAATGGGGAAATTCACCGGCGGCTTGAAGTTGCCGTTTTAAGCAATGAGTTATTTTCCCGAGCACCTAAACAAGCTCATCGGGGAATTGATGAAGTTGCCTGGCATTGGGCCCAAAAGCGCCCAGCGTTTAGCGTTTCATCTGTTGAATGTTGACCGCGCACAAGTAGTTGAACTAGCTAAAGCTATGGTTTATGCCAAAGACCGCACGCGAGCATGCAAACGTTGCTTCAATATTACTGACCAAGAACTTTGCCCTATCTGTAGAGATCCGCGACGGGATGACAAGCAAATTTGTGTGGTACAAGATACACGCGATGTCGTTGCTTTAGAAAAAACGCGCGAGTTTAAGGGATATTATCACGTTTTACAGGGGGCCATTTCGCCCATGGAGGGGATTGGTCCGGAGCACCTGCGCATTAAAGAATTGCTGCAGCGAGTGCAAGCCAATCCCCAGTTAGAGGAGGTAATTCTGGCTACCAACCCTAATATTGAGGGCGAGGCTACAGCCATGTATGTGGCTCGCTTGCTTAAGCCCCTTGGTCTGCGTGTTACCAGAATAGCCCATGGCCTGCCAGTAGGTGGCGATTTGGAGTATGTTGACGAGGTGACCTTAAGCCGCGCCTTAGAAGGGCGCCGGGAGATTTAAGGGCTGATTTGCCCGTATAACTACTATTTTTTCGGTCATACTCTTAGGCAAGAACTTTCTTTTGCCTAGGAGGTGGACCATGCAAATAGGTTTTTTGCAGAGGCTTAGGTCGCTATTCCAGATGCAAACAACGGCGGAAAAGCAACGGCAGCAATTAGGGCTAGCGGAACAACCAGATATGTTAACCCTAATAGAGCAAGCTAAACGCGAATGGCATAGTTCGGCTAACTACTTTAACAACGTTAGCGACCCCGAGCTCGTAGATCATGCCATTATGGTGAGGCAGGCTGCAGAGCAAAAATATATGTATTTACTAAAACAAGCTAAACGCCAAGGTGTGGTAGCCTGGATACCCCAGTCCCTCGATTCTCCTGAGCTAACTGGCACCAACGAACCTGCTTGATTTTCACAGATTCTATTCTTTTTTGGTGTCGCGTGGACATACACTCTTATAGATAATGCGTTCTAGGGGGTGTAGAAGTGCCACGCATTCCTCTCTTTTCTGGATCTGTTAGCATAAATGTGATTGTTGCCTACCTGTTTACCTTGATACTTCTATATTTAGTGGCTGGACCGCTGTTAGGATTGTCTCGTAGAAGCGGGAAATTCTTAGCCCGCTCCGCCCTGACAACGCTAGCTATTATCGGTATCAATTTAGTTGGCGGCCTAGTAGGCTATCGGGTGCCATTAAATCTAGTTACGATTTTGATCCCTACCATATTGGGCTTCCCCGGTTTCGCACTGGTAACGTTGTTACAGTATCTCTTGTTTTAGAGGCTAGGGTGGAAAACAAATAAGCGTAAATGTGAGGGGCGGGCGTGTCGCACCACGTTTTTATAAACGGGGCGCGATGCGCCTTCTTCATATCCCGATAAGCCCAACAAGGCTCCTTCAACTTGAATGGAACGATTTATGCGTAGCAAGATTCCTTCTTCGGTTTTGATGCGGGCAGCCATCTCTTGACGTTGTCTTTGAAAGTTTGTGGCGGCGTATAGGTTCTTGCTGCGCTGCTCTAGGGGGACTTTACTGGTACCCTTGATGCATCTTTCTTTATGGGGACAGCCATTGCACTGGTTGCAAGAGTATGCAGTTGTGATGCTTGGATACCCGGTTTTCGACTTGCTCTTTCTCTCGTATGCGAAATTTGCAGGATATGGTTTATGCATCCATAAAGGAAAGGGCCGGCTTAGAATACACCCGAGAAGCATTCAGAGGCTTAGGGACAAAATCCGGGAGACTGCGGCCAGAAGTAATGGAATGAGTATAAGGACAAGGAAAACGAAGCTCAACCGGATTATAAGAGGGTGGATGAACTACTTTAAATTGGCCGATGCCAAAAGCCTCTTGCGGGGTTTGGATGAATGGCTACGCAGACGCATCAGGATGGTAACCTGGAAACAGTGGAAGAAGGTGAAAACCCGGTTTGTTAACCTAAAATGGCTGGGAATAAAAGACGAACAGGCCTGGATGTGGGCCAACATAAGAAGGAGCTACTGGCGAACGGCCTATAGCCCCATCTTGCATATTGCTCTCAGCAACAAAAGGTTGAAGCAAGCTGGATACCCTAGTCTACTGGAGTGCTATTCTGCAAAGTGACTTATAAACTTTGGAACCTCCGTATACTGAACGGTACGTATGGTGTGGGGTAGTAGGCTGGTCAAATAATGGCCAGCCTACTACCCGATTCTTTTAGGACTGCTAGTGCAACAGCCCCTATCCGATAATATAATGCTGGGCTTTGTCAGGCAGTTTTCTATGCCGCGTAGGCGGTCATTTTGTAATTGTAATGGGCATGGAATTCTCGTTGTAATCTTCGGGTGGCTCCCAAGAAGCTTCTGGATTGTTTTCCGTTGATGTGCGTTCAATCAACGTAGCATATGGTGATGCGAAGACACTCCCGGGATAAATGGCAAAATAACTATGTCTATGCCATATATTGATGCCTACTGCGTCATAATAGGCTCTGTAGACAAGTTTCGCGCATTGCCATTCATCGTTGGTACCTACGTCGCAGTCCCAATCATAGACACCATTGGAGTTGTTCATGAACCAAAGCGCCTTGTTCGCTGCAGCAAGGCGTTGCGCCGAGCTTACATTTACATTGAGCCTTTCAGAGGCAGCAACGTCATAATTTTCTTTAGCGAATTCCAGATTGATTGTTCGAATACCGTTATTGGGTCTACCTCCAGTGGCCGCGTGAATTATCATTTTGTCGCCATCCACGGTCACAACCATCATAACGTGGCTCCATTCCCCATACTTACATCCAGGGTTCCAGCCATATATCAAATCTCCGTCCAACAGGTTATCGGTTCGCAGGCTATTGACTTTACCCGGAGTATGTGTGCCAGTAAACCATGAGAAATCATGACCTTCAAGCTCATTTTTACTCGCTTCCACGGGCAGGCCTGCAACAAAGATAAAGCAGATCATCAGCAATAATGCACTCAGTCTTTTCACATATACCATCTCGTTCCATATTGCTATAATCTAAATTGTCACATATACTCATACTATGCCAACTGCTTTGGCAATGGAGTTACAAAGGAGGACTCCCAGGATGAAAAAAATGTTATCGTTTTTTGCATTAATTGTTCTCGCTCTTTCCATGTTGTCTTGCTCTCGCATAGATGAAGATGTAGAAGGTGAAGTTGTTGCTTATGCCCTGTGTGGCACGTCTAGTTTCAAGCAGTCTAGTTATTTGTTATTAGGAGATGCTGAGGATAGGGTCCTAAAAGAGATCAAGCTAGGGCCCCGTATCCCAGCCGTCATTAATTATATCGATCCTTTCATATTTATACCTACATATATAAATATGGGAGGCCATTACGACATCGCCGAATGGGTTTACTACGTTAATATTAATACCTGGGAGACAGGCAGCTTTAAGGTTGCGTGGCAGCCAAGAGAGGTGATTCCCTATAGAGATAATTATGTTGTTTTATCAGCGCTAACTGGCAGCGATACTTGCATTCAAATATTCGACCACTCTTTTAGCCTAATTGAGGAGAAAACTATGTGCGGCGTGCTGCGACGAAGCCCAATCTTGTTAGGGGATAATCTTTTTGTCCCAATGGGAGGTGGAGTTTGTTGCTTCAGGTTGGATGCAGGCCTAACACCGGAGTATCTTGATTTTCCAGAAAAACTTGGCTCGATTTCGGTAGCAGAATGGAATGGGAAGTTGGTGGCAACTGACAAAGGGTCGCTTTGGACTATTGACCCAGAAAGCTTGGCAATTACGTGGATGAACAACTTTCTGTCTCGATACGGACCAGGAGTATCCTTAGTCGTTAACGATGGGTTGTTTGTTGCTGATACCCATGCAGCGCAAGTGATCTACTATAACCTAGAAAACAACGAAGCCAAATACATTCCTCTCGATAGACTTCCAAAGCATCTCTCTTGCATAGGAAACCAAATTATTATCTCTCATACCGACGGCAAAACAATAATGGATTTTGAGGGCAATATCCTGGAAACAAAGTCCATAAACGGGAAATGGCTATCAAACTTCGTGCAGGTTACGGTACCGTAATACAGCGCGTTGCAGCCATTGAGCGATCGCTTCCAAACGTTAATGGGAAAAATATAAGGACGACTGGAAATCTGGTATGCAACAAGAATTGTGTCGCTGGGTCGGATTTTGCCCTTTCCGCCATTTGCCGGATTCTGGCCTGCATAAGGTGGTTTGGAAAAAACTTTTGTCGGAAATCCTGTTGACAAAGCCACATTTTCAGCGTAGACTATCACATGTGCGTTGGCGACAAATAGTCAGTAAAGCTGATGCCAAAAAGTGCCGATTGACAAACGGCAACAAGAAATGATACACTAGTTAAGCTGCGTTGCAGCAGATGATCCTTGAAAACTGAACAATGAGTAGCGTACGGTTTTGCTGGTTGCAAAACTAAGTACGAAAGCTTGGTGTAAAGCATGTCATAAGACATGTAAAACACGAGGTCTTAATTAAGACCCGCAATTCTTTATTAGGCGCATAGCGTCTGATTTATATGGAGCCACAGGCTCACTGAAAGAGAAAGTAGGGGCAAAAGCCCATACAATAATCTTATCGGAGA
>JAAYHE010000065.1 GCA_012735505.1 Bacillota bacterium
CCGGCGAAGGCTCATCGCCATCGCTTAAAATGCGCAGTGCCATATGCTCTAAGTCGTTAAAGTCGACTAAACCTTTTAGTTGTTTAGCGTGGGAATAGCGTTCTTGAAATTCTAGAGTTAGCTGGCACAAAAGAGACATGCTAGGCGTGATTAGCTCTAGTCCAGCGAGCAAGTCGGCTTGGCTTTGGGCCAACAAGCGACCAGTTAAGTTTTTAATAATATCTTTAGCGGCATCGCGAGCTTCTTTCGCTTGCTCTCGTACTTCCTTGTTGCCGCCTCGTTTGCTGGGCAAGCGGTCAAAGGTGATGTTTTGCACCCGCTCACGCAGCATGTCCCAGGTGGCCGCACTAGCACTATCGAGGGCCAGATCTACTTGTTGTAGTTCGCTCTCCAGTAATTCAAGATAGTGGGCTGGTCCTTCGGGCCCGGCGGCTATGGTGAAGGCCGTTTGTAAGGCTGCGCGCGCTTGCAGCAGCTGCTCTTGCGCCATACTGGCCAGCTCGCCAAGCCAGGCGGACCAGTTGTCGGCATCGCTGAGCTCTTGTGGGAGCATGGTCAGCCAACCAACAGGATCGGGGTGGCTAGCGGCGTAATCATCGAGCTGCAAAATGATTTCTTGCAGCTTGCTATCGTCGTGACTGCCCCCATAGGCGTCGACCAGCTGCACGAAAGCTTCGTCTCCAGCCTGGTATTTTTCTTCAAAAAGTTGTTCTAAAACGTCGGCTCGCAGCAGCTCGACTTCGGTAACATCAGCTACACGAAAGGCTGGATCTAGTTCGAGCCGATAGAAATGCTGGCGCAGGAGGTCGAGGCAAAAGGAGTGCAGAGTGGCAATATTGGCCCGCCCCAGCAGTGCCAACTGTCGCGATAGGCGGGCGTCTTCCGGGTCCTTAGCAAGCGCTTCGGCAATGGCTGCGCCGATGCGTTCGCGCATTTCAGCAGCTGCCGCGTTAGTGAAGGTGACTACCAGCAGCTGGTCAACATCCAGGGGGTCCGTCGGATGGGTAAGGCGCTGAATAATGCGTTCTACCAGCACTGCTGTCTTGCCAGCGCCGGCCCCGGCTGCTACCAGTAAGTTTTTATTCCTCGAAGTAATAGCTCGCCATTGGGCTTTTGTCCACTGGGTACTCAATCTTCTTCACCTCCTGGGGCTTGCTCCAACTGCAGCATGACTTCTTCGCGCGACAGCTGGCGCAACCAGCGATAATTGTTTTCGGGTAGTAGGGCGTCAAACTGGCAGACGGCGGTGTAAGGGCAGAAGCGGCAAGCCGTTTCTTTGTTGAGCCGATAGGGTGCGATGGCTATATTGCCAGCTATGATCTCGTTACCGGCGGCCACAAACATGTCTTCTAGGTGTTGGCGCATGCGCTCTAATTCTTCGGCACTCCAGATATTGTCGCTTTTGCGAGGGGTGCCGTTAGCGTTAATAGTCACTGGAATCAGGATCGATCGGCCCCTCAGGCCAGTATCCATCAGGTCGATAGCAACCGGATCGTTGAGCAAAACGCCCTGCATCCGATAGGCTTCTAAGCCCATGGCCTCAGCCACATTCGTCGGCAGTGGCTGTTCGGTAGTTTGCAGCGGGTCGTAGATGCGGAAATAGAGGGTGCCAGCCGCTTTGGCACCTGTTAAACCTAAATCTGCCGCGAATTTTTCTGCCACATGCAGATAGGTCAGCAGCTGCAATTTGATGCCGTAATAGACATCGAGAGGGGTTAGCTTCGACGAGCCGGATTTATAGTCGATCACCCGCAGGTAGGTTTGGCCTTGCTCGTCGGTAGCCGCATCTAGACGGTCGATGCGGCCGGCCAGCTCCATGCGGGTGCCATCGGCCAGGGTGAAAGCTAAACCTGGTACTTGCCCCCCAGGGCCAAAGGTAAGTTCTACAGCTATGGGGCGGAATCTACCCCGGTTAGCATGTTTTCCTAGCACTCGGGCCGACCGGCCTACCGTCCGCTTCAATTTTTTAGCAATATGGCGGAAGCGATAAGAACTGTCTAAGATGTGATTTTGCAGTTCTGGGCTCAACTCGTCAACGATCTCCCGGGTGAGGCTGTCATATTCGGCGTCGGACAGCTTGCCCCAATCGAGGCCGCGTTCATTCAGCTCTAGGACGAAGCGGTCCATGGCATCGTGGAAGAAGGTGCCCAAGTCGGGGGCTGCCAAACGGTAAATGGCGCGCTCCTCAAGCCGCAAACCATAGGCGGCAAAAAAGGAAAAGGGGCAAGCATGATAGCGTTCAATCCGGCTCACACTGGCACGCAGGGTGCGGCCGTAGAGGCGGCGCACTGTCGCCTGCGACAATTTGCTTTCAATATTGCGTCGTTCTAAACTGCTCAAAACTCGCAAAAGCGACGGTCGGGTATGAGCTTTCAGCAACAAGGTGCTATAGACATCCCACCAGATAGGAGCGATGGAACGGCCGAGCATAGCTTCGCGCAACTGCACCGCTAGATGCATAAGGGCACGCTGCGGGTGAGCCACATAGGGTAGCACGGCTGCATCGCTTAGCCCATCGGGTGTAAGGGGATGCTCGTGTACCATAAGCTCGGGGAAAAGGGCCTGTACCCGCTTGATCACCGGTGAAGGTAACAGGGTAGCTCCTTCCTCGTCGGCTAAAGGATAACTCAGCCAGAGGCGTTCGCTGGGTCGGGTCAGGGCTGTGTAGACCAAGAATTGTTCGTCGAACAGGCGCCGTTCGGCCGATGGCCCCAGCACCAGATCACAGTCGGATAAGACTTGCCGCTCGTAATCGGTTAGTAAGCCGTCGCTTACCGTACGCGCCGGCAGCACACCTTCGCTGACGCCGAGCACAAGGGCTGCCTTCACCTCCGGATTGCGTGAGCGCCCGAGGCTGGTGATTACCACCTGGTCTAGCTCTGGTGGAATCAATCCGAGCTCGATGCCTTCCAGGCCGCTATCTACAATCCGGGCAAACTCAGCTAGCGAGAGTTCTTCCGGGCCCAACCCGGCCACTAGCTCGTCAAGCAAGTTTACCAAAGCAGTCCATACCTGTGTATGCAGGCTGGCAGCTTCCAGTTCGCCGGCAGCTGCAGCTGTTTCGGCCCAGTGGAACAAGGTAGCATCAACTTTGAGGCGCACCAAGAAACGATACAAGGCGGCCGTATAGTCGCGCACGCAAGTTCCGGCTGTCAGTTCGTCAGCGAAACTACCTAGGTGTTCGGCCACTAGCTGGCGCGTTAAATTGATTTGCTCCATGGTGGCCCTACGGCCAGTAGCCCCTATCGAGTTGTGGCGTTGGAGCGGTAGCCAATCCTGTGGGTCGAGCCAGCGGTTTTGGCCGCGGATACCAGTAGCTAGCACGTAGTTTTCTAATACGTCTACGTCATCACGGCTGACGGGGAACAAGTCGGTCTTAAGACAGCGGAAAACCGGTTCGTATAGCCAATTCTCTAGCACCGTTTCTAAGGCCGAACGCACTAATTCTAAGGCCGGGTGGTGGTCTACAGCTCGTTTCTTATCTAGGAAATGGGGAATGTTGTAATCGGTAAGTACCGTAGTTAAAAGGTAGTCGTAGTCGGCAAAGTCCCGCAGGGTGATGGAAATATCGCGGTAACGATAGCCTTCCTCTCGGCAAAGACGTAAGATTTCGCAGGCGGCAGCTTCTACCTCAGCCCGGCGATTGCTGGCAGCTACAATTTTGATATTAGTTGGTTCCCCTGCAAAAGGCGTGGCCAAACGATTGAAATAGTTGGCTTCCAAGTAGGTTAGGGCAGCATTCTGTTGGGAACGCAAGTTTACTGGAGCTAGCGCTACCACAGGCTCTATTTCTACGCCTAAGTCTTTAGCCTGGCGCAGCAGCTCGTGGGCAGTTTCCCAGGGCGTATAGAAAACATGGTCGTCGCGCAGCCGCCGCTGCAAGTGGTCGGGCGGCAGGGTGAGGCTGACACTTACCCGCGAGCATACTTTCAGCATTTGCTCGATAACGGCATATTCTTGCGCTGTAAAGCCAGTAAAGCCGTCGAGCCAGATGGAGCTGCCCGCCAGACTCTTAGACCTACTTAAGTTCTCGGCTAAGAGGGTTAGACAGTCGCCCGTGTCGAGGTAGATATCACCATATTGCTCGTCCAAATGGGTGCAGAGCAGGGTTAAGTCGTGCAACTTATTACTCAGAGTGGGTGAGAGCTTGTCTTCTTGCTCAGCCACGACTGCGCCCAGATCTGCTGGTGTGATTTGACAGCTTTTCAGTTCGCTAATTAGCTCCGCTAGTTTGTTGGTAAACCCGGGCTGGCTGGCAGCCCGGTAGAATGTGCGCAGTTCTTGCTTGTGTTGCTCCACCACGCGGCGAATGATCATCTGTCGCCCCAGTTCGCCTACCTGCACCAAGGCGGCACCGGCAACTTCGTGGAGCATTTGGTAGGCGAGGCGCTGAAAACTGACCACGCGGGCCCGCATCAAGCCGGGAATTTCTCCGGCAGCAGCTAAATTGCGCTCCGCCTGGGAAGTAGCTTGTTCTGGTACCAATAGCCAGAGGGGCGGGCCGGTTGGGTCAGCCGCCACCTGCTGACTAATTTCCTGATAAATATGTGTGCTCTTGCCGCTACCAGCGCGGCCTAGAATCAAACGCAAACTCACAGCTTACACCTCCTGCTGCTAGGAACGTTGCATCTCTACTACTCTTCCTTTTAGGCTGAGTAAATTCCTGCCCAGCCTCGCAGGTAGGTTTAGGGCTGGACACAAGAGAACGGTGGCTTTGTGTCAGACGATAGTCTGCTCAAGCCACCGTTCCAGTTGGTTAACTCATAAGATACAGCCCGCGTTATCTGGCGGTGATAGTGATGCTGTCGTCTTCTGCTGTCCAATCTACCTGGAAGCCTAGGTTCTCTGCCACATCGCGCGTAGGCAGGTAGGTGCGGCCGCCGCGATTGGTGAAAACTGTGCGCAGATTTACTTGCCGGGTGCCACTAGAATCTACCACTGTCATAACCGTCGAGTTCTCCCACAGGGTGGCTGTAATGTCGCCGCAGCTTACCGTTACCATGCCGCCATTATCAACTCGCTGATAGCCTATCTTAGCTCCTAACTCCTGCAGTAGGCGGACAGCCATCACGGTGGTGTCCGGGTTGGCACGATAGGCCGTTAGGTTATCAAAGGCTTTCGTGACGCCGTCAATGGTGTAGCTAAGCCCTTCTGCTGTCTGGCTGGCCTTAGCTAGCAAGGTTGGCTCGGGCTCGCCAGGCTCTGGGTCTGTGCCAGGGCCAGGGTCGGGGCTAGGGCCGGGTCCGGGTCCCGGAGTGTAGGGCGGCACATATCTAAAGCTTACTCCCACTACCACATCAGACTCGGGCATGACGAAGGGGTAGACGAGGCGGCTAGCTGAGACAGTTTCGTTCAGCTGCCCATTGTCCAGGGTAGTAGATACCCCTATTCTGCAACAGCAAATTAAGCATTTGTTTTAGATACAAAGGGTTGCCAGCAGTTTTTCGGTAGGTCAACCATAACAGCTTATCGGTGTCCTGTAGCTGGCCCGCAAAAACTTCGGTTAACAATGTCCTGACTGCGTCTAAGGTCAAGCGTTCTAGGTTTACCGTTAAGGCCCGGCCTAGGTCGAGCGTCTGCAATAAGGAGTTGACCTTGTTTCTGTACCCCACAGTGTTGTTTCGGTAAGCCAAGATCACGTAGATATTATGCGGGAGCAGAGGATCGGCAATGGAGCTGATAATACGCCAAGAAGCGTTATCCGCCCACTGGAGGTCATCGACAGCGATGATGAGAGGATATAGCTCGGTAGCAGCGATAGTGATAAAGAGCTGGAAGGCTTTTTCTAACCGCACTTTGAGCTTTTGGTAATCGCTAATGTGTTGATTACCAATAAGTGACAGGGTTTGTGGCGCAATCTCTGTAACCAAAGCGCCATCCCTTGTTAGCGCCTTGCTTAATTTGGCCTTGATCCGCTGCAATTTTTGGTTAGGGAGGGTCAACATCCGATTGGCAATTTGCTCGATTATTTGCGTGATGGCAATATAGGGCTCGGCACTAGGGACCTGTTCGAACTTACCATAGGCGCAAGTGGCCTCGAGCTGGCCAAATCGGCTAAGACTGCTTTCACTAACGCAGTTTTGCCGCAGCCGACATCGCCGGCTATCAGCGTAAAAGCTGTATTGCCCTCCAACACGGCATCAAATTGCATTTTGATAGCCTCAATTTCTTTTTCTCTGCCTACTATAATTTCCTGTAGTCTTAACTCAACAGAGCCAGGCTTATCCGCATCGAAAGGTTGTTTTCTTTCTACCATTCTTGCCCCCCTTTCTAGTCGCGAACTGTTTATTTTGTTTATTCCCAATTGATGTCGTATAATCCTGCAAGTGTGAAAGTTGTCTTGCTCGTAAGTCTGTGTGCTGTAATCTTGCTGCCGCATGAGTTAGAATAGGGGTAGAAAAAGAGGGAGGGATTTTATGCTAAAGAATCTGGAACAGACTTGGGATCTCGACGTCTTCTTTCCCGGCGGCAGTAGCTCTCCGGAATTTACTACCTTTTTGGCTGAATTAGAACAAGATATTAACCAGGCAGCAGAGTTAGTAACCCAAGAGCGGAGCAGTGTGGCAGAGTGGGTAGAGCTGCTGGACACCGTGCAGGATATTGCTGGCCGTATGCGTCAAGCGAGTGCCTTTGTTTCCTGCTTAAATGCCCAGAATGTGCGAGACGAACAGGCACGGATCTTAGCTGGTCGGGTGAGGCAGCTAGGCGCCAGCAACGCTTCGGTGATGACCAGCGTCGACGAACAAATTACAGCTATAGCGGAAGATACTTGGGCAGAGCTGCTACAAGCCCCAGAACTGGCTCCCGTCGCTTTTAACCTACAAGAAAGACGCGACCGGGCGCAGCAAATGCTGCCACCAGAACAAGAGAAATTGGTCAATAGCTTATCGGTAGATGGCTATCAGGGTTGGTCGAACCTGTATAATTTGGTGTCGGGTAACCTGGTAATACCTATCGAGGAAGATGGGAAAACTGTATACCTGTCGCCAGGACAAGCTGCCAACCGCATGTCTAGTGCAGATCGTGCGGTGCGTCAGCATGTCTTTGCCCGCTGGGAAGAAGCTTGGGCTAGCGTCGCACCTAGCTGTGCCCTGGCCCTTAACCATTTAGCCGGCTATCGCTTAAACCTCTATGCGGCCCGGGGCTGGGACAACGTTTTGCACGAGCCCATGGAGCGAAACCGCATGCGCCTCGAAACCCTAGAAGCTATGTGGGAAGCCGTCGACAGCCGTAAACCCCGCTTGGTCGAATACATGCGGCGTAAACAAGAACTCCTTGGGCTAGAAGACGAGTTTAGCTGGCATGATATTCGAGCACCTATCGGCTCGACTGCTACGCGTTTTACTTACGACGAGGCGGCCCAGTTTATCGTAGAGAAGTTTAATCACTTTGACCCCGAAATGGCCGCCATCGCCACCCGCGCTTTCAAAGAGCGCTGGATCGAATCAGAAGACCGGCCTGGCAAGCGGGCGGGCGGTTTTTGCACCAGCTTTCCAGTAGCTCGGCAGTCGCGCATCTTCGTTACCTTCTCGGGCACCATGGGCAACCTTTCGACTTTGGCGCACGAGTTGGGGCATGCCTACCACCAGCATCTAATGAACGAGCTACCACCCTTGGCCCAACGCTACGCCATGAATGTGGCCGAAACTGCATCTACCTTTTCTGAAATGATTGTGCTCGACGCAGCAGTTGATTTTGCCAAGAGCGAAGAAGAAAGGCTATCTTTGATCGAACGCAAACTGCAGCGCAGCGTAGCCTTGCTCATGGATATCCAGTCGCGCTTCCTCTTTGAAACCCGCTTCTATGAAGAGCGTAAACAAGGCATCGTCAGTGTGCCGCGGCTGAATGAACTAATGGTGCAAGCGCAGAAAGATGCTTTCGCTAACGCCTTAACCGAATATCATCCGCATTTCTGGGCTTCCAAGTTGCATTTCTATAACACCGGCGTTCCCTTCTATAACTTCCCTTATACCTTTGGTTATCTCTTTAGCGCCGGCGTCTATGCCCGGGCCAAAGAAGAAGGGCCAGTTTTCCGCGACAAGTATGCTGCCCTCTTACAGGATACAGGCCGTATGCGCGTAGAAGATCTAGCCATGCGCCACCTGGGCGTTGACTTGACTAAACCCGAGTTCTGGCAAGGCACCATCGACTTCGTCACTGCCGACCTCGAAGAATTCTTGCATTTAACAGCTAAGAAATAAAACATACGAATAAGGTACAACCCGGGAGCCGTGAGGCTACCCGGGTTGTTTGTTAGTATAACCTGAAGTATGGAAAACCAACCTTGCCCTGTCCGATTGTAATAATAAAGAGCGGGTGTTGATTGAATATTGGCAAGAGAAAAAAGGATTCCGATCATTATGGGCAGAATTATATATTGAACCCTGCCGCCACTCGTAGCAGTGCCTTTTGGCATTGCGGGCAATGAAATGATGGCCTCATAGTAAGTTTCAACTTGTTCCTCACGAGTTTGCTCTACTGCTGGAGAAAACTTAGAAAGATGGGGCTCTGTGGTATAAGGTTTTCCGCAAAAGCAGGTTCGCGAAAAACCGAAATGAGCCCTTGCCATACTTAAGTTTGCAGGGACCCTGTCGCGCCCTACACGGGCGCGTGGATTGAAACACGACGGTACGTTCAACGAAAAACGGGCTGGAGTGTCGCGCCCCACGCGGGCGCGTGGATTGAAACACTCTTAGCTGGCCAGATAGACTGGCGTACCCGTTGTCACGCCAACGCGGGCGTGTGGTTGAAAATAAGGGCAAAAAATATGCCCCCGAAAGGGGCAGGGTAGCGTTGCACGTGTATGTGGAGCTTACTTACGAAGCTTCATTTTTCTTGGCTCTAGATCGTGGTTGAGGAATTTGAGCAAGTTTTCCCAAGTAAGCTGGGGCGGGTGTAGATGGAACAGGCCGGTATAGTAGCAGATGAAGTAGAGAGTTAAGCCTCCGCCTAGGGTTAACCAGGCGCTTTCTAATGCATGGCTGTTAAATAAGTTGAGAGGGGATGGCCAACTGGCACCGAGGGCGTTTACCTCGCTAGCTAGTGCGGTTAGCACCGGTTGGGGGAAGACGCCTAACAATAACACGGTTATAGATAATAGACCGATTGCAATGACTTCGGCTTTGGAGGCAGACTGGGCGCTGTGCCCACTTTTGCGGTCAGCAAAGAATACGAACCAATTGAACTTGGTGAAAGAGCAAACGGTGCCGAAGGCTACCAGGATGAACACTAGGTCAGCAATGCGATAAAGGTTAGGGGGTAGCTTGGCGCTGGCTAAGGCGTTATGCAATACAGTTTTGCTAATATAGCCGCTGAGACCTGGTATGCCAGCTATGCCTAGGGCTGGGAATAGAACTATCGGTGTAGCGTATCCAAACACCTTGCGCATCGAACCTAGGCTGTAAATAGCAGTTGTATTAGCCGCTAGCATAGCCGAACCACAGATCAAGAACAGTGCCGACTTAAAGATGGCATGGTTAATCATGTGCAAGACAGCGCCGCCCAACCCAAGGGTATTGCGTTCAAAAGCCCACAGGCCGACGCCCAATAAAATATATCCCATCTGGCTCACGCTATGATAGGCTAACATGCGCTTGGCATCATGTTGTAAGAGGGCCATGACTACGCCTAAGCTCATGGTGACGAGGGCCATGCCAATTACGATCAAACCATAGGGCGCCGGGCTAGCGGTGAGCGATGCCACTTGTAGCAAGCCGTAGGCACCAATCTTGATCAAGATGCCCGAGAGTAAGGCGCTGCCTGGAGAAGGAGCCACCGGATGGGCTTTTGGTAGCCAAAAATGGAAGGGAAAAGCACCAGCCTTGATGGCAAAACTAATGCTCAATAATAAGGACATTCCTAGCGGTATAGCGGTAAGCTGGGCGTAAGCTAGGGTGCCATGTTGCAGCCCTAAGATTGCCAGGCCAACTATTAATGTTGCACTACTGACATCGCCTAAGCGGTGGTATAAACGGGCGGCCTTTTGGGCAGTGGGGCTGGGGTCGTGGGCGACCAAGCCATGGGAGGTTACAGCGACCAGCTCAAAACCGAGCAAAAAAGCTAGAAAGTCGCGGGCCAAGAAACAAGATATGGCGCCGGCCACAGATAAACCAAATAAGCGAATAAAACGAGAACTGCTGCGTTGATAGTGCCTAGAAAAGATACTGATGGCGAACCATACCAGCGTGGTGACGCTGGCCAGCAATAGGCCAAGGGGTTGGGAACCATAACTCACTGGTAGGAAGGGTAGGAAGATGACGACGGGGTGCCCAACTAGCCACAGGCCAGCAAGGGCTAAGAGGGAGCTGAAGCTACCCACGACGTTATACCAGCGGTGGCGGCTGGAAGCATCGAGCGCTCCAAAGGCCATTGGCGCCAGCAACACGTAGACCATCAGCAAACTTGCCATCGAACAAGCCTCCTAAAATAACCTACGAGAGCAACCTGCCAGCCAATAGCCTGGAGCAGAGTGGCTCTAGTTGTCGCCATCATTGTAAGTCTTTTCAGTGACAGTAACAAGCTGGTAGCGGTTAAGTATTTGTTACTAATGATATACAAATATACAGATAGTGAAATAAAAACTGTTTTGCCAGTTGGCAAGGCTTGTGGCAAAGGTTAGCAACCCTTTTTGGGGGTTTGCTAGCCTTTGTTTATTAGTTTAAGAGATTCAATTTTTAGTCTTAATTTGTGTCAGCGGTAATATCTGCAGGTATATATCCTTAGAGACTAGAATTATATAAGGAATATGAGTGAAGGGAGTGGTGATGTTGTCGGTTCCAGCGTGGAAGTGGACATTGACTGCGTTGGAGGACGAAAAATTAAGCGCTATAGCTAAAACATTAAAGGTGCGAGTGCCAGGCTTTAGGGGGAGCAACTGGGAAAAACAGTTGCCGTTGCTCCGGCCCCAGATTGTGCAAAACCTGTTGAGTTCTAAGATGTTCTTGGGGCTCGGCCCGGCTATCGATGCTATTGTGCAAGAGAGTGAACTAGCAGAAATACGAGAATTAACGGAAGAAGAATTGATGGAGCAGGTCCCCGACAAGTGGGCGCCGCCCCAGGTTTTTTTGTCTTTGCTCTCAAGCCCCGAGGCCGAAGCAGTAGAGCTAGCAACCTGCCTCTACGATCAATGGGAAGAATCTGGCCTGCTCGAGCAATGGCTGTCTGCCCGAGAGCAAGCTGACGCAGACAGTGAACAGGAAAGCTCTAAGCAGGTTGCCTTAGACGAGTGTCAAGAGAAAATTGCAGAATTGGAAGCCCAGATCAAGAGCCTGGAAAAGAGGAGGAAGAAGCTGGCGGAGGCGGTTGCTAAGGAAAAAGCCGGTTTGGCTCGCGCCCAGCGAAAATGGAAGAACGAGCGGGAGCAGCTAACCAAACAGCTAGCCGAGCGGGAGGCGGCAGTGCGAGAGCGGGATGAACAGCTGGCCCAACAGGCTGAAATAATAGAGGAACAGAAAAAAGAAATAGCCCAGCTACAGCAGCGCCTGGCTGAAGGCGATGTCCTGCTGGCGCAGCAGCAAACCGATGTTGCCGATACAACCGTTTCAAGCCTTCCGCCCGAAGAAACGCTTCCATATACCTGGGAGGTACTGCCGCAACCTAAGCAAGTAGCCGTGGTTGGTAACCTGCAACCCATCAATATGCCGCCAACAGAATGTGGGGGATATTATTTAGTGCATATTGCCCCGAAAGAACTGCAAAGTGAGCAGGTAGCTGCCCGGCTGAGCGATGTAGACCAAGTTTGGCTACTAACCTATGCTACTCCCCTTCCTCTGCAGCGGCGCTTACGCCAGATGGTGGCCACAGACCGATTAGTCTGTTTTTCTACCTATGAGGAATTTATGCATAACCTAGGCCAGGGGGTGTAATACGGTGTATAAAAAGTGGGATGTCGATCTTGTAGGTGTGTTGGCAGACGATGAATTCGTCTACTCACGCACCGGTGGCAAGATGGCTGTTTTTGTTAATCGACAAAATGTAGTCCAGTTTTCTATTCGTCTTATATCACAAGCCCCAGACAGTTTTCCTAATGTGAAATTATTTACCGGATATAGCACCGATTTGGAACGATATGGCTATGTAGAAGACTATTTCGCCGATATTGTAGAACGTGCCCAGTCTTTACGAGAGTTCTTAAGGGATTATTTAGTAGTATTTAGACCTTTTATCCGCGGTGAGTATTATAACATTGCTGATGTTCGCTTAGTGAATGTACCCCTTGCCCATCACGATGATGCTGCCTATGTTCCCCTGCCCGTGTTTAGTAGCAGTGAACACGGCCTAGAGTTCCCAGAATTCATGGATAAGCTCAGCAAAAACCAGTTCATAGGGAAAATACCTTATGTTTCAACCGACTCCACCGACACACCAACCTGTATTCTCTGGCGCGATGATGAAAGTTTAACCTATAAAGTTGTTGGTGAATTTGTCAGACATCGTTATGGTTTTGGCGGCTTTCAGTTTTGGCATAATCAACTGCGAGTGTTAGATTTCAAACCCGAATGGGAAAACGATTTTTTTGAAGTCCCTAACGACCCAACTTTAGCCTTCGTGGGTTATGAAGCCTACCAGGCTATGCTAGAACAGTTGGCTATCCAGCCCCTATATATCCCGCCAACCGAATCGCTGTTGCCCGAGCTAGAGACAGGCCAGACTTTAACGACCAGCATTGTCACCCTCGAGCAAGCCGAAGATCCGGTGAACGAAACCAGTCCTGAGGAAATAGAGTTTCTGCAGCTTCTAGCTCGAACAGCGAGGGAGCATGGTTTGCTGTATGATGAAGCCGATCTGGTAAACTTCCATACGGCCATGAAAACTGGCGGGCTAATCATCCTTTCGGGCATGAGCGGCACGGGAAAGACCAAGTTGGTGCAGATCTACGGCCGAACTTTAGGTATGGACGACGAGCAATTGAGCATCATTCCGGTGCGCCCTGCCTGGACCGATGATGCTGATCTGTTGGGCTATGTCGATTCGGTAAACATGGTCTATCGGCCTGGGGATTCTGGTTTAGTAAACACTTTAATCCAGGCTAATGCCAATAAAGACCGTCTTTACTTAGTTTGCTTCGACGAGATGAACTTGGCCCGCGTAGAACACTATTTTTCCCAGTTCCTTTCCGTTCTGGAAATGGATCCGGCACGCCGCCGTTTGCGCCTCTATAACGAAGAACTGTTACCACGCCTATATAATTCAGCCTATTATCCGCCGTCGATTTCCATCGGCGATAACGTGCTTTTTGTCGGCACAGTGAATTTAGACGAATCCACTTATCATTTTTCCGATAAGGTGCTCGACCGCGCCAATGTGATCACTCTGAAAGTGTTACCCTTTGCCCAGCTTAAAGGTTTGAGTGAAGAACGTAAACGAAAACAAGATTTTAGGCCTGAAATGTCGCTGGCTCAATATCATTCTTTTATAGCAGATACGCAGACAATTACCTTAACCGACCGCGAACTGGCTCTTATTACCCAGATGCACCAGTTATTACAGCAAGCAAGTAGTAACTTAGGAATCGGTTACCGCGTAGTGCGCCAGATCAATGCCTTTATGGCCAATTTGCCAGCGACCCGGGTGCTAACACGGGGTGAGGCTTTTGACCGGCAAATCGTACAGCGGGTGTTTACCAAGTTGCGAGGGCAGGAAGACCAGCTGCGGCCTCTGATCGGCACCTATCGCCCCGAGAGGCAAGGTTTAATCGATAGCCCAATGTTAGCTCTATTAGACGAATATAGCGATGTATCTCAATTTACAGCAGCACGCAGTGTGCTAAAGCAGAAGGCCAAAGAGTTGAAGTTCTATGGCTATACAGTCTAACCCGCCCTTTCAACTAGCCCTAATCTCTGGGCCGATTACCCTTCCTGTTACTCGTTTTTATGATCAGGCTCGCCTCGATGGCACCCTGCAAGCGACGGTAACCATTAAGGAAAATACTGATTTAGCTATCCTGTTTACTTGCAGTGATCCCGACGCCCGCCTCTATATGGACGGCTTGGAAACTTTGCCGCAGGAGCGCTTAGCAGAAGACAGCAGCGGTGAGGCCTACTTGTCGCCGGGGCCGCGCCCCATACGGCTGTTTTCTTACGAAGATTTCCCCCTCATTCCCGGCTATTACTGGATAGAGGTAGTGCTACACGGAGAGCATTATTTTGCACCTTTCCAAGTAGAGCCCAAACGTTTGACTAATGCCCAATGGGAAGTCATGCGACAGGAACTTACCGATGAGCTTCACAATTTGGCACTCGACCTAATCCGGCAAAGCACCGGCATTGGGGGAGACCTCCACAGCACCATGCCCGTGGAGTTGTTGCATCGCTTCATCGTCATCAGGCAACACTTCCCTTCGGTGATGTCGGCACTCAACGATTTGTTGCGGCGTGCCAACCATCGGGTACGCAAAAGCTACCAGTTGATTCCCTATTACCGGGTGCGCGAATTTGACGATAAGGCGGTCCAGTATCGCATGGTGCGGCCTGATGCAACAGAAAGCATGTTGACACCAGTGCCAGAAGTTGACTACGACTTGCCCGAAAACCGTTGGGTTAAGCACATATTGCGCGTAGTTTCTAGTTGTTTAGGGGAGTTTAAAACAGCAATAGACGACTATATAGAATTCATTCAACGTCAAATCGACGAATTGCAGGAGATGGAAATGCAGCCGATAGCTGCAGCTGAACGGCGCGAAAAACAAAAACTGCTCACTGTCTTGCACGAATATGCCGATGCCGCTACCAAAATGACGAAGGCCATAGAGCTTGTACAACAAGCCCCTTGGTATAACAGTGTGGGGAGCACCTTGCCTTTGCAGCACCCCCAGGCCTTGTCTTTCGACGTGCGCTATAGTGCCCTTTACCGGCTGTATCGGCGGCTGCGCGCCGAAACTATCGAGATTGCTTTAGATGATGCTTATTCCTACCAGTGGAAACGCACCGACCAGTTATACGAACTATGGTGTTTTGTTAAGCTATATCGAGCTTTGGCCCATCCGAGAATAGGCTTTCAGCC
>JAAYHE010000066.1 GCA_012735505.1 Bacillota bacterium
ATACACATGCGACAGCCGGTGCAAGCCTCCGCTAGCACGCACAGGCGGGGTTCTGTCTGCTCCACAATGAGGGCGCAAGGGCGACGGGCGATTATTACCGAGGGCTGGCGTACGGCAGTCTCTTGGTTGATAGCTTGTGCAAGAGCGGTAAGGTCGTTAGGATCAACTGTCCGCACCCGTTCGACACCCACAGCCCGGCAGAGGGCTTCGAAGTCTATCCGGGAAGTAGCTTCACCCTGTAAAGTTTGGCCGCTGGCTGCGTGGTGTTGGTGGCCCGTCATAGCTGTAGTGCTGTTATCCAGGATGATGACGGTCGTGGTACCTCGGTTGTAGACGGTGTCGATCAGGCCGGTAATACCCGAGTGGAGGAAGGTAGAGTCACCGATGACGGCAACTGTCTGCTCGGCTTGCTCGGGGCGTGCCTTTTCCATGCCTAGGGCGGTCGGAATACTAGCCCCCATGCAGATGGTAGTATCGATAGCTTCTAAGGGTGGCAAAGCCCCTAGGGTGTAGCAGCCGATATCGCCGGTAACGAGCTTGCGGGTGGTCCGTAACACATAAAAGACGCCACGGTGGGGGCAACCTGGGCATAGCACCGGCGGACGAATGGGAGCAGCGGCAGGCGCTTGGGTAGCGGTACTGGCACCGATCACAGCAGCGCGAATTATGCTCGGGGTATATTCGCCGATATTGGAAAACTGGGCCTTACCACCGTGTACGCGAATCTTGGCTGCTCGAATTTGTTCCTCCAGAAAAGGCTCTAATTCTTCTATAACCCACAGTTCTTTTACGGCGGCGGCAAAATCAGCAATCTTTTGTAGTGGCAGTGGGTTGGTGTAGCCTAGCTTCAGCACCGATGCCTCGGGCAAGGCTTCCTTTACGTATTGATACACAATGCCGCTGGTAACGACGCCGATTTTTTTGTCGCCCCATTCGATACGGTTGAGCTCGGTGGTTTCGCTGAAGGCCGCCATTGCTTGTAGGCGCTGTTCGACGAACTTGTGGCGCACCTTGGCATTAGCTGGCACAGCTACATACTTGCGCGGGTTCTTTACGTAATCCTTGAGAGGGCGGGGAGCCGAGTTTCCCAGCTTTACCAGGCTCTTAGAGTGGGAAATGCGGGTGGTAGTTCGCAACATTATAGGAACATCGAAGCGTTCGCTAATCTCGAGGGCGTGTCCTACCATGTCTTTTGCTTCTTGGCTGTCACTCGGCTCGAGCAAACCGATTTTCGCAAACCGAGCGTAGATCCGGTTGTCTTGTTCATTTTGTGAGCTATGCATGCCGGGGTCGTCGGCTGACACTAATACGAGGCCGCCGTTGATACCGGTGTAGGAGAGGGTAAAGAGGGGGTCGGCGGCAACATTTACACCCACGTGCTTCATGGCGCAGAGGGCTCGGGCACCGGCGATAGAGGCACCAATGGCGACTTCTAGCGCCACCTTTTCGTTGGGTGACCATTGGGCCTTGATTTCTTTATAATTGGCAATGTTCTCGAGAATCTCGGTGCTGGGCGTGCCGGGGTAGGCACTAGCTACTAAGACACCATGCTCATAAGCGCCTCGGGCAATGGCTTCGTTGCCCGACAGTAGAACTTTAGCCACGCTCATCCTCCATTCTGTTAATTTACATGGCACTATTATGTATATGCTAAGGAGGCTGGCGGGGCGTATTTGCGGTTTGAACAGTGGAGAGAGGATGCAAAGTGACGAGCTACGAGAAAAATACCGCGCCCGGGCAAGCAGACGCGGTATTTTCTAGCTTGTTATTACAGCCAAAGCAGCTGCGGCGAAGGAGTAGAGTTTGTCCTCCATGGCCCTGCGGGTAGCTGCTGCTAATCCCCAGTTTTCAATTTTGGGAGCAACCTCTAGGGCAGCAAATAAATCGTAGTAGGCCAGGTTGCCGGTATCAAGGGGATGGGCTAGGGAATAAAGGGCGGTGAATTGCTCCATTGCTTGCTGGCCAAAGGCCCAGAGGAGCTCTAAGCGGGTTGACGCCAGATCGGCCAAAGGGTCGCCCAAACTTGCGTCCTCCCAATCAACAACGCCTACCAGCCGCTCGTTTTGCCAGAGGATGTTCCCCGGCCAATAGTCGCCGTGGAGTAAGACGCTGCTGTTATTTTGCTTCCAGGGCCAGGTGGCCTGTAAGATGAGGCGCCCTTCATCCGCTAGCCCGTTGCCAAGCGGCTCTATCGGCTGGCTGAGCCAAGCGGCAATATGTTCTTCTTGCTGGGGTAAAAAGCCGAGTTTCCCAATGGAAAGCCTATGGATACAGGCTAGGGTGTCTGCCATTTGTTTCAGGTAAGAGGGCAGACTGCTGGGAGTCGTTAGGGTACTGCCGGGTATATAGGAACATACAAGACAAGGGCGGGAAAGATACATCCCGCCTTGATCAACAAAATGAGGACGAGGCACGGGCAGGCCGGCAGAGTAGAGATAGTTCAACAAGCGAAATTCGTCACTCGCAATGTGGGGGTTACGTTCCAAATCCCGCTGCCCGTGGCAGCGAACCACCAATTTGATAATTTGGCCTTTGCTGTCCTGGATTGTGAGGGCGGTAGTCTCGGCCGATACTCCACCGGTAAGGGGTTGCACCTGCAGGAGCTTGCCCTGGGGCTCCATGGCCGCCACCAGACTGATAAATTTCTCTAGCAAGATGATCACCTCATAGCAGAAAGGGCAGTTCGGGTTCCCGGTTAGGGCTATTCGCTGTAACCGGCAAACTGTTCCCCAAAGACGCTTTTTAGTGTTGCCAGCATTTCCGCATTTTCCCCTACGTATAAGACGATTATATTATCCTTTAAGAACAAATGGGGAAGCCCTGCCCAGCTAACATTTACTGCCCTTCCGGGTCTAGTGTAAGAACAACCGCCACCATCCACATAGGAGGCGTCTTCTTGGGCCTGCTTACTATTCCTGTAAACATGAACAGAAAAATGTTCTCCATTTTCTAGGGTAAACCAGTATCGCTTCCCTGCCAAGAACTCGCTGTCTGCTGCTGGTTTGTAGGTGGCGGGCATCGACTCGGCCTGCAGTGCGGCCACTACCTTAGCCAGAGATGATTGTAGATGCGTTTTCCGTGCTAAGCATGCCAGTGCCAGAACGATAAGGATAATACCGCCACTAACGAGGGCCTTTCTCATCTTCGTCGCCTCCGCTCTCATTTGTATCTGTGCGCCGGGCCTCTCCCATCACTTATCCTCCCCATGTCACGGTCAGGGGGGTTCCGCGTACTGGTTGGCAGAGGAGGGAATAATCTTTCATCGGATCTTTTCCTAGGCTGTGCTCATAATGTCCTGCATATCTGAGGCCGGTGCTGTCGTAGACAGCGAGATAAAAGTTATTGTGAGCGCCATAATCGCCACTTTGCAGAACGGCTACCGCTAACTTCTCGCCGTCGTAATCAATGGCAGGCTGATTAAAAATAAAGTCGCTAAACTTTGCATGTTGGTGGAAATCTCCGGTGAGACGTACTTCATAATTGCCTTCGGTATTTAGGGCTAACAGGGCAAATTGGCCGTTATTCAGCATGGGTAAGATAAGATCGTCATAGACGTAAAAACCTCGAAGGAGAGGGTCGGCAATCTGGCTAACCGGTAAGACCTTTAGTTCTTGTAGCTGTTCATAAGTTGCCGTATCAATTACCCGCAATAGATAGGCTTCTTCTGTAACAGTCAGTACGAGAAGCCGTTTTTTATCATCAGTGGTTTGTAGGGTAACAATTCTTTCCTTGTCAGCGTCCACAGGAAAAACTGTTCTTAAATCGTCTGTAGTCAAATCAGGCACCTTCTTGCCCCCGTCAGTTAGAGGGAAATGATAGATCCCGTAACCGCCTGGAATGTAACTGGTGTCTAGCAGCTCGCCTCCGATGGAGCTAAGCGCAAGAGTGAAAAAGCAGCCGGTTTCTGTGCTGGCACTTAAGGCGTAAAAATGAACCCTGATGTCTCGCAGCGATGACAGACGGATCCCGCGCACCCTACCAGCGGCGTCCTTTTCCACCTGTATTTCCACCTTATGATCCGGGTGGACGGGTATGCGCAGGAAGTCGGCAAAAATCTGCTTTGTGTCGTCGGGAACAGCAGATCTAAACGGTCTGAAGCCGACTTGTATAGGGTAAAAGTCATAATAATCTTTGACGTATACCACTTCCTCGCGTTTTTCTCCCGGTCCGGTGCGGCCAGCTACGTCTTGAATGGGGGCGATTTCATCTGCCATATCTATCCAGCCTGACGCACTAAAGTTGTTTAACGAATCTAGATAGAGGGCGAAAGGCGGTTCTGTTGCCGGTGTTGTTTTTCGGATCTGCGAAAAGAGAAAATCTGTGCTGACTGCCGGTTCTTCCCCGACCAGGTAGGTGGTATCCCAGAAAAGATGATTGTTGCAGTGTAAGTTTAAGTTTACAACAATACCTTCCGCGGCCAATTTATCGCCATAGAGAACCGTTTCTTTAAAGGTAATGGTGTCTTTGTCTTTATCTACAAACTCATGTATATATCCTAGGGAAGCCGCGGCTAGGATAAACAATAAGATTATGACGATTAAACTCTTACGCACGCTTCCCCCTCCTTATTGCTCACCGGTCAATTCGTTCAATGCTTTGCTGACCCGGTCGGCCTGATAGTGATAGGTTTCCTTGACATAATCTATTAGCTTGCGCCCCGATTCCTCTAGCTCTAGCATAGAAATATCGCCAACGATTCTTCCTCGGCGGATAAGTATCGCGCGGCCAATGAAATGTTCTACCTCTTCGAGAAGATGCGTGGCTAAAAGCACGGTTTCTGTTGGCTCTAGAATGCCTAAAAGAACCTTATAGAAATCTTCGCGGTTGAACACATCGCTGCCGGCAAAGGGTTCATCCATCAGGATATAATCTGCACCTTGGCAGAGAGACAAGATTACTTCGAATTGGTTTTTCTGTCCGGTGGAAAAGTGGCGCAGGGCTTTGTTGGCCGGTAGTTCGAAAAACTCCATTAACCCCCGAAAGCGCTTTTCGTTAAACTTAGGAAAGTGCAGCTGGTAAAACTCCATATGGGCTTGAGCGGTTAGGTTAGGAAAAAAGGAATGTTCATTGGTAGCGAAGGACAAGCGGGCAATATTGCGGCTGGAAATAGGCTCACCATCTAGAGTAATTTCCCCAGAAAAACGGAGGAAGCCAAGGATGCACTTCATTAGCGTGCTTTTGCCAGCGCCGTTTTCGCCAAAGAGGCCGACAATCTGCCCCTGGGGCAATGTTAAATTGATGGAATCCAGGGCTTTTTTGCCGCCGAAGGATTTGCTCACGTTTCTTACCTCGATCATTTTACCACCCCCAAAAAGGCAATCCATATTTTCTGCCACTGATCAGGCGCCAGACAAGCCGACGGTGTTAACAGCATGTAGACACCGAAGTAGACGAGTAACAAGATAAAAGCAGCGCCACAACAAGCTAAGATGCCGCAAAAGGGCAGGCTGATGCACCGGCGGTGCAGCTCCCAGCGATCAGGTAGTCGTTTCATCAGATAGATGCTCATACTGTCCCGATAGTGATAGGCATAGTGGTAGAAGATGAGGGCTGGTAGACAGAGTGCTAGAATAAGAAAACCAGTTAAGCTGTTCCCTAGTAAGGCTATGAAATCTGGCATGACTGCCTCAGTGTTTAATACTCTTGCTGTGCCGTCCCAAACGAAAAGAGCTTGGTAATGATTTAGATAAACGATAAAGAAGCTTAAACTGTAAAGTAGGCAGAGGGCACCCCCCACGGCTAGCCATATTAGTTCGCGCTTACCATCTACGCCGGGTGGGACATGACGTGCAAGGGTATCCTCAAAGCTCGTTTTCATAGCTACCTACCCTCCAAACTCCGATGAGCGCACCGGCGGCGATACTCAGCGCCACCAGGCTAAGGAATATATCGATAGCCAGACTGCCCATCGCCTGCGAAAAACTGACGACGGTGAGGGCCGCTAGCACTACCACAGCAATGCCTTTCTTATCGTGTCTCTGGCGAAAAGAGAAGCAGGCAGCACAGATGCCTAAGCAGATAGCTAAGATACCGTTACGGATATAACGGCTAGTCTCAGCCAGAGGCAAGAGGCTGTGCAGAAAACTATTGCGATAGAAGGCAAGCAAAATAGTTTGTTTGCTCACATAAGCGCTCCCGCCCATCTCAGTTACATACAGGCGGCATAGGAGGAAAGCGATTCCTAACTGCACTATCCAAAAGAGAAAGAAACAGACCGCATTGTGACCCGCCCACAAGAGTACAGTAGTTCTTTCCGGTATGGATAGCCTGTGCATGGTATAGCGCAACTTGCTGCCTCCGATCTCACAAGCAGTCAGGCTGAGCAAGGCGCAGAGCAGCAGAAAACCTACTCCTGCAACAATGGCCATGCGACTTTGACTGATCAGCTGTTCCAAACCAACCGGCTCTCCGTCTAAAGATTTTTGCAGGGCAAAATAAAATAACGTGCTCTGGGCGGCAGCCATAATCACGAACAACCCTAAGAGTTTTTTCAAGGTGCTGCCAGCCGCCAGCATCAGCACAGATACACCTTGTCGCATTCTCCGACCCCCTTTCGTGCCACTTACTTCCATAGCCGTTCAATGAGGGAAAGTGCCTCTCCCTTGGACACTCCCATTTTCTGCATAGCATTAACGAATGACTGGGTGTCATTTTCCAACAGTTCTTTTCGAACCTGCTCAATCTTGGTCTCGGTAAGGGTAACGTAACTAATAGCGCCTGCCCGAGATTCGATGATGCCTTCTTCCTCCAGCAAGCGGTAGGCCTTTTGCACAGTATTGGGGTTGACGCCCAAAAGGGCCGAAAGCATACGCCGCGATGGCATTTCGTCTCCATCCTGGATACCTCTGGCGACAACACCCTGTTTGATATGCCTCGCTATTTGCAGATAGATAGGAATGCCGTCTTCTATGGTGAAGTGCTCAAAAGAAACCATGGCCTCCCCCCTCAAGAATTGAAACCGTATCATCTGCATAATACAGTTTGTATCTGTATTATGGCAGTAATACGGTTGGCTGTCAAGGGCATAAATAGTGGCGTTCGTTTGATTTATTGCTCCCATGCGCTTTACGGATGACACGCACCGCCGCTTGTGCAAGACAGCGAAAACATACAGGCCTGGGGTTACTACGTAGCCCGTTGGAACCTGCTCTAGGGCCCAAGCAGTTGCCCCAGGCCGGACACACGTACGGAGAAAGAGGCACACATGAGGATGATGCGCACAGCTAGTGGCAGACGAGCGGGTGAGCGTGACCGCGACGACTGGTGCGATCTATGACTTACTAGCATGACGCGCGAGCTTCCCTTAGCGCAGACGGGCTGCGAGGATTTAGTGATTGTCAGTAGAAGTGGTGGGCGTTGGAGGAATATAACTACAATAAGAGAATGGGGACAGTAGAGAACACTCGTAAGGAGGATGCCGGATGATGAGCAAATTTAGTGCGCCGCTCGTTAGTGTGGGCAGTTCTGCAGACTATGTGTACAAAATTCTACCTTTGCGTCAGCAAGCTGCTATTAGGGATGCCTGGCTGGAACATCGGTTAGAGGTTATCATGCCTGAGATTATGCGGCGGCATAAGCTTGATGCTTGGCTGATCATTGGTCGCGAGTATAATGAAGACCCCTTGCTGCCTAGTTTTCTGCCTGCTACCATGCTTTCCGCCCGCCGCCTGACAATGCTTGCCTTCTTTCTTAGCCCAGATGATACATTGGAGAAACTGACTGTATCGCGCTACAACATCCCTCCCTTTTACATCTCTGCTTGGGACCCTCAGCACGAGGGACAATGGGATGCCTTGGCACGACTGATTCGCGAAAGAGATCCGCAAAGAATTGGCATTAATGTCGGAGATGATTTTGCCTTAGGTGATGGACTAAGCCATTCTCTTTACCAGCAGCTGGTGCAAGCCTTAGGGCCTGATCTAA
Source organism: Bacillota bacterium (assembly GCA_012735505.1). Taxonomy (GTDB): domain Bacteria; phylum Bacillota; class UBA994; order UBA5500; family UBA5500; genus JAAYHE01. The sequence continues at coordinate 7,924 of JAAYHE010000066.1, forward strand.
GCCAGCGCCTTTGTAGTGCCGAATTGGCTTCTATCGCTTGGTTAGAACGGCGGAGCGAGCCAGAAATCGCAGCCTATAAAGGTATAGTGCAGATTGCTCACGCCCTAGTGCAAGAAGCATTCTCTAATCGCGTCATCCATCCCGGCGTTACCAGCCCAGAAGATGTCGTCTGGTGGTTAAGGCAGCGTACCCACGATTTAGGTCTTACCTGCTGGTTTCAGCCTAGCGTCAGTATTCAACGTCAGGGGCAAAAGCAACTGCTGGCCACGACCACCATTATGCCTGGAGACCTGTTGCATTGCGATTTTGGATTACATTACCTGGGCTTAGCGACCGACACCCAACAACAGGCCTATGTGCTGAAAGTGGATGAATCGGATGCACCGGCCGGGCTGCATGCTGCCTTTGCTACAGCCAATAAACTGCAAGATATTTTGGCAGAAGCGATGCAAGTGGGACGCACTGGCAACGAGATTTTACGGCAAGCCTTGACTACTGCTGCTGCAGCGGGTATCAAGGCCAGCATTTACACCCACCCTATCGGTTATCATGGCCATGGTGCTGGCCCCACTATAGGGCTGTGGGATGCCCAAGAGGGTGTGCCTGGCAGAGGAGATTACCCCTTATATAATGACACTTGCCATGCCATGGAGTTAAACATTGTGCAGGCAGTGCCCGAATGGGAAGGGCAGGAAGTGCGTATTGCCCTTGAACAAGACGTCCTGATGCACGAGGGGCGAGTGATTTTCCTAGCAGGGCGCCAGACAAAACTGCATCTGATCGACTGATTAATGTAGCGAGAGGCGAGACTTACAGCGCACTGCGATAGAGTATGGACAAATCCCCCCCCAGATTTTTCCATAAGCAAATCCGTCCTATGGTTCAGTTACCATAGTATAATTGAGTCAAACTTGGGAAGGGGTGGGGCACATGCGATGGTTGCCTAAACCGAGACATAACATTTGGTGGCTGATTAGCGGGATAATTGGGCTGGGACAGTTTGTTGCCATTAGTGTCGGTGCCCAGTTGCTTCTGCCGCACGCGAACCCTAAATACCCTGCGCTTGCCCTCTTTAGCTTAGCGATCGGGCTAATAATCGGTGGTGCAGGTTGGCTGGGGGCTCGCTGGCTACCGCCAATTACCATTCTAGGATTAGTTCTAGGGCTAGTTATCATGCTTAGCAATTTTGCTGAAATCGACGGCTGGGGCGACATTGTTGGCTTGCTAAGTTACACTTTCCTGCTATTGGCGGGATTTGCCCTCGGTCTTGTCGTGGAACTGGGGGTTTGGGCTTACCATAGGATGAAGGCCAGCCGGCTATAAGCAAACGCAAAGGGCCAGCAATAACTACCGAGGTGATGGGACTTGCTATTTGCCGAGCAGATAACTATTAAAAATTGGCTGTTACCAAACCGTATTGTCTTGCCACCCATGGTTACCTGGGCGGCTGAGCCCGACGGCAGGGTGACCGCTTATCAGTTAGGACATTACGGCGGTTTTCGAGATGTGGGGTTAGTAGTGGTGGAAGCCACAGCTGTTTCGCCAGAAGGGCGCCTGGCCGCAAGGCAGATTGGAGCATTCAGCGATGATCATTTACCGGGCTTAACCAAGCTAGCAGCAGTGATTCGTGAGTCTGGCGCAGTAGCTGCTATTCAGTTGCACCACGCTGGCGGGCAGACCAATTTGAAAAACACTCACGGTTTGAGGCCCCTAGCGCCTTCGGCGCGAGGGCGGGGACAAGTGGTCCCACAGGCGATGACGAAGGATGACATCATGCGGGTGCAAGATGATTTTGTAGCAGCAGCTAAGCGCGTAATGCAAGCCGGTTTTCAGGCTATTGAGCTCCATGGCGCCCATGGCTATTTGCTGAGCCAGTTTTTATCCCCGGCTCTAAATTTACGGGACGATGAATATGGCGGCTCCCTTGCTAATCGCGCTCGCTTCGCTCTGGAAGTTTTAGATAAGGTGCAGGCAGCGGTGGGCGAGAGCTGTCTAGTCTATATGCGTTTTGGTGCCGCCGACGGTGTGCCTGGTGGTTTAACGCTGGAAGAAGGGCAGCAAGTTGCCCAGTGGCTGGTGGAGGCGGGCATCAAACTGTTGCATGTTTCGTCTGGGGTGGGAGGAGCTCCTGTCACAGCGGCTGCTGGGGCAGAAGGATGGTCGCCAACCATGGTTTTAGCAAGAGAAATAAGAGCGGCTGTGGACGTGCCGGTGATCGGTGTGGGCGGCATCATTCGCCCAGAACAAGCACAGGCGGCGCTCGAGGCGGGTCTGGTGGACCTAGTAGCTGTAGGCAAAGGCCTCTTAGCAGATCCCCTGTGGGCTAGTAAGGCCCTAGGCCACACCTTAGCGCCGATTAACCTTTGCCGCCAGTGCCCACGTTGCGGTCACTACCAACATCCTTTCAGCTGTCCTGCCCGCTAGCAAAGAAGTTAAAGAAAAAAACAGCGCCGCTCGCAAGGGGCAGGCGCTGTTGCATTTTATGCGGCTGTTTAGTCGATAGGAAAATCGGGGTGTAGGTATCTATTGAGGAAGCGCCAGATCTCCTGGCGAGACTCCTGGGCAAGTTTTGTGTCGATGCGGTTGAACACGTGCCCACCAGGCGCATCTTCGTAGATCTTGTACTCAAACTCTTTGCCAGCTGCTTTCAGGGCAGCAATTAGATGCTCTACTTCTAACACATTGACATCTTCGTCGTTGGTGGTGGTGTGAATCAGCAGCGGGGTCTGTAGCTTATCTGCGTGCCAGGCCGGCGAGCGCAGTTTGTATTCCTTAGGATCTTCGTAAGCAGTCTTGCCGATATGGTAATCAGCTGAGAATAGTCGCTGATAGTGTGGTCCCTTATAACCCATACGCGCCACTAGGTCACTGACTGGGACTCCGGCATAAGCTGCCTGGTAGGCTTCTGGGTGGAAGAAGATGTTCATTAGTGCATGCAGACCGCCATGGCTCCAGCCAATAATACCAACGCGCTCAGGATCAACTAGGTCAATATTCTCTACTGCCCAATTGCGGGCGGCAAAGGTATCTTCAATTTCTAGGCCACCGTAGTCAATGAGCCTCTGGAAGCCTGCGCCGTAGCCAGTGCTGCCCCGGTATTCGGGAGCTATCACGATGTAGCCTTGTTCTAGAATTTCAGCTACAATCCTGTGGTTGCCCTTGCTAGAAAAGTTAGAGTGGACACCGCCATGCACATACACCAGTAGGGGATGCTTTTTGTTGCGATCAATATGCTTAGGAATGAAGGTATAGGCTCGGAATACTACCGGATTCCCCCGGTTCTGCGGTGACTGGGCTCTAGTGTTCTTGGGGGGTGGGCCTATCAACCTGACCTTATCGATCTCGGCCACTGAGCCGAGCCAATGGAACCATAGGACATCGTCGATGGCTTTATCCATGGCTGCTAGCTGGAATTGCATCTGACTCTTCATTAGCTGTAATTCTTCCATTATTTTTTTCTCGTCCAACTTGTTCCCTCCTATTCATTGAGATAAGTACTTCTTCGCCTAACGAAGCATTTTTCCTTCTTGTTATTGGGAAAGTTTTGATGTATTGTTTTCTTGCAAAATGATCTCGCTTCTGTCTGATTAGTGATCAGGCAGAAGCGGGCAGCGGTTAAGCTGCTATTGGTAGGAACATAAGATTGTGAGGAGATGAATGAAGTCGTGAAAATAGAAACAATCACGGTCAACGGAACTAAAATTGCTCTCGTAAACAGCGATAAGGTTTGTATTTCTGATGGGCAAACAGCACTAGACCTTATGATGTCGGTGAACTATGAAACAGACAGCCGTTCCATCGTCATAAACAAAGACGCGTTTGCTAAAGAGTTCTTTGTCTTAAGCACAGGAATTGCTGGCGAAGTTCTGCAGAAATTTATCAATTACCACTTTAAGCTAGCGATTGTGGGTGACTTTTCAGCTTACACAAGCAAGCCGTTAAAAGAGTTCATGTATGAAAGCAACAGAGGGGAAGATATCTTCTTTGTATCGTCCAAGCAAGAGGCTATTGATAGGTTGAGTAGCGTGTAGTATGTTACACTCTTAGCTGGCGAACCCCTACGGTTTATTGTGATTGTTCTTATCGGCTACATATATTCGGTAGGAAGCCAAAACACATATCAGGGCCGTCACCAACAGCAAGCCCAGCCCAACAAGCATGCCGGCTACCCCTTTTATAAATAGCCCGCTGATAATTACGGCTAGACCACAGATGGCCATGGCAATTCCCCCGAACCTTTGGGAGCGTTGCCATACCCGCTCGTTTTTCATGCTCCACCCGGTGCGGAGCCCGACCACGCTATTGATGCTGGTTTTGGGCATCAGGCTCGCCAGCGCGATGAGAGCAGCCCCCAAACCAAGGGAACCAATTTGATAGATGCCCTCAGCAGTGGTATCTAGCTCTGCCTCGGGTGTATAGCTGGTAGCCTTCCACATGAAATATCCGAAAAGTACATTGAACAACACGAGCATTGCTATCCCCGAGCGAAGTATGACCTGCTCGTTTTCGGGTTCATTCTTCTTTCTAAAATACCTCGCAAGTGCTAAGAACAAAGCTCCCGACAAGAAGACGACTAGCGGAAATACAAGGTTTTCATACTTACTGCCAATGCGATCAATCTGGCCGAGGGCATTATAGTGCATAGGCACCTGGTCGGGCATGATTGCGAGAAAAAATACAGTAATGATGATTGAGAGCATGATCAAAGCATAAATGCTGGAGTATGTTCTCTGCATTGTTTCCCACCTCCCGTTAACTTTTCCAATAGCAATCAGTTCTTTATACCTAATGATTCTCCTGCAAACAAAATGCCCCTCGCTTATGGGTTAAGCAAGGGGCATTAAACATTTAATTTGTCTATTGGTTTTCATCGGAATCAATGTGTGCGACTGCTTCGGTAATATTAGCTGCGTGGTCGGCAATACGTTCTAGGTTAGACACTACGTCTAGGAAAAGTATCCCTGATGCTGGGAAGCAGGTGCCGGCGTTAAGGCGATGGATATGTTGTAGCCGCAAATCCTTTTCAATCTGATCGATTTCACTTTCACGGGCTAGCAAATCTGCAGCCTGCTGCACCTTGTTCGTTTCCAGTAAGTTAATGGCATCCTTCACTAAACCGTGGACTTTTTGGAACATACCCTCTAACTCATTGACTGCCTCGTCCGAAAAAGGTAAGCGATGTTCAGCCCGGTATTCAGCCAGCTCGCCGATGTTTTCCGCCAGATCCCCGATGCGCTCGATATCACTTGACATGCTGAGAAGGGCTGCTAAACGGTCGGACTGTTCGCTGCTCAACGATTCTCGGGAAAGGCGTGCCAGATAATCAACAACCGCATGCTCCAGTCGGTTAATAGTCGCTTCTGTTTTCAAAGTAGCTTCTAAGCCTTCGGTATTGCTCTGGGTGAAAGCAGTGTGAACTTCTTCTAACATAGATAGGGCTAACTTCCCCATACGCACTAGCTCGCGGGTGGTTTGTCCGAGTGCAACCGATGGAGTTTTCATCAAGTTCTCATCGAGGTAAAGGGGACCCACATGCTCGACTTGCACCTCGCCCGGCGTTAGCCTTTC
>JAAYHE010000067.1 GCA_012735505.1 Bacillota bacterium
AGTATCCCAGATAGATGATTGCCGCCTCGCAAGAGGTACAGAACTCGGCTTATAGGTTTGCTTATGAACGACGAACGCCTACTGTTTTCGTTTCCAGTAGGCGTTTTATACTTATTGTTGATGTTTTAGTTTATCCTCAGCGGCGTAGTTGCTCAACCAGATGTTGTGAGCGTAAACAGTGCCGCCAGGGTTGGAGCGTAACCCCTTAACGTTGGGTTGCGTAGCCATGTAATAGATGGGATGGAAGAGGAAGATCCAGGGCGCATCTTCTACCACTAACTGGTGGGCTTTAACGTATAGCTCTCTTCTTTTCACCGGGTTAGCTACCACCTCCGCCTGGTCGATCAGGCGATCAAAGTCAGGGTTGTTATATTTGGTATGGTTGCTGGCGCCGATAAAGCGCGAATGAAACCATTGATCAAGATAGCGTTTACCTTCAGCATGTCCCCCGATAGCAGCCATCAGATACATGTGACATCTATCCATGTTCTCTTGCTTCATGAGTTCTACCCAAGGCAAGACTACCACCCGCACGCGGATCCCAATTTGCGCCATGGCGTCGGCAACAAATTCTGCGCGTTTTGCCTGCTCTTGATTATTGGCTCGCACGTGTAAGATAACCTCTCCCGGGTAGCCATTGGCATAACCTGCCTGGCGCATGAGCTCTTTGGCTTTGGCAAGGTCATAAGTATATCCTTTAGTGCCGTGAGGCAGCAGAGATGGTGGCAGGGGCCCATGGCTTAAAACAGCATGCCTTCCGAGGACTTGGCGCAAATAAGTCTCGCGATCGATGGCAAGATTGGCAGCCTGTCGCACTAGTTTGTTGTTAAAAGGTGGCTTATGGCACATCAGGCCGCAGTACTGGGTGTCTAAGGGCGGCAATGGTTTAACGAATGATTTGAGTACCGGGTCTTTAATGGCCTTTTCATAGCCCTTGCCTTCAAGGCGTGCATGCCCCACTTCGCCTGCAAGAAAGGCAGCCTCTAGCGCATCGGCACCATCATAGATGCGTAGCAAGATTCTATCCAGATAAGGGCGGCCTGCATGGTAGCGGTCATTGGCCACGAGCAAAATCTCTTTGCCGGGCTCCCAATGTTCGAACGTAAAGGCGCCGGCACCAACGGGTCTCTTGGCAAAATCCGGGCCCAGGCGTTCCACAATTTCTCTAGGAACAATGCTAGCTCCATGATGGGCCACGTTATATAAGAACATGAGGCTAGGTTCGCTAAGGGTAACGGCGATAGTGTTAGAATCTAATATCTTGATACCGCGAACTTCTATGGCTGTGCCCGCAGCAAATTCCTTGGCGCCTAGTACGTTTTGCATCAAGCCGCGATGGGCGGGCGCATTCTTACTAGTAGCCAGTAGGCGCTCCCAACTGTATTTAACATCGCTCGCTTCCACCCGCCGTCCGTGATGGAAATAGGCGTCCGAGCGCAGCTTGAAGATATAGGTGCGGCCGTCGTCGTCGAGATGCCAGGTGTTGGCGATATCTGGTTGCGGCTTACCATCTTCGTCAAGTCGTAGCAAGCCTGAAAAAATGAGGTTGATGACGTTATTAGCGTTGGCATCAGTAGAATAGGCCGGGTCTAGGGTAACTGGATCTTGGGGTAAGCCATAGTGATAAGTCTCAAGCTGTAACTTGCCTGCTTGTTGCTCTAGTACCCCTTGTAGTTCCGATTCGATGACTCGCAGATCATTTGTCACTTTTAGCAGCGTTTGCATGGAAGCTTGCTGCTGTTCAGTTTCGAAAGCGCCTGTTTCAATATAGAACGCGGCTTGCTCTAAAACGCTCTTCATGTTTTCTGTTACTATCATTAACTGTTCGTTGTTTTGAGCTTGCTGGTTAACTGCGGCCGTGATTTCCTGCACAATAGCAGTAGTTTCGGCTACTGCGCTCATAATCTCGTCCAGAGTCTGTCCAGTGTGCGTAATCATGCGGCAGCCTTCTTCTACGGTGTTGACGCTTTCCTGCATGGTCTGGATTGTCAAATCAGCTTCAGCTTTAATAGTATCCAATAATCTGCCGATCTCTACGGCAGATTCGGCACTTGTATTAGCGAGACTCTTAACCTCATTGGCTACGACTGCAAAACCGCGACCTTCAGCACCTGCACGGGCAGCTTCAATGGCTGCGTTTAAAGCCAATAAGTTAGTCTGACTAGCAATCTCTTTAATAGTAGCAACAAACTTTTCTATAGCCATGGCTTGTTCAACTAGTTTCCCCACAGCAGCAGCGTTTTCTGCTACCATTGACTGCAGCGAGTTAAATTCGATGCTCTTATGTACCGATTCCTTGCCGCGCTCAAGAGCGACGCTGCTTTGCTGGCTACTAATACTGACTTCGCTCACCGAGGCCGTTACCTCTTGGCTAAAGGCACCGAGTTCGGCAATGATGGCCGACGCCTTATCAGTAGCTTCTTGCTGCAAATTCATCTGACGGTTGATGCTTTGCATCACCGTCATGATTTGTTGGGTTGTTTGTTTAATCAGGTCGGCGCTGTAGGAAGTTTTGACAACAGCTGTGTGTAAGTTCTTAGC
>JAAYHE010000068.1 GCA_012735505.1 Bacillota bacterium
GACAACGGTTGAAGTGCAGCCGTGCCTCCTGTTCTGCCAAGCGCAGAGCAAGCTTTTGATCATTTCCTGGAATAAATGGCGTAGTGAAGCCAGCACCGCAGATGGCACAAAAGAAGGTAAACCGGAAACCGCCCGTCGTCTGCTCGGTACGGCATTTTGCCGTAAACATGGGAACCTGCTCATCTTTCATGCTTTCGCCTCGCCTTCCTTTGCCTGTGCCTACCCCTTTTCCGGCCACAATCCTTGCATCAACCAACCAATTTTAGGTTGGGAATGGTAGAATATAAGTAATAAAATCCACCATATTCCTTTTCATCATATTAAGAAGTAAACTTGCTGTAATCATCTTTGGGGTGATTGCCTACAAATAATAGGGGTGATTTTAGGGGTGATTTTAGAAACACCCTTAAAGAAGGAGGTTATCATGGGAAGAAGGCATAAAGCATATCTTGTGCTAGCGTTTGTGCTAGTGCTTCTCATATCGGCCTGCACACAAAAAACCGGACTCAATCCTAAAAGTCCGGTCACTCTCTCCCTATGGCACAATTTCGGTGGACAAATGCAAACCACAATGGACGCGCAGCTGCAAGAATTCAACGCCACAGTAGGTAAAGAGAAAGGCATTATTGTCAACGTTACATCAATCTCCAGCTCGGCCTCTCTACAGGAAAAACTGACCATGGTCGCAGCGGGTGATCCAGGTGCCCCGGACATGCCGGATATCACCACCTGTTACCCGGCTACTGCCTCCCTATTAGCCAAAAAGGGCCTGCTAGTGCAGCTAGAGGATCATTTCACTGCTGCCGAACCGGTTGACTATCTGCCCATATTCTTGGAGGAAGGGCGACTGGCCGACGGCCAGCTTTACGTCTTCCCCTTTGCGAAATCCACCGAAGTACTTTTCTTAAATCAGACCCTGTTCTACGATTTTGCTGCTGCTACTGGGGTTACAGTGGAGAGTCTTTCCACCCTTGAGGGGATCGCTCGTGCAGCCATGCAATACTACCAATGGACCGACGCGCAGACACCATCCATCCCAAATGATGGGGGAAATTTCTATACGGCTGATTCGATTTTTAATTTAGCCCAGGTGGGCATGGGAAGTAGAACTCACCCACCATGCACAAGATGTCTATAGATCCTTTGGTGCCATTTCGGTGCAAACGGTAGATTTGGCCCAGGAGCTCTCTATGAGCATCGATCGCAATCTGCAGGAACACGGCGTCTCTGCCTCTCAACTGCAGGCAACCCCCCAGCTATTAGAAAAGCTCCTAGACGAAGAAATAAAGAGTCTCATCGGGGCACTAGAGAAGTCGCGGGCGAGTGGAGTTTTTGTCTTGCTAGATGCGACCATCAACCCCACCCTGCCTTACGCCTCCTGCTCCCGCGCTTGTATCTATCTAAAAAACATGGAACCAAATATTGTTAACCGCATGGATGCGCACTTGCGCTACGCCTTCGGGCCCATGTCGATAGCTAGAAAGAATGGCATCCGTATCCTGCCCAAGTGGCAAATGGAGATGGACATTAGCTCCCTGCCTTACTTTACAGACCTGATGGCGACTGCTCGAGCCAGCAAGCTGGCGCTTTCGCGACTCTACCGCTGGAGCCAGACTACCAGCCTGCCTAACAGCAGTGAACGGATTATGCTCTGTACTGCGCCGTTGATTGCAGCTGATGGCACTGTTTTTGGCCTCTGCGGTTTTGAGATCAGTGAACTGCTTTTTAAGCTCTACCATACGCCACTAGCAGATAGCTATAATCATGTTTTCTGTACCTTATCACCGCTGGAGAATAATACACTACGGCTTTCTGGCGCCTTGTTTTCTAGAGCTTTTGTAGGCGACCCCCTTACCCTTGCTGCCCCAATCGAAATTTCCCTCCAGGAAAAAGGCTTTCACTGCTATCAGCAAGCAGAAAAAGAGAGCTACGCTGGCTTGCACCAGACCATAGCTCTCTACCCGACCGATGCAGCGTATGCCCACGAGCAGTGGGCACTAGCGTTAATGATGCCCCAGCCAGCCCTAAATGCTTTGCTTTCGGTAAAGAACCGCAGGCTTATTTTTGGCTTACTCGCTCTCATGCTGGCAAACATGGGGGTGGCAGCCTTTATCAGTCGTAAGTATATGTGTCCGGTTACGGCAGCCTTGGAACAGCTCAAGCAACCTAACTCTGCCCCCAAGACACGCATCCCTGAAATCGATGACCTAATTGAGTTTTTGGCAGCCCAGGACGAAGCGCGACCACATATGGAAGAAAAGGTGTCGGTGCCCAATCAGTCATACTTGAGCTTTGTAAACAATATTAAGTTGCTCTCCCCGGCAGAGAAAACAGTTTTTGACCTGTACGTAGAGGGTTATAGAGCAAAAGAAATCGCCGCCATCCTCTGTCTTTCCATCAACACCATCAAGAAACACAATCGGCGCATATACAGGAAACATAATGTCTCTTCGCGCAATGAGCTTATGGTATACGTTAATATGATGAAAGAGAATCAACTGTAAGAGCCTGCTCCTATGACATCAGTTCTTTGTAGCGTGCCTGCAAGGACTGCAAGTCTTCCCAGGAATCTC
>JAAYHE010000069.1 GCA_012735505.1 Bacillota bacterium
ACCTTAAAGGGCGCGGCGGTAGCGGCCCGTACTTCGTCTAAGGTAACGTCGGGCGCAATCTCGATCAGCCATAGGCCATCGGGGCGCACTTCCATCACACTCATTTCGGTCACAATCAAATCCACCTCGCGGGCAGCCGTCAGCGGCAACTGGCACTCGGGCAAAATCTTGGGCCGCCCCTTGTTGGTATGCTCCATGGCCACAATCACCCGCTTGGCCCCTACGGTCAGATCCATGGCACCACCCATGCCCGGCACCAGCTTGCCGGGTATCATCCAATTGGCCAAATTGCCGTATTGATCGACCTCCAGGGCACCGAGCACCGTCACATCTACATGACCGCCACGGATCAAAGCAAAGGAAGTGGCACTGCAGAAGCAGGCTCCACCTGGCAAAATGGTCACCGGCTGCGCACCCGCATTCACCACATGCGGGTCTTCCTGCCCTGCCGCAGGTGCTGGCCCCAGCCCTACAAAGCCGTTTTCCGACTGGAACAAGACCTCCACATCCTCGGGCAGGTAATTGGCTACCATGGTAGGAAGCCCAATGCCTAAGTTCACAACGTCGCCATGGCGTAATTCCTTAGCCACGCGGCGCACAATGAGCTCGCGCTTGCGCTCTCTAGTCATGGTTGGCACCTCCCTCAACGATAACATCTACCAGCAATCCCGGCGTTACAATGGCGTCGGGGTCAAGCGACCCGACGGGCACGATCTCGTCTACTTCAGCAATAACCACATCTGCGGCCTTAGCCATCAGCGGGTTAAAGTTGCGGGCTGCCCGCCGATAGACCAAATTACCCTTGGTATCGGCCTTGTGCGCCTTAATCAGCGCTACATCCGCCCGCAGTGGCAGCTCGAGCAAATAGGGTTTGCCGGCTACCTCGATCACTTGTTTCCCCTCGGCCACCACCGTACCGATTCCGGTTGGCGTTAAGATGCCGCCCAAGCCTGCCCCGCCAGCCCGCACTTGCTCGGCCAGCGTGCCTTGGGGCACCAGCGTCACCTGCAGTTCGCCGCTGTGCATTTGTCGCCCGGTTTCGGGGTTGGTGCCTACGTGCGACACGATCACCTCGCGGCAGCGCCCAGCCACCACTAAGCGACCAATGCCTTTGTCGACAAAGCCAGTGTCATTCCCGATAACTACCAGATCGCGCACTCCGCGCTCTAGCAGCCCGGTGATCAGGCCCTCGGGCGTGCCTACGGCTAAAAAGCCACCAATCATAATGGTCATGCCGTCTTGCACTACCTCCAAGGCCTCTTGCCAAGTTTTTACCTTCTTCCCCATACCACACCTCCAATAAAATAGTTATTCCTTAACCGCCATCCCTAGCAGTTGGCGTGCTTCATTAGGGGTGGCCACTTCGCGCCCTAGCTCCTTGGCCAAACGGGCAATGCGGGCCACCAGTTGGGCATTACTCTCGGCCTTAACACCGCGGCTGTAGTAGACGTTGTCTTCAAAGCCGACGCGTACATGCCCGCCCATAATAATGGCCACGGTGGCCAAAGGCAGCTCAGCCCGGCCGATGCCAGCCACCGACCAGCTAGAGCCGGGCGGGATGCTTTCCACCAAGTGCAAGAGATTCTTCACAGTGCCGCCGATGCCACCTGGCACCCCCATAACAAAATCAAAATGCAGCGGCGGCGTCAGTAGGCCCCGGCGCACCAGCCGCAGGGCGTTATCGATCATGCCGACATCGAAAATCTCGATCTCCGGTTTCACACCATTTTCTTGTATGGCCTTGGCAATACCCTCAATATATTCGCTAGAGTTATAAAAAACATCGCGCCCAAAGTTGACGGTGCCTGTCGTCAAGGTTGCCATTTCTGGCTTCAGGCTCAGGGGCTGGGCCCGTTCTTCCCAGGGCAGCCCTACCGCCCCTCCAGTAGAAATCTGCACAATAGCATCACAGCGTTCGTTAATTAAGCGTATAGCCTCGGCAAAGGTATCTATGTCTTGCGTGGGTTGCCCCTGGGCATCACGCACGTGCAAATGAATGATAGAGGCTCCCTCTTGCCAACAGTCGTAGGCCGCTTCGGCTAGTTCCTCTGGGCTCAGGGGCAAGTTAGGGTTATCTTCCCGCGTCGTCTCGGCGCCCACCAAGGCTGCAGTAATGATCAGCTTATCCACCTAACTCTCCCCCCGCCGGCGTTGTCTATCTTTCGGTACTACACAAGTGCCGCTGGCTCGGGCCACCAGCACCGGCTCGGCCAACACTTCGGCCGCTGAAGGTTGCTCTGGGTCGCGCAGGCTCTGAATCACCTTATGGGCAGTGAAGCTCATGCGCCGTGAAGTATTCCCCACCTGGGTAATCTCGCCCCGCACCTCGATAAAATCGCCGGCATAGACTGGGGCGGTAAACTCGACCATATCGTAGGCCACAAACAAGCCTTCATCGCCATCGTGGCGAATTAGCAATTCTGTAGCCACATCGCCAAACAGAGCCAACATGCGCGCGCCATCAACCAAATCGCCCGCATAGTGGGCATCGGCCTGGCTCATGCGTAATCTTATTAAGGTTTGCATCTCACACCTTCCCTTCTTTTTGTGCTTGCGCCATCTATAACATGCAAGATTCGTGCCAACGGGCGAGCAACATTAGCCGCGAGTATCGGCCTGGGGTAACTATTCCCCGGTCGGCCTGGGGCCTCGCGGGCGGGCGTATTTCAAAATGCCCCGCCTACAAGGCGGTTCATTTTTCAAGACGCCCCTACCAGATGTAGTACAATGCCTCGGGTTTCCGTTTGGCGACGAAGCTCCTACCTGCAGTCGCTGGCTACCAGCGCGCGAGGATGACCGCAGCGCCAGCGATAAGCAAAGTGCACAAGGTGCGCCCGCGGCCACACATTCCTACCCAGTGGTGCAAAAGGCCGACGGCAAACATGCCGTCGGCCTCTAGAGGCCTCAGCCTCTTTATTTGACAACTTTATTTAATTTACCTGCAAGTCTGAACTATTTTACTAGCTCACGTGCAAATGTTGCAGATGGATAGATTCGATCATGCTTTTTAGTGCTACCACGTCGAATGGCTTATGCACCTTAGCACTGATGCCTAGGCTCTCGGCCTGTTGCACCACATCCAACTCGCCATAGGCCGTCATGACAATTACCGGCAGCGAGGGATGCGTACGGCGCAGCGTCCGCAGGGTTTCGATGCCGTCCATAATCGGCATCTTGATATCTAACAAAATAACATCAGGGTTCTCGGGTAGCAGGTCGAGCGCTTCCCGCCCATTGGCAGCTACCACCGGTCGCCAGCCCTCGTGCTTAAAGTATTCGGTTAGTAGACGGCGAATTCCACTTTGGTCGTCAACGATCAATACTTTTAACTCGAACAACACAAGGCCCCCTTTTGCGACACAACAAATATTATACACTGCTTGCAATATTCTTTACTGACCATAATATTCCTTCCTTGACACAAAGAAAAATCTATATCTTGCGCTCTATTTTTTCCCGAGGCGAAGATGTTGGGGGTATGTTCCATAGTTCTCATGTCTAACCCTAGGATATTTCGCCGCATTTTGCCGATATGGCGGGGCCGCCTCCTTCCACCCCTACTTGCCAGAAACTTAGAAGCTGAGTATAATATCAATAACCAGAACATGTGTTCGGTTTTCCCGAACAAGGGTACACTACAGGCGTTGCTAGGAGGAGGTTATGTAGTTGAAAGCTCTCTTGCGCCCGCGCGCGCCAGCAACTCCCCTGCCACGCACACCGCGCGACAAGCAGGCGGAGGTGCTGAACTTAATAGCCACAGATAAACCCGTATTAGTTACTGGTCCTCGCAACAGCGGCCTAACCACCCTACTCTTGGGCTTGGCCAAAACGTTGCAAACAGATTATGATCTGGCTAGCTGTTTTCTCAGCGGCCGCGACCTAGCCCAACTTAGCTCCGCCCAATGTTTTGCCGAAATCGTGGCCCGCTTAACCGAACTTATACCCCAGGCCAAGGGCACCGCCTACGATGCCCTCAGTCTACGGCGCGCTTTACTACATATACTGACAGTATCAACTCGCGGCATCATAATAATTATTGACGACATGCACCTGGCGCCTAGCGACTGGTGCATTTCTTTCCTTAATCTATTGCGCAGCATCGGGCACGAGGGGTATTTACAACCCCTTTGGCAAAAGCTCGGCTTCGTTATCGGTAGCCACCAACTAGAGCCTGCACCGGCCTTTGACTTTCTCCAGCGGGTGGAACTACAAGCTCTCGTTAACAATACAGATCCTTGGATGGTTAAGGAAACCACACCCCAATTAGTAATCGACGCGGCACGCATGGAAGTGCGCTATCAGGGGCAGCTAATACCCCTCTTTCCCCAAGAGCTTAAAATCTTGCTGTTCCTCGCCAGCCAGCCCGAACGTTATTTTAGCGAGGCGGCTATCTACCGCGGCATTAGTGAACAAATCTATGGCGATGAGCTAGGCGTGGTCAATCTGAAAGCCCCGATCGCCCGCCTGCGCAAAAAGTTGCCCAGCCGCGACTTAATTCATAATCGGCGGGGCATCGGCTACGCTTTTCGCCCGGTGTTGCCCTATGAATATATTGATGCTAACTAGCAACATATCGAATTGCTACCGACCTACAACTTGTCTGCAACTTAGCGTTGCCCCTGCTGCAACTTACCTACCTTACACTTTTCTTAGACTAGCAAGCACACAAACAGCAACGCCATCAACCTTGCTAGTAAAGAAAAGGAGGTATGTTAACATGCAGCAGAACCTAAAAGATGTTGTTGACCGTATAGTTGCCATCGTCCCCATCTATGGCGACGGAGGCGACGCCACCCTCTTAATACTCGATGATGGACAAGAAGTCATTCACCCCAAGACTATTGCTAGCTGCCTGAAGCAGATCTGGCGCATCTATAGCTTTGACTGGAAGGCTTATCGCCGAGAATACCGCACCCTACTCAACCAACGCAACCTGTTGCCCTGGCCGGCCGACTTCTACCGCATGTTTGCCCCACTCAAATTGCGCCAGCCCCTAATCAGCGGCGACGCCGCCTACGGCTATGTAGCCATTGAAGCGGTAGAAGAAGTGGGGCAAAACGAACCCACCCAAGCAGCCAAGAGCTTTGTTAGCCTGCGCTGTGGCCACCGCCTAGCCGTCTACCTCGAGCCCCGCGAAGTTCATAAACATCTACAAGCAGCCGCCTACGCAGCCCAGCAGTTTTGGGGCCAACGGCTAAAACGCGACCCCTATATGTTAATGATGCGAGCCAGCGAAAGGTATTAACTTAATAAGCAACAAAAAAGGCCCCGCGCATAGCGCAGGGGCCTTTTTAATTAGCAGCTA
>JAAYHE010000070.1 GCA_012735505.1 Bacillota bacterium
GTATGGTCTTGGCGGCACCTGGTTCCATCAAGCCTCATACCAAATTCAAGGCCGAAGTCTACGTCTTGCGTAAGGAAGAGGGTGGCCGTCATACCGCTTTCTTCGCTGGCTATCGTCCCCAGTTCTATTTCCGCACCACCGACGTTACTGGCGTTATCACCCTGCCTGAAGGTGTAGAAATGGTAATGCCTGGCGATAACGTCAATCTAGAAGTAGAGCTCATCACTCCGATCGCCATGGAGAGGGGCGTACGCTTTGCTATTCGTGAAGGTGGCCGTACTGTAGGCGCTGGCGTTGTGCCCGAGGTTATTAGCTAACCGGCATTCTGCGCTAGTGCGTTTGTATGGCTATTGCTAAAACTGCTAGGCGCGGCTGAGTGCCGCGCTTAGTTTTTGAATAGGGGTAGCTAGGCCAAACGCCATGACGTGCAGTTGAGTACCGTTTCGTAAAGGGGCTATGCCCCATTGACATAACATATCTGCTGTGATAACTTAGTTTAGTAATCTGAGTTTAGCATTCGATCAGGAAGTGAGGTGTCAACGCATATGCGCGTAGGCATTACTTTAGCTTGCACCGAGTGCAGGCAGCGTAACTATCGCACCAGTAAGAACAGAAAAAACACTGCTGAACGCCTCGAGCTGAAGAAATATTGCAAATTCTGCAGGACCCAGACAACTCACCGGGAAACCCGTTAGTCTTTGCTAAATAGGGGTGAATAGTTATGAGCCTAATGGCTAGACTTGCAGGTAGTGGGCGCCGATTAGTCAAATTCCTGCGGGAAGTGCGCATGGAGCTAAAGCGCGTCGTATGGCCTAGTCGTCGACAAACTGTAGTTTATACGGCTGTCGTACTGGGAGCGGTAGCTTTTATTACCGTTCTACTTTACGTTGTGGACACATCGATCAGCGTTATATTTCGATGGCTGTTGGGCGTCTAATCGTGCAAGTAGGGACCTCGTTCGAAGGAGGGCAGGGGCCATAAGCCCCGCATGATTATGGAGAAAAAATGGTATGTCGTTCACACTTATTCTGGTTATGAAAATAAGGTGAAGACCAACCTAGAAAAACGCGTCCAATCTATGGAGATGGAGGACAAGATCTTCCGGGTTATAGTACCAATGGAGGACGAGGTAGAAACAGCGCGCGACGGCAAAAAGAAAGTAGTTAAGAAGAAAGTTTTCCCTGGGTATGTCCTGGTAGAAATGATCGTCACCGATGATTCTTGGTATGTGGTGCGTAATACTCCAGGCGTGACCGGATTTGTTGGTGCCGGCACGAAGCCAATCCCCTTGGAGGACCACGAAATTCGCCGTATTCTAATGCAATTAGGCGGAGATGAAGTCAAAGTACGTATTGATTTTGAAGTTGGTGAATCGGTGCGTATTGTTAGTGGACCCTTCGAGAACTTTGTGGGAGTCATTGAGGAGATTAACCACGACAGACAGAAGGTCAAGGTGCGTGTTTCGCTTTTTGGACGTGAAACCCCAGTGGAATTAGACTACACCCAAGTCAGTAAGATCTAATATTTGTGTAAGGGATAAGGGAGGTGGACGTTCATGGCTAAGAAAGTAACTAGAGTTGTCAAATTACAGCTGCCAGCTGGCAAAGCAACACCCGCTCCACCGGTTGGACCTGCCCTGGCTCAGACTGGTATCAACATGATGGGGTTCTTGAAAGAGTTTAACGAACGTACAGCCAAACAGGTAGGGCTTATTATCCCGGTAGAAATTTCTGTCTACCAGGATCGTTCTTTTACCTTTGTTTTGAAAACCCCGCCGGCTGCGGTTTTGCTTAAGAAAGCAGTGGGTATCGAGTCTGGCTCTGGTGAACCAAACCGGAACAAGGTAGCGCAGGTTACTCGCGCTCAGGTGCGAGAAATTGCCGAGACTAAAATGCCTGATCTTAACGCAGCTACTATCGAGGCAGCGATGCGTATGGTTGAGGGAACAGCTCGCAGCATGGGAATTACCGTGGTTAACTAAATTCCCGTATGCGTTTTAATATAGAGGAAATCTCGCCAGAGATGTGGGAGGGTTTTTCCGCTAATACCACAGGAGGTGCAAACATGCCTAAACGCGGCAAAAAGTATCAAGAGGCTTTGAAACAGTTTGATCGCCAAGAGTTTTATGATGTCCCCGAAGCTATCGAACTAGTTAAGCAGATTGCTAACGCTAAGTTCGACGAGACAGTTGAAGCCGCTGTCAGATTGGGTGTTAACCCGAAACATGCTGACCAGCAGGTACGTGGGGCAGTCGTTTTACCCCACGGTACGGGAAAGAACGTGCGTGTCTTAGTGTTTGCTAAGGGAGAAAAGGCTGCAGAAGCCGAAGCAGCCGGTGCCGATATCGTGGGTGCTGAAGAACTTATCGAGAAAATCCAGGGCGGTTGGCTCGATTTTGACGTAGCTATTGCTAGCCCTGATATGATGAGTCTAGTAGGTCGCCTAGGCCGTATTTTGGGGCCACGAGGTTTAATGCCCAACCCGCGCACAGGCACGGTGACCATGGATGTAGGTAAAGCTGTGCAAGAAAGTAAGGCTGGTAAGATCGAGTACCGGGTAGACCGAGCTGGTAACATACATGCTCCTATCGGTAAGGTTTCTTTCCCGGTCGAAAAACTGGAGGAAAACTTCCGGACCTTGATGGACGCTTTGATTAAGGCTAAGCCAGCAGCTGCTAGAGGACAATATGTGCGCAGTGTGACCTTGTCATCCACCATGGGCCCTGGCGTACGGGTCAATATTGCCCGGGCCACAGAGATTACGCAATAACTTTTGTTCCAAAAAATATAGGGTTGACTAGCACTAGTCGCCCTGATATACTTTTCCTTGACCGTAGACAGCAGGTGCCCTTAGGGTCTAATGGTGTTTAACCGCCTGCCGAGGTGAAAGCTCTTTGGCGAACATGAATCTTTTGTTTGCTATGGCCTTCGCTGTCTGCGAAGGCCTTTTTGGTTTTTCCCCTATTTTCGCCAGAGGAGGTGGGAAAGATGAGCATTTCTCGTAAGCAAAAGCAGTTGGTCGTGCAGGAACTAGTTGAAAACCTAGGCCAGGCGAAGGGGGCCGTTCTCGCCGATTTTAAAGGCATCAATGTGAATAAGCTTACCGAGCTACGGCGACAACTGCGCCAAGAAGGGATAGAGTTTAAGGTAGTTAAGAATACCCTCGCTAAACGGGCTGCGAGCGAGTTAGGTCTAGAGGAACTCCATCCCTATTTAGAGGGTCCTACTGGCATTGCTTTTAGCTTAGAGGATCCTGTTGCTCCGGCTAAGGCCATCTCTGGTTTTATTAAGGCCAATAGGATGTTGGCAATTAAAGCCGGTTTGGTAGAAGGCAAAGTCATCTCAGATGCTGGAGTTCAGTCTTTGGCTGATTTGCCATCACGAGAGGTGTTGCTTGCCCAGGTGGTCGGTGGCATAGCTGCTCCGCTATCTGGTTTTGTAAATGTGTTGCAGGGGCCGATGCGCAAGCTAGTCTATGCGCTTGAGGCTATCCGCGAACAGAAAGAAGCTTAAGTTTCTCCCGACGGCATAATTGCCGCATGTGGGGTTATCCGCTTAAGGAGGTGAAATAGATGACTAAGGAACAAATTTTAGAGGCTGTAAAGAACATGACCGTTCTAGAGCTATCCGAATTAGTTAAAGCTCTGGAGGAGGAGTTTGGCGTTAGCGCTGCCGCGCCTATGGCTATGGCTATGCCTATGGCTGGTGGTGCTGCTCCTGCCGAGGAGGCTGAAGAACAGACCGAATTCGACGTCATCCTCACAGCTGTTGGTGACAAGAAGATCAACGTTATCAAGGTAGTGCGTGAAATCACCCAGCTAGGTCTCGTCGAGGCTAAGGGCTTGGTTGATAGCGCTCCTAAGGCGGTTAAGGAGAAAGTCAGCAAGGAAGAAGCAGAAGCTATTAAGACTAAGCTCACCGAGGCTGGCGCTACCGTAGAGATCAAGTAACTTAGATGATAAACAAAAGCACCTGACCGTTAGGCCAGGTGCTTTTTTCGTGTGCGCTATTAGCTAATCAGTAGCTGCAGGAAATCTTCTAGCGATAAGTCGCTAAAGTAGTTGCCAAAATCCAGGCTGGCTAGCGCCCTTTGTAAAGCTTGTTGTTCGTAACGTAAACCGATTAGCAGCGCGGTTATGTCACTCATGTCGGCATTGCTAAAGAAGTCACCATAGATGGTGCAGTCCTGGATACGTCCGTTGCTGACCTGCAGGCGGACGTCTACTTCGCCAAAGTCGAAGCGTTGGCTGCGTTGGAGATTGAATTTAGGTGCTTTCCCGTAATTCCATTCCCAAGTGGCGTATTTCTCCGCTCGTAGCTGCCTGATGGCCGCCAAATCACCAGCCGTTAAATGATAGTCCTTTAGCTCTGCTCCAAACTCCTCCGTTACAGCCTCCATAACCGCGGCTCTAAAGGCGACCTGATCTACCGGCTGCGGTAAATGATCGGCAATGTTGGTAACGCGACTGCGAACCGATTTTATGCCTTTGGAGGCGATTTTTTGTGGCTTTACTTGCAGGGCTTGCCCTAAGACGCTGAGGTCGGAGGCAAAAAGTAGTGTGCCATGATGCAGGAGGCGTCCGCCGCGCCTGTATTCCGAGTTGCCGGAGAACTTGCGTCCGTCTATGAGAATATCGTTGCGCCCAGAGGCTTCTGCTTCCACACCTAGGCGGGCCAAAGCGCGCACGATAGGGCGGGCGAAGCGGGCAAAGTCAAAGCCTGTGCCCGTATCTTTAACAATGAAGGTGAAGTTGATATTACCGAGATCGTGATACACGGCCCCGCCACCGGTGAGACGGCGGACGAGGGCGATATTGTGTTGCTTAATATATTCGCTATTGACTTCTTCCCAAGCGTTCTGATGACGGCCGATCACAATGGTCGGGCGGTTTTGCCAGAGCATAAAGCAATCTTCGCGCTGGCTGAGCGTAGTCAGTGAATATTCTTCTGCCGCCATGTTGAAATAAGGGTCTGTTGACGAATTAATGATATTTAGCATGAGTCTAGTCTCCCACGGTAAAGCGAACCGGGCTGGTTAAGCCCGGTAGCGCAGGATCGGTTTTCTAGCAGCGCCAACTTCGTCGACGCGGTGGATAGGCATCTGGTGAGGCGCTTCGGTTAACAAGTCGGGTTGGGTTTTCGCTTCCTGGGCAATAGCTGCCATGGCGGTTGCGAAATTGTCGAGGCGTTCCCGCGTTTCGGTTTCTGTCGGCTCGATCATCAAGGCTTCACCCACAATCAGGGGGAAATAGATGGTCGGTGGATGGTAGCCGTAATCGAGGAGTCGTTTGGCTATATCTAGAGTAGTGACGCCATGCTTGGCTTTCAGGTCGCCGGGTGTAGCTATAAATTCGTGCTTGCACAAACGATCAAAGGGGATCTCATAGTGCTCCCGCAGTAGTGTGCGCAAGTAGTTGGCGTTAAGCACAGCATTTTCGCCCACTTCGCGTAGGCCTTCGCCACCTAGTGTCAGGAGATAGGTATAGGCCCGCACCAAGACCCCGAAGTTGCCGTGGAAGGCAAGCATACGGCCGATACTGTCTGGCCGGTCGGTGTCTAAGTAGTAGCCTGATTCGTCCTTAGCTACTACTGGCACTGGCAAGAAGGGCTCTAATTCCTTCTTGACACCAACTACACCGCTACCCGGTCCTCCGCCTCCATGGGGAGTGCTAAAAGTCTTGTGGAGGTTAAGATGCACGATGTCGAAGCCCATATCGCCGGGGCGGGCAACCCCTAGCATGCCGTTGAGGTTGGCTCCATCGTAGTAAAGCAGACCACCGTTTTCGTGCACAATCTGGGCAATTTCTTCGATATCTGTTTCAAATAGTCCGAGGGTGTTAGGGTTGGTTAACATGATACCAGCCACTTCATCGCTCATAACTGCCCGCAGACTATCAACGTCCACTAATCCCCGTTCATTCGACTTGACTTCGACTACTTGGAAACCTGCCATGCTGGCCGTCGCCGGGTTGGTGCCGTGGGCGCTGTCGGGTACGATCATCTTGTTACGCTGGTGTTCACCCCGCTTAGCGTGATAAGCGCGCATGAGCAGGGCGCCCGTTAGTTCGCCTTGGGCTCCGGCCGCTGGTTGCAGAGTAAAGCGGTCCATACCGGTGACTTCGCAGAGCATTTGCTCTAAGTGATACATTAACTGCAAAGCCCCTTGGCAGCTTGCTTCTGATTGTAGCGGATGTATGGCCGCAAAGCCAGGCAAACGGGCTGCCCATTCGTTGATCTTAGGGTTATATTTCATGGTGCAAGAACCCAGAGGATAAAAGCCGTTATCGACACCGTAGGCTTTTCGCGACAGATTGGTAAAGTGCCGTACTACCTCATTCTCAGGTAGGTCTGGCAGCGGCGGCTCAGCCTCGCGCATAAGTTCTGCCGGTATAATGTTCTCGTCGGGCACATCTAGGGGTGGGAGGCGAAAATTGTTGCTCCCAGTTACACTGGCTTCGAACAGGAGTTTAGGTTTCATGCTACATTCCCCCCAGTACGTCGACCAGCCGGTCGATTTCTTCCTTAGTGCGCTTTTCGGTAAAGGCCAGAAGCATAGCATCCGGTAGTTCGTAACCGCCAATGATGCCTTCCTCTAGCAACAGCTGATTGGCTCGACTCGGGTCATCTAACTTCACAGCAAATTCTTTGAAAAATGGCTGATCGTATTTAAGGGTTAAGCCGACGCCTTCCAGTTGCATGGCGGCGTAAACAGCTAGTTGATGGGAGCGCAGGGCGATTTCTCTTAGCCCGCGCGGGCCCACTAATGCTAGATAGATGGTAGCAGCTAAAGCGTTCAGGGCCTGGTTAGAGCAAATATTGGAGGTAGCCCTTTCCCGACGAATATGTTGCTCCCTAGCTTGCAGGGTCAGGACAAAGGCTCGCTCTCCCGCGGCATCGGTTGTTTGCCCAACGAGTCGGCCTGGTACACGGCGCATTAACTTGTTGGTAGTGGCAAAGAAGCCGAGATAGGGTCCGCCAAAAGCTAGGGGTGAACCGAGAGATTGCCCTTCCCCTACAACCACATCGGCACCGAGTTCGGCCGGAGGTTTAAGCAGGCCGAGGGAGATCGGGGCTACAGCCATGATCAGCAGAGCTTTGTGAGCATGGGCTTTCTCCGCAATAGCTGCGGCCTTAGTTTCTAGGATGCCCAAGAAGTTAGGGTGCTGTAGCACCACGGCTGCCGTTTCATCATCGATGGCGGTCAATAATTCATCGGCGGCTGCGCCGTCTGTAATGGCAACCGTCTGTGGCTCGAAACCGCCAGCACGGGCATAAGTGGCTAGCACTTGGCGATAAGCCGGGTTGACAGTATCGGGCAATAGGATCTTCTGACGCCTAGTTGCCGCTGCTGCCATATTGCAGGCTTCGGCCAGGGCACTGGCACCATCGTACATGGAGGCATTAGCCACGTCCATGCCAGTCAGTTCGCAAATCAGCGACTGGTATTCAAAAATTGCCTGCAGAATGCCCTGGCTTAACTCTGCTTGGTAAGGCGTATAGGTGGTGTAAAATTCCGAGCGCAGTAGCAATTGATCGATAACCACCGGGATATAGTGGTCGTAGGCACCTGCCCCCAGGAAAGTGGGGTAGTCGGCAGTCGATAGATTCTTCTTGGCTAAGGTAGACAACTCACGCCTGACTTCTAGCTCTGACAAGCCTGGTCCTAAGTCCAGCTTTTGCAAGCGATACTTGGCAGGGATGTCGGCGAACAGCTCTTCCATGCTGGAGAGGCCGATGACATCCAACATCTCCTGCCTGACAGACTTGGGATTAGGTACGTAGGCCATGTTCTAGCCCCCTTTGCCTTTATTGGTTCTCGACGAAGTTTTTGTATTGCTCAGCCGATAGGAGAGAGTCGATTTCGCCGAGCTCACTCATTTCTACTACAGCAATCCAGGCTCCATAGGGGTCGTCGTTGATGAGCTCGGGGGAATCTTCTAAGTCGGTGTTGACTTCGATAACCCGGCCGCTAACAGGGCTATGGATGTCGGCGATAGCTTTTACCGATTCGACAACCCCTAGCTGTTCGTTAGCCATCAATTCTACGTCAAGCTCGGGCAGTTCAATGAAAACGATGTCACCTAGCTCGCTTTGGGCGAAATCGGTGATGCCAATGTAAGCTCTGTCTCCGTCCACCCTGACCCACTCGTGACTTTCGGTGTAACGTAAATCTTCGCGAATTTCCATGCGTTAAATTCTCCCTTCCTGTGTTTTTTCTAAAGGCCTATGCTAAGCGCACACGGTGCGCCTTAGTATCTGGTGTTGTCACAAACTACTTCTTGGCTCGGCGGCGCCGTCGGTAAAACAGCCCTTGCCCGATACGCGCAGGTATAGTGCGCTTCCTGACCAATATATCGATTGTCTCGCCGGCTTGTGCGTAGGCCGTTTCGATGAGGGCGAGACCGATATTCTTCTCGAGAGTGGGGGCATAAGAGCCGGACGTCACATGACCGATAGTGCGCCCGTCCTTTTGCACCGGATAACCGCTACGAGCTACGCCTCGGCCTTGCATCTCAAATTCGACCAGGCGACGCGGAGGACCGCTGGCTGCTTGTTGCTTGAGGGCGTCTTGCCCAATGAATTTTTCCTTGTCGAGGTTTACAAACATATGTAGCCCAGCCTCTAGTGGCGTAATGTCGGGCCCGATTTCTTGCCCATAAAGGGGCAGCTTGGCTTCAAAGCGAAGGGTATCGCGGGCTCCGAGGCCGATAGGTGCTATGTCTTCTCCACCTGCACGCAGCAATTCTTGCCAAACATGGCTCGCGTCTTGCGGCGCTAGGTAAATTTCAAAGCCTTGTTCTCCCGTATAGCCAGTGCGGGAGATGAGGGCTGGCCGACCAGCTACTGTGCTTTCCGGCAAGAAACGAAAGGGCTTCAGGCGGCTGAGGTCGTCGGGGCAAAGAGTTTGCAAAATTGCTTCTGCCTTGGGGCCCTGTAAGGCGAGTATGGCATAGTCGTCGGACGCATCGTCGACCTGGCTTTCGGGCAGTTGATGCTGCCTGATCCAGTTTAGATCCTTATCTTTGTTAGCGGCGTTAACTACTAGCAGCCACTTATCAGAAGAAAATTTGTAGGCAATAAAATCGTCGATAACACCACCGTCTTCAGTGCACATTAAAGTATAGACAACCTGTTGCTCGTGGGCGGTACTAACATCAGAAGTAACTAGCAGCTGTAGCAACTCTTCTGCCTGCGGACCGCTGATCATGATGGCCCCCATATGCGAAACATCAAAAAGGCCAGCTGCTGCACGCACCTGTTTGTGTTCGGCGATGATGCCTTGGTATTCGATGGGCATCTCCCACCCGGCAAAATCAACCATTTTAGCCTGGTGAGCTAGGTGCTGCTCATACAGAGGAGTTCTTTTGAGGGTCAATTCAATCGCTCCCTTCCCCGATTGTGAATTCAGCTGGAGACTACGCCGTTACTTTTTTTATTCTTTCCCTAAAGAGCCTGCTTAACTGGATGAAAAAACAGGGCAGCAAGAGAAATATGCCCTTGTGCCCTGTCTTTATCCTGAGAGATTCGCTTTGCAGCTTGCTCCTTCGGCGTCTATCAAGACTTTCCAGAGTCATGTCAGCCTCCGGTCCTGTTACCTGAGAGTTTCGCCACCAGGTCGGGTAGCCCGTGGCTTGCTTCTTCGGTAGGGAAAAGCTTTCCCTTCTTCCGTCGGCTTCATCCATAAACATATTTAGTTATCTCGATTATAGGATAAACTTGCTAGCAGTGTCAACATAAAGGAAAAGTTAACATTATCACAAGCATAAGTATAAGTAAATAGAGTAGCAGAAAAAATTAAAAACTGCCCCAGAAATGAAAAAAGCGAAGCCATAAGCTTCGCATCTAGTAAATATGTATAATGCCTACTCAACTTCCTGTGCCAACTGCTGTAGACAAGAGCGGCAGATATTCTTACCGCGATAGTTGATCACGTCGTCCGCGTTGCCACAGAAAATGCAAGCTGGCTCATATTTCTTCAGGATGATCTTCTCACCATCTACGTAGATCTCTAAAGAATCCTTTTCGTCGATACCTAAAGTGCGGCGCAGCTCGATAGGAATAACGACTCGCCCCAGCTCGTCCACCTTGCGAACAATACCAGTAGACTTCATAATTTATTGCCCTCCTTTTTATGACACAAGTCGACAAGTTCTCTAAGCGTTATCATACCAATTGTACCAATAGTTGTCAATGATGTTAGAGAAAAATTATAGCAACAAATCCTAATTAGACCATTACTGTGATTATTTTCTTGGCGATTCTGATACTATAGACCCTTGTAATATGCGTCTTAATAGTACAGAAGACCTAGGTGTATTCCTTATTCTACATAGTTTGCCACAATCCTGCACCGCAGCAGGATAAATTTGCCGGAACTTGTCTGGATTGATTAGCTAGCTGTGATGGCCGTATGCGATAAGGGGCATGTCTTTGCCTTGACAGGTAGGTTAGATTGTGATATATTTGGCTGCAAATTATCAAATAGCAAAAGCGATGATGGAAAGGGTAGCTGTTAGTTCCGTTTCTAAGAGAGCCGGGTGAGGTGTAAGCCGGTAAACGGGAGACAGTGAAGATGGCTCCGGAGCTGGGCAGTTGAAATAATAGTAGGCTGTCTCCGCTAGGTAGCGGTTATTTCTGCCTGGGTCGCAAGACCCGCAGAGGCCAGCAGTTCGCTGGTGAAGCAGGGTGGTACCACGGACCCCCGTCCCTGAATGGGATGGGGGTTTTATAATTTTCAAAGGGGGAATATGTATGTCAAAGCCAACTTATTATTTGTCTACGCCGCTTTACTACACGAGCGGTAAGTTGCACATTGGCCATGCCTATACGACGGTAATTGCAGACGCTATTGCCCGCTATAAAAGGTTAAGAGGTTATGATGTTTGTTTTCTAACGGGCACCGACGAGCATGGCCTAAAGGTGCAGAAAAATGCCGAGGCGGCAGGGAAAGATCCGCAAGCTTTTGTAGACGAACTAGTCGCCAGCATTAAAGACCTGTGGCGGCTACTAGATGTCGATTACGACATTTTTATTCGTACCACAGATGAACATCATGTGCAGTCTGTACAAACTATTTTTAACAAGCTCTACGAACAGGGAGACATTTATAAAAGTGAATATAAGGGCTGGTATTGTACTCCGTGTGAGGCTTTCTGGACCGAGTTACAACTCAAAGATGGCAAATGCCCCGATTGCGGTCGGGAGGTAGAGTGGGTCACGGAGGAAAGCTACTTTTTCCGCTTGTCTAAATATCAAGATCGGCTGCTGGCTCACATTGAAGCACATCCCGAATTTATTCAGCCGGTGTCGCGACGTAACGAGATGGTCAACAACTTCCTAAAGAGGGGTCTAGAAGATCTTTGCGTATCACGTACAACCTTTAATTGGGGTATCCCAGTTCCCTTTGACCAGAAGCATGTGATTTACGTTTGGTTAGATGCGCTCAGCAACTACATCACAGCTCTCGGTTACGCGAGTGAAGATGACACTGCCTTCCGGCGTTATTGGCCGGCAGACGTGCACATTGTAGGCAAGGAGATTGTGCGTTTTCATACTATTATCTGGCCCATTCTCCTGATGGCTTTAGATCTGCCTCTGCCAAAGCAGGTCTTTGGCCATGGTTGGCTACTCTTTGACGACGATAAGATGTCTAAATCCAAGGGCAATGTGATTGACCCGGTAGCCATGGTAGATCGTTATGGTTCCGACACAGTGCGCTATTACTTGTTGCGTGAAATAGCTTTTGGCGCCGACGGCAACTATACCCAGGAGCTCTTTGTTACCCGTAGCAACGTTGATCTAGCTAACGACTTAGGCAACCTGTTGAGCCGTACGGTGGCCATGATAGAAAAATATTGTGCTGGGCAGATTCCCGCGTCCGAGCGTGCTACCGACTTTGACGAATCGCTCGTAGCTGTGGCGGCTGTAACTAAAGCTCGGGTAGAGGAAGCCATGGATGGCTTGCGGCCCCACGAAGCTTTAGAGGCCATTTGGGATCTAGTGAAGCGTGCTAATAAGTATATCGACGAAACAACCCCTTGGATATTGGCTAGGCAGGAAGCTACACGCCCCGAGTTGGTCACTGTTCTCTATCATTTAGCCGACGTTTTGCGCCTAGTGGCCGTTCTCTTGCAGCCTTTCTTACCCCGTACGCCAGCAAAGATCTGCTCCCAGTTAGGGTTGCCTGTCGAAGTAATCGCCGACTGGGACAGTGCTACTCCTGGTCAGTTGCAGGCTGGAGCACGCGTGTATAAGGGCGAGCCCCTTTTCCCACGCCTTGATCTAGCTACTGAGCTGGCGGCTTGGGAGAAGAAGCCCTTATCGCCGCCTTTGGCACCCGAAATCGATATTGATCTTTTTGGGCAGATTGACTTGCGGGTCGTAACCGTGCTAGAGGCGGAGCGGGTGCCTAAGGCTGACCGTTTGTTAAAGCTAAAGGTTGCTTTAGGCGATGAAGAGCGCCCTATTGTAGCTGGCATTGCTCAACACTATCGACCGGAAGAATTGGTTGGCAAACAAGTGGTAATTGTAGCCAACCTCAAGCCGGCCAAGATCAGGGGTGTCGAATCCCAGGGAATGATTTTGGCTGCTAGCGACGATAACGGCTTGGCCGTGCTAACGCCAGACCGGCCTCTGGCCGCGGGCAGCAAAGCAAGGTAGGTCTTGCCAATATGATTATTGATACCCATGCGCACTTGAGTGATAGAAGGCTGGCAGGTGAGTTGCAGCATTGGCTGCAACTTGCCCGGCAGGCTGGGGTAAAGTGGATAATTAATGTCGGGGCGGATCTGGCGAGCTCGAGGTTGGCGGTAGAACAAGCCGCCAGGCACGAAGGGCTCTGGGCTGCGGTAGGAGTACACCCGCACGATGCCAAAGATTGGACTCCAGCAATGGCAGCCGAGCTAGAGGAGTTGGCGCGCCACCCTAAAGTTTGTGCCTATGGCGAAATTGGCCTAGACTACCACTACGATTTTTCACCCCGCCCGGTGCAAAGAGAGGTGTTTATCGAGCAGTTGCGCTTAGCCCGCGCCCTTAACTTGCCCGTTATTATCCACGACCGGGAAGCCCATCAGGATGTATTGAATATTCTGCGGGCAGAAGGGCCTTTTCCCGCGGGCGGTGTGATGCACTGTTATTCGGGCAGTGCTGAGATGGTGCCTGCTTACTTGGAGCTGGGCTTTTATATTTCTTTTGCCGGGCCACTAACCTTTCGCAATGCTAAGAAACCGCGCTTGGCAGCCCGCCAAGTGCCTATGGATCGCCTATTGGTGGAAACTGATTGCCCCTACCTGAGCCCCGAACCGTATCGGGGGAGGCTGAACCACTCGGCTCGCGTGGTGCACGTGGTGGAGCGTTTAGCGGAAATAAAAGAAGTAGATTTTGCTACTATGGCAGCCCAAACAACCAGAAATGCCGAACAGCTTTTCGGGTTGAAAGGAGCGGATGCAACTGAAGCTAACTAAACCTAGCGTGGTGCAAACTTTGTTGCGCCAGCATAATTTACGCCCCAGCAAAGGCCTGGGGCAGAACTTTTTGATCAACGAGCATTATCTGGCACAGATTGTAGCGGCAGCGGAACTTTCTCCTGCTGACCTCGTAATAGAAATAGGCCCGGGGCTAGGTACTCTTACCCAGGCGCTCGCCTCGCAGGCTGGCCGGGTGATCAGTATTGAAAAAGACCAGCGCTTGGCACCTGTGCTGGCAATTAGTCTTGCGCCCCATAAGCAGGTGCAGCTAGTTTGGCAGGATGCGCTGACGGTAGACTACCAACAACTTGTAGGCGAGGCTACCCAACCAAAGGTGGTGGCGAATCTACCCTATTACATTACCACGCCCTTAATCTTGCGTTTACTGCAGGCGGAGGTTCCTTGGCGGTGTTTAGTTTTCTTAGTACAGGCTGAGGTTGCCGACCGTATGCAGGCTTCGCCAAGCAATAAGGACTATGGCTTGTTGAGCGTGGCTTGCCAATATAAACATGAGGTCGAGATAGTTACCCGAGTGCCAGCTAGTGCATTTTATCCGGCTCCTACGGTAGCGTCGACAGTGGTGAAGCTGCAGGCACCTGCCTCGGGGCGGCCGCGGGAGTTGGCAGTAGAAGAGCCTTGGTTCTGGCAGGTGGTGCGAGCAGCCTTCGGACAGAGGCGGAAAACACTAGCCAACTCACTCAGCGCTGGCTTGCCTCTGACCAAAGAACAGATCCAGCTGGGCCTGGTGGCCCAAGGGGTTGAACCGGGAGCGAGAGGGGAAGATTTAACAGTAGATGAATTAGTAGGCGTGGCCAATGAATTAGGCTGCAGACGGTAAAGGAGGTGGCGCTAATGCAGTTTTATAGCCCGACAGACGGGAATCTCGACTTGGGGCAGTTAATGAATGTCTTGGCTAAGTATGTGACGGAACAGCCAGATGCCGAGTACAAGCTAATCATTGGCACCGATTCGCAGACTACTGCCCAGTCGACCCATTTCGTGACTGCATTAGTCGCCCATCGAGTGGGCAAGGGAGGGCGCTATTTTGTCCGCCATCAACATCACCCCCCGATATCCAGTTTGCGGCAAAAACTGATGTATGAAACTGCCCTCAGCCTTGAAACAATAACTACGATTCAAGCTGAACTGTTGCATCATAATCTATTGGCCAACTACGAATTAGAAGTTCATGTGGATGCGGGTAGCCGCGGTGCCACCCGTGACATGATCCGGGAATTAGTGGGAATGGTAATGGCCAGCGGTTTTGCTGCCAAAGTAAAGCCTGACGCTTACGCGGCTAGCAAAGTAGCAGACAGGTTCACTAAGTAGGAGTACGGTTACACCTATTTAACAAATGACGCAGATTTGCTTGACACTATTCTGTTCTCCCTGCTATAATATTTGTTTTGTTTGACAGGAAACCACTTCTGTGTTAAAATGGACAAGGTGAGAAGTCTAAGAGAGAGGTGGTTGTCTTTGGCGGCAAAAAATGCTCTGGCTGAGATTCGTCAGGATCTAGAAGCCCATGTCGGGGAAAAAGTGTGGGTGAAAGCAAATCGCGGCCGACGTAAGACTATCATCCGTGAAGGTATTTTAGAAAGTACCTACCCATACCACTTCCTAGTCAAACTCTGTGACGAAAAACATGCGGTGAGAGTGATTTCTGTCAGTTACGCTGATGTATTGACCCAGACGGTAGAGCTTTCTATAGGAAAGCCCAGTGAAGCAATGGTGTCTAGTAACTGAGCGTTTCTACCAATAAAACTTTCCTCCAAAACCCTCCTAGCAGTTGCTAGGAGGGTTTTTTTGCATATCCTGCCTCTTGTTGGGGCATCATAGCCTATGTTCAGACAAATTTTTTCCTGTATAAAGGAGACATGCCATTGGCGAATAGCAATGGTCGCCTAGTTATTATTGGCGGAGCAGAGGATAAAGATGGGGAATGCCTAGTCCTAGAGGAAGTGGTGAGACTGGCAGGAGGCCAGAAAGCCCGCTTGTTGGTGTTAACCGCCGCTACTGGCCACCCCGAGGAGGTAGGTAGCACCTACAGGGAAGTTTTTAGGCGCTTAGGCGCGGCGGAAGTGGCGGTGCTAGATATCAATACTCGTTTACAGGCAGAGAATCCGCTGGTGGTAGAGCTGGTAAATGCTTGCAGTGGCATATTTTTTACCGGCGGAGACCAGCTACGCATCACCGGCCTGATCGGTGGAACTCCATTGTTTCGCCAGCTAAAGGAGGCTTACCAACGCGATGTGGTGATCGCTGGCACGAGTGCTGGGGCTTCGGTTATGAGTTCTACGATGATCGTAGGTGGTAGTGATGAAAAGGAACCGACTTGTGGCGCAGTCCGGCTTGCCCCTGGTTTTGGCTTGGTGTCAGATGTAGTGATCGATCAGCATTTCGCCCAAAGAGGGCGGTTAGGTCGGCTGTTGTCTGCGGTCGCTCAAAACCCCTATGTATTAGGAATAGGTATTGATGAAAATACGGCCATGATAGTTGACGGCCCCAAATTTAGTGTTATAAGTGCCGGAACAGTTAGTGTGATAGATGCCCAACATATTTCTTTCACTAACGTTTCGGAAGTAAGCCCCCAAGAGGCTCTAGCTTTGGCTGATGTGCGTTTACATGTCTTGCCAGACGGCTATTCTTTTGACTTGCAAAAGCGCCAGCCAAGGCTGGGTGTCGACAGGGCTAGCAGGAATGCTAAGGGAGGCAATTAGCTGTGAAAAACTTAGGGTTGCGCATTTTTACCGGGCGCAACGTATATACCCACCGTCCAGCTGCAAGGCTACTGCTCGATTTAGGTGAACTTACAGGCAAGGAGAGCAAGAGCATAGCAGGCTTTAACGAGGCCTTGCTGGCTTTACTGCCAGGCTTAGCTACTCATGGCTGCGCAGCCATGCAGGAGGGTGGCTTCGTCAAGCGGC
Source organism: Bacillota bacterium (assembly GCA_012735505.1). GTDB lineage: Bacteria > Bacillota > UBA994 > UBA5500 > UBA5500 > JAAYHE01. Next base: position 16,393 of record JAAYHE010000070.1, read on the forward strand.
TGCGGGAAGGGACCTATTTTGGCCATGTTCTAGAACACGTTATTTTAGAGTTACAGCAGCAGTTAGGTTTAGAAGTCAAATATGGTAAGACGCGAGCCACAGACCAGTGGGGAGTTTACGAAGTCATTTTTGAATGTCCTTGTTCGGGGTTAGCAGAAGAGCTCGTAAGGGTTAGCCTAGAGATTATGCAAAGTTTGCTGGAGCAGCGGTGCTATGATCTAGAGGCTGCTTTAGCCCACTTGCAGCGACGGCGGTGGCAAGTTGACCTCGGTCCTAGCAGTAAGGCCCTTTGGCAAGCTGCCCGGGCTCGCGGTATTAGTGTTAGACGTATCGGCAAGGGCAGCCTGTTGCAGCTGGGCACGGGGCGGTATCTAAAGCGCCTCCAGGCCACTTTAACAAGCGAGAGCAGTTGTCTAGCTGCCGATATAGCTGGGGATAAATCGTTGGCTAAACTGGTGCTAGAGTCAGCCGGTATACCGGTGCCGCGGGGGCAAGTAGTTGGTTCAGCGGAAGAAGCGATTGTCGCCTGGCGGCAAATGCAATGTCCGGTAGTGACCAAGCCCTGTGACGGCAATCAGGGCCGTGGGGTGTCCCTCAATTTGAATAGCGAGGAAGAAGTATTATTAGGCTGGCAGATCGCTTCTCGTTATAGCGAGGAAGTCTTGCTCGAGGAGTATGTAGCCGGTAAACATTATCGCTTGCTAGTAGTCAACGGCCGCTTGGTAGCAGCGGCTGAGCGTATACCAGCGCACGTGGTAGGCAACGGGTATGACACGGTTCTTGCCCTAATCGAAAAAACAAATGCGGACCCTAACCGGGGCGAAGAACATGAGAAACCGCTGACCAAGATAGTTGTTGATGATATTGCTGAAGCCGTTTTAGCGCGGCAAGGATACAATTTACATAGCGTACCAGCCAACGGTGCCATCGTCTGGTTGCGCAATAACGCTAATTTGAGTACTGGTGGTACGGCTAGGGATGTGACCGATTTAGTACATCCCCAGCTGGCCCAGACGGTTGTGCGGGCTACTCGGCTGATAGGCCTGGACGTGGCCGGAGTGGATTTAGTTACTAGGGACATCAGTGAGCCGTTCCTTGTGGGCACAGGAGCCATTATCGAGATTAATGCAGCTCCTGGTATTCGCATGCATCACTTTCCTACTGAAGGCAAGAAGCGCGATGTGGCTGCTGCCATTATCGCTAGCCTTTACCCTGCAGGGGCGCCGAGTGAAATTCCCCTGGTGGCTATCACTGGAACCAACGGCAAGACGACTACCTGTCGGCTCATAGCTCATACTTTGCGCCAATGTTATGAGACGGTCGGCTACACTAGTACGGGCGGTATTTACCATAACGACCAGTTAATAGTGTCTGGGGACACAACCGGGCCGTGGAGTGCACGCGTTTTGCTCGACGATCCAGCGGTGGATGTGGCGGTAGTAGAGATGGCTCGCGGAGGTCTGCTGCGAGGCGGCTTACCCTTTGACCACTGTGATGTAGCCGTGCTTACTAATATTTCTGAGGATCACCTCGGGCAGGATAGTTTAGACAGCCTGGAAGATCTAGCCTGGGTAAAATCTTTGGTGTTAGAGTCGGCGCGCCCCACAGGCTATGTGGTTATGAACGCCGACGATGAGCAAAGCGTCTCCCTTTTGAGCCGGCAAAAAGCTAACGTTATCCTCTTTAGTTTGCAGGCCGATAACGTTTGGGTGCGGCGTCATTTAGGGGCCGGCGGTAGGGCAGTGTTTGTGCAAGATGAAAGAATTTGCTTAGCTGAAGGAGAGCGTTGTCATTCACTATTGCCTGTAGCCGAGGTGCCAATTACCTTTGGCGGTACGGCTAGTTATAACTTAGCCAATGCCTTGGCAGCCTGTGCTGCTATGTGGGGGCTAGGGGTTGAAGCCGACATTATGAAAGGTGGGTTAACGACCTTCATGCCCGACGAAAAGCATAATCCGGGCCGGCAAAACTTGTTTATGATCGGCCAGCAACCAATCTTGGTCGACTATGCGCATAATGTCGCGGGTATCAAAGGTTTAGCCCAGTTAGCCCGTTCGCTGACCAAAGGGAAGGTACTAGGGGTGATAGCCGCCCCGGGTGATCGTCGATCGGCCACCATCTTTAACGTTGGGCAAGCTGCGGGGCAAGGCTTTGATCAGCTGTTTATCAAGGAAGATAGGCAGCGGCAGGTGCGTGCTCCGGGCGAAGTGGCTGAGATATTGCGGCAAGGAGCGCTGGCAGCGGGTTTGCCAGAAGCGTCGGTGCAGGTACACTTAGAAGAGCGGGCAGCTCTGTGGGCCGCTTTCACGGCTGCTCAGTCCCACGATCTGATTGTTGTCCTATATGAAGACTTAGATTACACTATGTCTCTGCTAGGCGAGCTGGCCCGGGAAGCCCACCGCCTGCGTCAAGCCCATGTAGTTGCTGGCGTATAGGTGTTTCCCTGTGGCTGCAAGGATGAGGTCGCGGTCATGCTAGAGCGCCTGTAGCCAGCGGTTGTCGGAATGAGCTCAGTTCGCCAAGGGGAGCGACGGCACTCGCCAAGCTCGGCCTGTTGTCGCTCCTATCCCTTGGCTCCTTCGCTCTTTAGATTTTATGGCTCCAACGCCCTGTGCACATGACGCGCGACCCTTGCTGGGGCTGGATAAGGCCTTGCGATGGGGTTTCGGTTGGCTAAGCGAGTTTGTAACCTGGGGTCGCGGTCATACAGGAGCGCCTGCAGCCAGCAGTTGCCTGAATGGGCTAAATTCGCAGGCGTCGGAAATCAACTTTTCCCCGTAGCGAGGTTTGTACTAGAATAGGGGTGAGGTGATGGCTTTGCAGATTGTTGAGCTTGCCCCGGCTAAGGTTAACCTCTGGTTGCGGGTACTTGGACGCCGCCCCGACGGCTACCACGAGATTGAAACTATCCTCCAGACGATTGATTTGGCCGATCGGCTCATTTTAGAAGAGGCCGAGGCTGGTATAAGGTTGGAATGTAGCGATCCGCGTTTAAGCTGTGACGAAAGCAATCTTGTCTACCAGGCGGCTAAATTACTGCGGTCTCTCGCTCCCGACCGGGGAGCACATATATACTTAGAAAAAAATATCCCTTGGCAGGCGGGTCTGGGAGGAGGAAGCTCAGATGCGGCTGCCGCCTTGCGTGGTTTAAACCGACTCTGGGAGCTAGGGCTGGCGACAGAAGACTTGTTACCTATGGCGAGCTCTCTAGGATCGGATGTTTCTTTTTTCTTGACCGGAGGGACGGCAGTAGCCACAGGCCGTGGTGAAAATATCCGAACGTTGCCTTTGCAATTAAACTTGGCTCTCGTCTTGATTAAGCCACCCTTTGGTCTTTCCACCCCGCAAGTGTATTCCCAGTGGGCAGCTAGTTTGGCTCACTTGCCTGCCTATAGCTTGTCAGATTGGTTAGCGGCCCTGCCTAGGGCTAACATAGAGGAATTGGGCCTGCTCTTGCATAACGACTTAGAAGAACCAGCCTTTAGGCTGCAACCCCAGCTAGCTGAAGTAAAAAGACAGTTACAAGCAGCTGGCTTTCCCACACTTTTATCTGGCAGTGGTTCTTGTCTATTCGCTTTGCTGCCTAATACAGAAGGTAGTAGCGCCAGCGGCAATTTATCGACTATCCGGCGCTTACTGCCAGACCAATTCCGGTGTTTCTTAACATATACTCGATTTTAGACCATATAAAGGGAAAAAGTCGGCAGGCGGCGAATAAGCATAGAGGTAGAGAGGGTTTGGTCCGCAGTTAACGAGATTTCAAAGTGTGTGGAGGGGTTATCAGCCTGTTAATTGCGTGGGCCGGACATTCGCGGGGGGAGAGATTGATGACAGAGCGCCTGAGTTCAGTTAGACTTAAGAACTATAAGCCGCTAAGAGAAATCGTTTTTGAACATTTGCGAGAGGCCATCATTCAAGGTAAATTACGTCCAGGTGAAAGATTAATGGAAACGCAGCTCGCCGAAGAAATGGGAGTGAGCCGCACGCCGGTAAGGGAAGCGATTAGAAAATTAGAGTTAGAAGGGTTAGTGGTTATGATCCCGCGCCGGGGTGCTTATGTATCAGATTTAACCGTTAAAGATGTGGCAGAGACTTTTGAAATACGTTCGGCCCTTGAGGCCTTAGCCGCTGGCTTGGCTGCGGAACGAATCTCGCCGGCAGAGTCGGAAGAACTGGATCAAATCCTCGTGCAGATTGCTGATAGCATCGAAAAAAACGATCTGCAGCAAACGGTAGCACTCGACGAGCAGTATCATAACCTACTTTATCGTGCGAGCCGCAATGATCGCTTAGTGCAGATCCTAAATAACCTGCGGGAGCAAATTCAGCGTTTCCGTATTGCGTCGCTAGGAATGCCAGGCCGCGCCCAAGCAGTATTGCAAGAACACAAGGGGATTGCAGAAGCTGTGGCAGCGGGCAACAGCGGATTGGCCCGGTGTTTGGCGCAACAGCATATTGCTAATGCAGAAAACGTACTTATGGATTGGATGAAGGAACAGAAAAAAATGTAAGGTGAGTAGGGCTAGGGGGGTAAATCCTTGAACGCTATTATTCTGGCTGGTGGAACAGAAGAAGATAAATTGGCGCAAAAGCATGGTGTAAGAAATAAAGCTTTCTTGCCGATCAATGATTTACCGATGATCGCGTATGTGGTGGATGCTTTGCTTAGATGTCCTTACATTGACGAGATAATTGTGGTTGGGCCAGTTGAAGATCTAGCTGTTTCGCTGCCCCAGGGGCAGATACGCTTTCTGCCCGAGCAAGGTGATCCCATAGACAACGTCTTAGCCGCTACCAAATTGTTGCCTCAAGATGAAAAGATATTAGTCTGCACTTCGGATATTCCCATGATTACACCCGAGGCTCTTAGTTCTTTGTTTGTCGCAGTTGCTGAGCGAGAGGCAGATATTTACTATCCTATTATCCGGCAGGATGATTGTGAAGAACGCTATCCTGGCGTTAAGCGCACCTATGCAAAATTGAAAGACGGGTCTTTTACCGGGGGGAATGTTTTCATTTTCAACCCCCAGAAAGTCTTGCACCTGGCCAAAGTGTTTAAAAAGCTAGTGGAAGAGCGTAAGCGTCCTGTGCGGATGTGTTTGGCTTTTGGCCTGCCTGGTCTTATGTTTATTTTCCGCTTTGCTTTAGGCTTGCTTACGGTCAGCGAACTCGAGCGTAGAATATCACATATTCTGAACATCACTGGCGCGGCTATCTACTGCTCTTACCCAGAAGTGGGTACCGATGTTGATAAGGACAGCGATCTAGACTTAGCCCGTAGGGTGCTGGCTGCAGGTAGCTAGGCAGGGCTGTCGCTGCTTGGCATGTAGGGAGGGCGTATTGCAAATTTTGCAATACGCCCTCTTTCTTATTTATTTAGCGTCGTGCACTTCCACATCTTTAGCGCCTTTACTGCGGAAAATCTTGGCTGCTTCGTCTGCCCTGTTCTCGCTCACCTTAACAATGGCGAGCAGATCCCCCTCTTTGACTCGGTCTTCGTAATGCCGGCCACGCTCTTCTGGGATGCCCCAATCGATGAGTCCGCCAGCAATGCCGCCAGTTGCAGCTCCCGTTAGCGCGCCGGCAATAGGACCGGCCGCCAACAAGGGGCCGACTCCGGGAACAGATAGAGCGCCCACGCCCAGAGCTAGGCCGGCTAAACCACCCCAAGTAGCACCCGAGGTGACTCCGTCGCCGAGAGAGTCGGTACGGGATTCGAAATCGGAGCTGCTGATGCCATTAGTCATCCCAGGTGAGCCGAGTCTGCCTCTGTCGCCGCCTGTATCCTTTTGCACCAAGTTAATTTCGTTTTCGGTATAGCCCTTTGTCCGCAGGGTGGCGATGGCTTCGCGGGCTGCTGATTCCGATGTAAATAGACCGATAACTGTCTTTTGCACCAAAATCCCTCCTTGTAAGGTGTCGATCAGTTCCTTGTGTTGGTAGAAGACATCAAAGGCGACCCAGTAGTCACCCTATTTAGTATCTGTTTATTGACAACTGAAAATTCAACATTATTTAATTCAAAAATTGCGAGATTTAAGAAGGGAAAGGCAGCCTCGGCGGCGAACACATAATGCGAAACAGCCAAGATATGCAAGGGAGTGAACAGTGTGGAAATTACAGACGTACGAGTTCGCAAAATCAACACAGAGGGGCGCATGAAGGCAATTGTCTCTATTACGCTGGATGACGAGTTCGTCATTCATGACGTAAGAGTCGTTGAAGGCAACAACGGACTTTTCGTAGCGATGCCAAGTCGCAAGACTCCAGACGGCGAGTTTAGGGATATAGCCCACCCCATCAATTCAGAGACACGGGAACGTATGCAGAAAGCAGTCCTCGAAGCGTACGAGCGGCAACTGGCCATCGTGTCCTAATGAGCCCGGCAGGGCTCTTTTTTTGGCACTAGTAGCGCTTTTCGCGTTACGGATTGAATAAAGTGATGCTTGCACAGCAACTATCAGCTTGTGGTCCTTTTACCACCCTATTCGCCTTTCTTTGGCACTCTATTAGTGATTGGTATATAATAATTGCTGCAGAGCATAACTGGAAGGAAGTGAGCGTTTGCAGACCAGCGCCATTATCTTAGCTGCGGGTGCAGGTAAACGCATGAAATCGAACACCAATAAGGTCCTGCACAACCTCTGTGGCAGACCTCTGGTGGAGCACGTGATCCGGGCTTGTCAGGCTATAGGCATAAGCAGTTTTTACGTGGTCATTGGGCGCGACGCTGCTTTGGTGCAAGAGCGGCTAGGGGAAGAATATACCTACGTCTTGCAGGCTGAGCAGTTGGGCACGGGCCACGCCGCCTTGCAGGTAGAACCTAGCTACCGTGGGGAAGAACATGTTTTTGTGCTTTGTGGCGATGCTCCTCTCATTACCGGCGCTACACTAGACAAGATGCGCCAAATACATCTGGCTGAGGCAGCCGACGCCACCGTGTTAACAGCGATTTTCCCCGAGCCTGGCGATTACGGCCGCGTGCTGCGCGATGATGCAGGGCAGGTGTGCGGTGTAGTAGAAGCGAAAGATGCTACCCCAGAACAAAGGGCAATTAAGGAGATCAACACTGGTTTCTACTGTTTCCGCGGAGACAAGTTGTTCGCAGCACTGAGGCAATTGACCAACGACAATGCCCAGGGAGAATATTACCTGACAGACGTTATTCAGGTGATCCACCAGTCTGGAGGACGTGTCGCTAGTTGCCTTTTGGAGGATAATGACGAATCGCTCGGCATCAACGACCGCATTCGGTTGGCGCAGGCCGAAGGCATTTTGCGGCGCCGTATCCGCAACCGGCTGATGCTAGAGGGAGTCACCTTTCTCCAGCCAGAAACGTGCCTAGTCGATGATACCGTCACTATAGGTCAGGATACTATTATTTACCCGGGGGTCATGCTCGAGGGGAATACTAGCATTGGGAAGAACTGCATCATCGGGCCTTATACTCGCTTAGAAAATTGCCAAGTAGGCGATGATGTAACGATCGAGTTTTCTGTGGCTAGGGAAGCTATGATAGGCGACAGCTGTATTATCGGCCCATATGCTTATTTACGCCCCCAAGCCGAATTGGCTGCTGGCGTGAAAGTAGGCGACTTTGTGGAGCTGAAAAATAGCCAAATCGGCGAGGGCAGTAAAATTCCGCATCTTAGCTATGTAGGAGATGCCACTGTCGGTGCCCGGGTGAACATCGGAGCCGGGACTATTTTAGTTAACTATGACGGGCGTCAAAAACATCGATCTATCATAGAAGACGATGCTTTTATCGGTTGCAACAGCAATTTGGTATCCCCAGTGCGCATTGAAAAAGGAGCTTATGTGGCTGCGGGATCAACTATTACACAAGATGTGCCGGCCGATGCATTAGCTATTGCTCGCTCTCGGCAAGAAAATAAACCTGATTGGGTTAAGAAAAGGCGTCAGCTAGAATAGGGAGGTTTTCATTATATGACCGCTGGGCGTCCCCTGCGACTGTTTTCTTGTAACGCAAACCGTGCTTTAGCAGAAGAAATCGCTGCTTGGTTAGACTTACCCCTTAGCGCCTGCGAAGTTGGTCGCTTTCGCGACGGAGAAATCCAGGTGCGCATCAACGAGAGTGTGCGAGGTGCTGATGTTTTTGTGCTGCAGCCCACCTGCGCCCCCGTCAACGAGCACCTGATGGAACTGTTAGTTACCATAGATGCTCTACGGCGTGCTTCTGCCGCCCGCATTACAGCTGTAATTCCATACTATGGTTATGCTAGGCAGGATCGGAAAGCACGAGCCAGAGATCCGATTACGGCCAAGTTAGTGGCCAATTTAATAACCGTAGCGGGAGCAGACCGCGTATTGACCATGGATTTACATGCTGGACAAATTCAAGGCTTCTTCGATATACCTGTGGACCATTTGTTAGGTGTACCTATTTTGGCGGACTATTTTGCTAAGAAGGGCCTGGAAGATATGGTAGTCGTTTCGCCCGATGTTGGTGGTGTGACCCGGGCTAGGAACTTAGCCGATCGCCTCGACGTGCCTATCGCTATTATCGATAAGTATCGGCCTGAGGCTAACGTGGCACAGGTGATGAACGTTATCGGTTCGGTGAAGAATAAGCGGGCGATCTTGATAGATGATATTATTGATACAGCTGGAACTATCACCCAAGGAGCACAAGCCTTGATCGACCGCGGAGCAATTGAGGTGTACGCTTGCTGCACCCATGCCGTGCTCTCGCCCCCGGCAGTCGAGCGACTGACCAATTCGGTCTTTAAAGAGGTTGTGGTCACTAATACGATTCCTTTGGCTGAGGAAGCTAGAATACCGCTGATCAAGCAGCTCTCGGTGGCGCCTTTATTCGGCCAAGCGATTCGTAATATTCATCGAAACCTTTCTGTTAGTACTTTGTTTGATTAAAGGGTTTTCTTAGCAACGCTGCGCGTTGCTAAGAAGGTACAGGCCGATAATTGCTGCGCAACCATCACTTTATGTTACCCGCAACACTAAAGTGTTGCTAATGCCTAGGTCTGGGGGTGTCTGGGCCTAGGCGTGTTTGCTACATTTCAATGATGATGGAGGAATTAAACATGTCTACAGTGAACATTACAGCTACTGTACGTGAACCTATGAGTCGCGGCGCTAACAATAGGCTGCGTAAACAGGGTTTTACCCCTGGTGTACTTTATGGTGGTGCTAAACGTATTAATGTGCCTATTCAAATCCCAACCCGCGAGCTGGCTGCAGCTCTCGAGAAATCAACCGACAGCGCTTTTCTTACCCTGCAGCTCGATGGTGGCAATACCTACCTAGTTTTGCCACGAGAAATCCAGTACGGCGCGATCAAGCGCGATTTGCGCCACATCGATCTGCAAATAGTGGAAAGGGACGAAGAAGTGCGCACTACTGTGCCGGTACGTATTGTGGGTACTAACGAAGAACCTTTACAGTATGGGTTACTGGAAATTGAGGTTAAGGGTAAGCCAGCCGATTTGCCTGGCTCTTTGAACGTAGATGTTTCCGCGTTAGCAGTAGGCGACACTATTTTCGTTAGCGATTTAGAGATTCCGGCTGGAGTAGAGTTAATCAGCAACCCAGAAGATATGGTGGTGGGCGTGGTTGCTAGCACCGAGGCTCCAGTAGAGGAAGCGGGCGAAGAAGTGGCAGAGGATGCTGCTGGTGAGCCCGAGGCAACCGAATCGCCTAACAGCTAGTCGGGACGTAATTTTCCTGAAAATGAAATTCCCAGGTCTGCAATAGCAGCCTGGCCTGGGGTTTTGATCAAGGTAGAGTGCAGCAGTCTCTGCTGCGCTCTTGCTTTTCATACTGTTAAGGCAGAGCGGAGGCGTGCGATGTGAAACTAATAGTTGGGCTGGGCAATCCTGGGCCTAGATATGCTGATACGCGACACAACGTTGGTTTTCGTGTCATTACCCAGTTGGCTAAAGAGCATAATATCAAGGTGACTGGTAGCCTGGGCCCCGCTATTGTTGGCGAGGGGCAGATAGGCGGCCAGCCGGTGTTGCTGTTACAGCCGACTACTTTCATGAACAGGAGCGGGCCAGCGGTTACCTATGCCATGCGGCAACGACAGATTGCGCTGGAAGATATCTTGCTCATTTATGATGATTTAGACTTGCCACTGGGTAAGATAAGATTACGGGCGACGGGTAGCTCGGGGGGACACAATGGTATGCGTTCGGTCATTGCTGCCCTAGGCACCCAAGAATTTGCCCGTTTGCGTGTGGGTATCGGTCGCTCAAACCAGTCGGATGTAATCGACTACGTGTTAGAGCCCTTTTCGCGAGAGGAGATACCCATTATTATGCAAGTAGTGGAAACAGCTAGCGAGGCTGTAGCTGTATGGGTCAGCCATGGCATAGCACAGGCTGCATCCCAGTTTAATGGTCTGTAAGAGGCAAGGCTAATACGCTGGGCTACAAAGCCGCGAAGCGAGGTTGGTCAAGACCATGCTTGTGCGCCTGTGCTTCCTCGGCCTGGGGCAACTGCTTGGGCCCTGAAGCAGGCTCCAACGAGCCTACGCAGTAACCCCAGGCTGCGTGTTAGCACGCAGGTTGCGGTTTACGGATGACGCGCAACGCCTTGCTTGCCAGGCCGGTGCTAAGAGCCAACGCAGGCGCTACGCCCTTACAGATATAGCGCCATGTGGGTACGAGGTGTAGGGGCATTTTGAAACACGCCCGCCCGGGAGGCGGCAGGCCGGCCGGGGAACAGTTTTGTTCCAACCCGCGTCCTTAGTGAATGTAAGGAGGTTTGCCTGTGCGCTCGCTCATAGCGTTGGCCATCGCTAGCGGGATGGCCTATGTGGCCAATCGGTATCTAGTATCACGGTTGGGTACTATCGCATTGATTACCCTAGTGCCACCTTTGGAGGAGCTCCTCAAAACAGGTGCAACGATTCTGCTGCAGGCCTCGATTTGGTGGGTACATCTAGGCTTTGGTCTATTAGAAGCAGCCGTTAATCTGGGGCGCAACCCTCGCAGTTTGCCAGAGGTGGGTTTTCTTGCAGCCATAGGCAGCATAGTAGGACACGCTGCTTTTGGCGTTATCACTTTGTGGGGGCAAAGCAGGAGTGGCCATTGGCTGGGAGGATTAGCCTTAGGTAGTGGCCTGCATTTGCTGTGGAATATGTGGGTTGTACGGCTAAGTGAATGTTGAGGAGGATTAGCATGCGGGTGCGTTACGTCTGTGATAGCTGCCGGGATGTTATCTATGAGGTAGAGGATCCAAGTATCACTGAAGAAAAGATAGGCCTCGACCTTTTGACGCCGGAAGAAAGACAGTATTTTGTAGAGAATCAGACCGATGCAGTCGTTTTGTCTATCCTGTGCGACGAATGTTCTGCTTTGCTTTCCGGTACCGATTGGCCCGAAAAGCCGTCGCTATTACACTAGTCTCCAGAAAAAAGCTTTAGCTGCTATATGCGCCACCTTGGGAATAGTTCTAAGGTGGTGTTTTTCCAATTACCTATATTGTGTAAGCCTACATAGCTGGCATGTTAGAATTGTAGTAGACAAATAGTGGGCATTCTGTTTTTTTGGAGGGGGGATGGGAAAATGAAGAGCCTTATTGCACTTTTGGAGCAAAGTGCCAGCTGGGAAGAGATTCAGCAGGCCTTGGCTAATAAACAAAATAACTTGCTAGTTTCGGGGGTAAGTGGCTCGGCTAAGAGTTTCTTAGGGGCTGGTCTAAAGGCCAGCCAGGGCGGTACCCTCCTTTACATTGCTCCGAATAGCAATGCGGCGGAGCAAGTTTTTGCCGACATGCAAACCCTATTGCCTGAAGAAAATCTGTATTTTTTCCCTGCCCGTGAAAATCCCCTCTATGGCATAGCAGCTCTCAGCCCTGAACTGATGGCTGAACGGCAAAAAACCCTCTATGCACTTAGTAGCGGGGAGCCTTGTTTGGTTGTCTCATCTTGGGACGCACTTTTTTATCGCTTGCCGGTACCTTCTGTATTTAGCTCGCAGGGGATAGAGTTGTTCTATGGCCAACAACTCGCTTTGGCAGACCTGACCCGCCTATTGGTGCAGGGAGGATACGAGCGAGTGCCTCTAGTGGAACACCCGGGCCAATACAGCCAACGGGGCGGCATAATCGACATTTATGGGCCTGGCTATGATTGGCCTGTGCGTATAGAATTTTTTGGTGATGAGATTGATCTCATCAAACAATTTGACTTGACTAGTCAACGTTCGTTAGCTAATGTGGAACGAGTGTTAGTCTTACCTGCGCAGGAGAGCGTTTGGCCCGAGTCTGCTAATGTAGCCGGCTTACAACGCCTAGAAACAGCCCTTGCTCAGGCGATAGAAGCTAACCCTTCGCTAGCTAGCTCGCTAACAGATCACGTAGGGGCTGATTTGGAGCGGCTACAGGCGGGACTAGTCTTTCCTGGGAGAGAGCGTTATCTGCCATTTTTTCTAGAGGAAGACTGGAGCCTATTAGACTATTTGCCGCCTACAGCGCGAGTAATAATCGACGAACCCACGAAGGTCTGGGAGCAAGCCGAGGCCGATTATAAGTTGTTCATGGAGGGCTTTACCGGCCTATTGGAAGAGGGGCGGGTGCTGCCAGCCCATGCTGATATCGTGCTGTCGCCGGAAGAGCTCCTAAAACGTTTGCCCCGTGGGCGAACCCTATTTTTTTCCCTCTTTCCCCGGCGGCCTGCGCCTTGGCGCATCGACCAGCACGTTTCTTTCTTAGCTAAAGGGGTGCAGAGCTTTCACGGACAATCTGCCTTTTTGCGGCAGGAAACTAGCCGCTTATTAGATAATGACTATCGAGTGGTGATCATGTCTGGCGACAGTGAAGGGCAAGAGCGAATGTTAGCCTATTTGCGCGAGGAGGGCTTAACCCCGCTCTTGCTGCAAGCCGGCGCTGACCTGCCACCAGCAGGAACCATTGCCGTGGCCGCCGGGCATTTGGTTAGCGGCTTTGAATTCCCGGACATGCGCTTGTGTGTGTTTGCAGCTGGCGACATTATGCAAAGGCTGCGCCCGAGCAGGAGGGTGTGCCTGAGCCAGGCAGAAGGAGCCCGCTTAGCCAATTATCGCGATCTTAACGTTGGCGATTACGTAGTGCATGTGCACCACGGTATCGGCCAATATTTAGGCATCACCACCCTAGAAATAGGAGGGCTACATAGAGACTATTTGCAGATCAAGTATGCAGGCAAAGATAAACTATATGTGCCAACCGATCAAATAGATTTGTTGCAGAAATATGTTGGGGCAGAGGGACGCACTCCCAAGATTTATAGCTTGGGCGGTGGGGATTGGCAAAAGGTTAAGAGCCGAGTGAAAAAGTCGGTGCAGGAGATGGCCAAAGAACTCTTGGCTCTCTACGCGGCTCGAGAAAATGAAGCGGGCTTTAGTTTCCCTCCCGACGACGAGTGGCAGCAACAAATGGAGGCGCGTTTCCCCTATCGGGAGACTGATGACCAATTGCGGGCCATCACCGATATTAAAGCTGATATGGAATCGCCCAAGCCTATGGATCGCCTCTTATGTGGAGACGTAGGCTATGGGAAAACTGAAATTGCCGTTCGGGCTGCCTTTAAGGCGGCGACGGCGGGCAAGCAAGTAGCTGTGTTGGTGCCGACCACTATTTTAGCCGAACAGCACTATAACACTTTTAAAGAGAGATTTGCTGGCTTCCCGTTGGAATTGGGGCTATTGTCTCGTTTTCGTAGCCCAGCTGCCAACCGAGAAACCGTGCGTCGCCTAGCACAGGGTTTAGTAGACGTCGTCATCGGTACCCACCGCTTACTACAGTCAGACGTTAAGTTTTGGGATCTAGGGTTGCTCATTATTGACGAAGAACAGCGTTTTGGCGTCAAGCATAAAGAGCGTTTAAAGATGTTGAAGCAGAATGTAGATACCCTTACGTTGACTGCTACTCCCATACCAAGGACCTTGCATATGGCTTTGGTAGGCATGCGAGATATGAGTGTAATCGAAACTCCTCCCGAGGATCGTTTTCCCGTGCAAACCTATGTGGTGGAGCATAACGACGAATTAGTGCGTAATGCCATTCGTCGCGAATTACAACGTCAGGGGCAAGTATATTACGTGCATAACCGGGTGCGCAGTATTCGGCGCGTAGCTAGTCGTTTGGCCGAATTGGTCCCGGAAGCGCGTATCGCTTACGGGCACGGGCAGATGAGCGAAGAACGACTAGAGCGGCTAGTGCTGGACTTTGTAGCAGGGGAATATGACGTTTTGGTTACCACGACTATCATAGAATCAGGTCTAGATATTCCCAACGTTAATACCATGATAGTGGAGGATGCAGACAAGTTCGGTTTGGCTCAGCTTTACCAGCTCCGCGGTCGTGTCGGCCGCTCTAATCGGGTGGCATTTGCTTATTTCACTTATCGGCCGCAAAAGTCGTTATCAGAAGTAGCCGAGAAAAGGCTGCAGGCTATCAAAGAGTTTACCGAATTAGGTGCTGGATTTAAGATAGCTATGCGCGACCTGGAGATTCGCGGTGCTGGTAATATATTGGGCCCAGAGCAGCACGGGTTCATGGTGGCTGTAGGCTTCGACCTCTACTGCCAGCTGTTAGAAGAGGCTGTGCGAGAGCTGAAAGGACAGGCACCAGTAAAGAAAGCGGATGTAGAGCTAGACCTATCGCTAGATGCATTTATCCCCGATCGTTATATTCGCGATGGCAAGCAGAAGGTGGAAATGTATAAGAAAATCCGGGCCGCGACCGAGCTGGCCGATGTTGATGACATCGAGGATGAAATGTTCGATCGTTACGGTAACATGCCGGAGAGTGTTCGCAATTTGCTCTTGGCCACCCGCATGCGGGTTTTGGCGCAGAAATTAGACATAGGGCGGATAGTGATAGGGGAAGACAGCTTGCAGATACAGTTAGCTGCAGGCGCCTACTGGTTGCCTGAACAGATAGAGTTCCTTTACCGTCAGACAGAGGGGCAAATGCGGCTGCAGCCTAACAAGCCGGGAGTATTTGTCTGGCGCCAGACAAACACTTTTCCCGTCGCTATGGCTAAGCGATGGGTACAACTGATGACTGAACTTGTCGAGTTAATGCCAGAGGGGGAAAAAGCTATTGGGTAAGTCATATCAACCGGCTGCTCAGAACAAATATTGGCTAATTCCTTTGGCCGTTCTAATGTTCGTAGTCGTCGGTTTTGCGTTGCTTACAACTAGGGTGGCCGCTCTTGTCGGGGGGAAGATAATTACGCCGGCTGAGCTGGAAACGAGGTTAAACATTGTCCAATTTAGTTACGATCTACAATTTAGTAATGCCCCGGGCTATCAGCCCGATTTTGCTAGCCAGAATCGGCGCCAGGTTCTTAGCCAGCTAGCCGAGGAACAATTTTTACTGGAAGCAGCCGCCACGTTAGCAACACCACAGGAACAAGAAGAACATGCCAACCAATTGTTGGCATGGTTGCGGCATAATTTGTTTCAAGGTGACCTGGCTAGATATGAAGAAACCTTAGCCAAATATCATCTGACTGAAGCTGATTTAATAACATATTTTAGCAACAACCTGCTCTTAACACGTCTGCGCGAGCAGGCCATAAAGGAAGTGAGTGTAAGCGAAGAAGAAGCAAGACAGTTTTACGAAGAGCATCCAGAGCGTTTTGAGCATCCAGAAATGGTGAAAGTTGCGCATATATTGGTATCCGATAAGGCTTTGGCTGAGGAGCTGTTACAACAGTTAAAGGCAGGAGCAGATTTTGCTGCTTTAGCTAAAGAACACTCTTTGGATAAAGAGAGTGTTGCTCATGGCGGTTTGCTTCCTTGGTTTAGTCGGGGGCAAATGGAAGCCCATTTCGAAGAAGCTGCATTTTCTCTAGAGCCAGGCCAAATTAGCTCGGTTATTGAGACGAGCCATGGGTACCATATTATTAGAGCTGAGAGTAAAGAACCAGCGAAGAAGCAATCGTTTTCAGAAGTGGCCAAACAAGCAAGCGATCAAGCCCTGCTGGCCAAGCAGGACGCCGTTTGGAGCGAATATCGTCGTCAGCTTCGTGGCCGCAAATTGATACTATTGTTCTCTCGCTAGTTTCACATAAGCATAATATGAGTTGGCCAGTTAAATACTACACTTACCTGTAACTGTCAGTAGCTCAATAAGGAGGCAGAACTCATGAAAGCAACAGGCATCGTTCGGCGCATTGATGATCTTGGACGCGTTGTTATACCAAAAGAAATTCGCCGTACTCTACGTATCCGCGAAGGCGATCCACTAGAAATCTTTGTCGACCGTGATGGAGAGGTTATCCTTAAGAAATATTCTCCGATTGGCGAGTTAGGTGATTTTGCTCAAGAATACGTTGAGTCGTTATATGATTCAACTGGCCATACCTGCTTGATTACAGACCGCGACTTGGTTATTGCGGTAGCCGGTGCTTCGAAAAAGGAATTTCTCAATCAGCCGCTGGGTAGTTTAGCTGAAATGGCTATGGAAGAGCGGCGCACCATTACCGTCAATGATACAAGTTCTGGCTGCGCCATCGACTGGCTTGATGGCACCTGCAAACTGACTGCTCAGGTTGTTTCCCCCATTGTCGCCGAAGGGCATCCGCTAGGTTGCGTTATTATCTGCAGCAAGGAGCCAAACGCGCAGCTGGGTGAGGTGGAAACCAAGCTAGCAGAAACGGCGGCAAGTTTCTTGGGTAAACAGATGGAAGGTTAAGCTTAGGGCTTGCTCTATAATATCTTTCCTAGAATATGTATTTTGGCGGGGCTGTCCCTTGCAAGTTGGGGCAGCCTTTTATTTGCTAGAAAAGAGAGTATAACAGATAGCAAAGCCCCATACATGCTATAATGAAAAGGATTTAGCCAGCCAACTCTAGTTGTGAACCAGGTGAAAAATTTCGGAAAGGGATGAGCCAATAGTGAAAGATCGAGACGACAATCGATTTATTAAGAACGCTGCCATTTTGACGGTGGCTGGCATCTTTGTTCGTGCTCTCGGTGCTGTTTATCGCATCCCCTTAGCCCGCTTTGCCGGTGCTGAGATTACCGGCCTTTATCAAATGGCTTATCCTATCTACTCCGCCTTGCTAGCTATCTCAACTTCGGGGCCTCCTATCGCTATAGCCAAGATGGTGGCTGAAAGGGTAGCAAGAAATAGATACCGCGCTGCCCAGCGGATCTTCCAGATATCGATCTTAACCCTAGGGGTCGTGGGTTTACTATCCACGATCGTTCTCATGCTGGCATCGCCCTACTTGGTCAGCCATGTGCTAGAGGATGAACGGGCTTTAGGCGCCCTCTTAGCTATGGGGCCGGCTATTTTTCTGATTGCCTTAGTTTCTGGTATGCGGGGCTATTTTCAAGGCTTGCAGCAAATGGTCCCTTACGCCATCAGTCAGATAGCCGAACAGGTTGTGCGAGTAGGTGTCGCCTTAGGTTTAGGCTTGTACCTCCTATCTATGGGCCAAGCCCCGGGTGTTGTGGCGGCAGGTATCTCGTCGGGGGTCACTTTTGGGGGACTAGCGGCTTTACTGGTACTCATCTTTGCCTATATCAGGTTGAAGCGGCGTTTAGCCGTAAAGTGGCGGCGAGAGACGCGGGCAGGTGAAAGTGGGCGCAGGATAGTGCGCGAACTGGCGGCGTTAGCCATCCCCATTACTATCGGGGGAATAGTTTTGCCTCTGATGCAGCTGATTGACGCCGCAGTAGTGCCCCGCCGCCTCTTAGTAGCGGGCTTTACCCAGTCGGAAGCAACTGCCTTATATGGCCAGCTTTCGGGCATGGCTACCCCGTTGATCAATCTGCCCCAGATGTTCACAGTCGCTCTCGTGGCTAGCCTAGTGCCTTCTATCGCTGGGGCTATGTCTTTAGGACAGCGCCACTTGGTGCAGTCTCGCTCTGCCTTAGCTTTGAAATTAGCCATGCTTATTAACTTGCCGGCTGCGGTCGGCCTGTCGGTTTTAGCAACTCCCATTGGTATTCTGCTTTACGGAAAGGAAAGTGGGGCAGGGGTAGGTTACCCCCTCTCGGTGCTCGCTTTTGTAGTTGCTTTTCTGGCATTGCAACAAACTACTACCGGTGTACTACAGGGTTTGGGGAGAACTCACATTCCAGTTGTAAACTTGTTTTTTGGGGCTTTAGCTAAATTAACCTCTACGTATTTTCTTACTGCCATTCCGGTCCTCAATATTCGAGGCTCGGCCTTGAGCACAGTCATCGGATTTGCCGTTTCTTCTGCTCTCAACTATCGGGCTATGCGCTGGGTAGCAGGTGTGAAAATCCCTATCGGCCAGACCTTTATCAGGCCTAGTTTGGCTGCGGCCGGTATGGGTGTGGTAGCCGTCTATAGTTACCGTTGGTTTGCCAGCTCTGTCTCTGGCAATATAGCTACTTTGCTGGCTGTCATGGTGGCGGCCGCTTTTTACGGCGTTTTGGTGCTGGTAACCGGCTCTATAACGGCGCGGGAGTTAGCTTTCATTCCTAAAGTTGGGGAGCCTTTAAGCCGATTATTATTAAGACTAAAACTCATACGGGAGGGATAAGCATGACTAGCCCGCAAGAGCCTGGGCAGCTGCTGAACGAGCTGGCAGAAATTATGGACAAGCTGCGCTCACCCGCAGGATGCCCCTGGGATCGGGAGCAAGACCATCTGTCGCTAAGACCTTACCTGATAGAAGAAGCTTATGAGGTATTGGAGGCTATCCAGCTGGGTGATCCGCATAAGTTGGCAGAGGAGTTGGGAGACTTATTACTGCAAGTTGTCTTCCATGCTCAGATTGCCAAGGAAAATGGTACTTTTGACTTAGCAGAGCCCTTGCGACAGATAGTGGCCAAGATGCGACGTCGCCATCCCCATGTTTTTGCCGATGTGCACGTGAACTCGAGCGCCGAAGTGATGCACAACTGGGAGGCTATAAAAGCCAAAGAAAGATCTGGCGAGCCGTCTACCTCCCTTCTAGCAAGAGTGCCGCGCAATATGCCTAGTTTGCTGCAGGCCTATAAGGTGCAAGAAAAAGCTGCGCAGGTAGGATTCGACTGGGATGATATCCATGGAGCTTGGTCTAAAGTTGAGGAAGAACAGCAAGAGTTGCTAGAAGCTGTGCGAGCAGAAGATACTGCCAAAATTAGTGAAGAACTAGGCGATCTGCTCTTTGCTATAGTGAATGTAGCCAGGTTTTTACAGGTAGAGCCTGAGACAGCTTTGCTCAGTACGGTAATCAAGTTTCGCCACCGCTTTGCCTATATCGAACAGCAAGCGCAGGCGGCTGGACGCAGCCTAGAAGATTACACGCTGGAAGAACTGGATCAGTGGTGGAACGAAGCCAAAAATCTATCTGCGGAACTTGATTAGAGAAATTAGGAAAAAAGTCGTTTTTTAGCCGATTTCTTAAAGGATTTGGTAGTTTTTTATCGAAACATGTAGCTGGGTAGAATATGCTACTTGCAACGCACAAAACGTTGCGGGTGCTGAGCTAGCAACGTACCTTTAAGGAGGTTTGTTCGCATGAAAAAAACTGAATTGGTAAGCAGAATAGCAGAAAAATCTGGGCTGAACAAGAAGCAGTCGGAAGCAGCTCTAGACGCATTTGTAGAAGTCGTACAGGAAGCTTTGCAGGCAGGCGAAAAGGTACAACTGATTGGTTTTGGCACTTTCGAAGTTCGCCATCGTGCCGAAAGAACCGGACGCAACCCTGGTACGGGAGAAGAGATTATCATCCCAGCCAGCCGAGTGCCTGCTTTCAAAGCCGGAAAAGTACTAAAAGAAGCCGTTAAGTAGAGCAGATAAGGTAAATAGCTACATAAGGAAAATCAGGTTCGGACACCGAGCCTGATTTTCTTAATGAAAGGGGGAAAAATATGCGCTTAGACAAATATCTAAAGGTTTCCCGACTTATCAAGCGGCGCACCCTAGCCAAGGAAGTGTGTGATCAGGGGCGAGTGCAGGTTAATAATCGACCGGCCAAGGCCGGCAGCGAATTAAAGGTGGGCGACATAATCACCATAGATTTTGGCCAGCGGGTATTGCGGGTGCGGGTGGAACGATTACAAAATACAGCCCGTAAGGAAGAAGCTGAGTTACTCTTTACTGTGTTAGAAGATATGCGCGCCCTGTAAGGTGCGCGCAAGGCACCAACCTTGCGACTTGGTATCTTTTTTCCCGCTAAGCTGGGGATAATACTGCTGACCAGATAATTGATGGGAGGCAGTACAAGGTGAGAAAACGACGCTGGCAGACTATAGCAGTTATTCTTTTGGTGCTTTCCCTATTAGTTTCGTGCCGCGTTAATCGGCGCCCAGCGCCCAGTAAAGGAGCTCCTGCTATCCCCAAAGCCATTTCTAGGGGAGCTAACAAAGAGCCTAATCTGAAGGTGTATGTCAAGGAGACCGGGAAGATCAAAACTATGCCTTTGGAAGAATATATCTGCGGCGTAGTGGCTGCCGAAATGGATCCGACTTGGCCTTTAGAAGCGCTGGCGGCGCAGGCTATTCTGGCACGCACTTTCACCCTTGAAAAAATAGCGCGTGAAGGTGGTGTTCCTTCCCGGGGTGCCCACGCTTCTACCGACATTGAGGAATTTCAAGCATACGATGCTAGCCGGATTAACGACAGGGTACGGGAGGCGGTTCGGCGTACCCGGGGAGTAGTCGTCGCCTATAACGGGCGGTTTATCCGCGCTTGGTTCCATGCCAACTCGGGCGGCAAAACGGCAACAGCTGCCGATGGGCTGGCCTTCAACAAGGAACCCACGCCTTATATCATTTCTGTAGACGATCCCATCAGTTTGGAAGCTGCCCCTGCTAAAGACCGGGTCTGGACAGCTTCGTTTAGCAAAGCTGAGATTCGCAAGGCCTTAGAAAAAATCGGGCAAAACCCGGGCTCTTTTGATAAGGTTACCATTGCTAGCAGGAGTGACTCGGGGCGGGTAGCGGCTTTCCGCATCGGTCGCGCAACGGTTTCTGGTCCTGCCCTCCGCCTAGCACTAGGTTCTACCAAATTAAAATCCACCTTGATCGACGAGATAGAGGTCAAGGGTGATCGGATAGTGTTTAAGGGTAAGGGCTATGGGCATGGCGTCGGCATGTCCCAATGGGGTGCTAAAGGCCGCGCCGAGCAGGGAGCCAAAGCGGCCGACATTATCAAAGTCTATTTTCACAATGTGACCTTGCATCAGATTTGGGATTAGCGGGTTGCTTGTGCATGCACTTTACGGATGACACGCACCGCCACTGCACGGGAGCGGTTGCTGCGCAATCCAGGTGACGTATTGTTATATCGGTAGGGGCGTCATGAAAAATGCCCAGCCCCCCTAGGCTGGGGCATTTTGAATAGCGCCCGCCCGGGAGGCCGCAGGCCGACCGGGGAATTGGTCTGTTTTGCCCACGAACAGTGGTCAGTCGCAGTAATGCTGGCGCGCTTTGTTTGTCGTTGCACGGGAGTGTTGGTTATGCAATATACGCGATATACGGGGGGACGGTCTAGCGACCGTCCCCTTGTGTTATACAGAGCTACCCCCTGTTCTAGCTGCTGCGTCTAACTCATATTATCTAGCAAGATGGACAGCCTGAAACAAGTCTTATGGGGTAAGGGGGGATAGTGATGAATCAGTCCAATGAACAGTATTTGCATCGCGTCGTCGTCACCAATCGGGAACATGCCCAGGTAGAAGGAGTCATGCGGGTAGACAGCTTTGATGACCGCGAAATAATCTTAGAGACCGAGCTAGGCATGATGGCTATTCGCGGGGAAGAACTGCACATCAAAGAGCTCAGCCTCGACGAAGGGCATCTGCGGATCGAAGGCATCGTCAAATCGCTCGACTACCTAGAAGATGGCATAGTAATCGGTGGTGGAAAAAGCCGGAGCAAAGGGCTTCTCAACCGTCTCTTTGGGTAAGAAAGTGCAAAGGTATTTGAAGCCAAAAGTAGGAGCAGAAGGCTAGTCTACGGCTGCCGCTGCTCCTACTATGGTAGAGGTCGTTTTGAGCGATTGAATCAAAAATGGAGCAATGCCTCTTTGGGGGCAAGTAATAAATTTGCTTACTAGCTGACCTTCATTCGGCTTTTTGCATATTATATTTGTAACGCGGAGGTGCCACAATGCCGGTAGCCCAGTCTCTTAGTGCTTTGATTTTTGTTTTCCTTGGGTTTTGCTTCGGCTTCTTCCTAGATCTCTATCGCGTTATCCGCCGGCTAAGTGCCCCCGGACCTCTGCTGACGGCTATTACTGACCTGCTATTTTGGGTTACCTATACAATTTGGGTCTATATTGCGCTACTAAAATTAAACTCTGGTGAAGTGCGTTTTTACCTGCTCTTAAGCATAGCTATAGGGGCTGGCTGCTATTACTACTGGTTTAGCCGGCGCTTAATGCAGGCTTGGTATTATGTTCTTTTTCGTTTAGTAACAGTTGCAGAACGCATCGTCGAGACCATTAACGTCGTCATAGAAACAAGCATGCGGATAATCTTGTGGCCTTACCGGGTGTTAGAGACTTACCTGCTTCGTCCCATTTTCATCGTTCTGGCGTGGCTGCTATCGCCATTGTTAGCCTTGTTCAATTACGTTAACGGCCTGCGGAAAAAAGCAACGCAGGGCGCCGCCAATCGGGGCAAAGCACTTGTCCGCTCCATGCGTCAAGCCTTAGCCAAGTTGCTGGCACCACCGCCTATCGACGAATAATTTTAGCATTTGTAGAAGGGAAATCAGGCCATCATGTAGAAAGAAGACATGCTAGCCATAATTGTTATCAGATCGTAGGTGATGTATGTGCCGAATAGGGCGAGGCAAATAGTTCCTTTCCCGGTGAGTCCGGGTAAGACTAGCAAGCGGCCGCGCAACAAGGTAAAACTGCGATGGCCTCGTTTGCTAGTGTTTGCATTGCTGCTCACTTATTTTGCGTGTGCCGGCGTCCAATGGGTGCGGCAAGAAATGCGCATGCGTGCCCTCAAGCAGCAATATGAGGCCTTGCTGATAGAAATGCAGAGGTTGCATGCTGATAACAAGTTGTTACAGCAGCAAATTGAACGTTTGCAGAATGATCCTACCTATCTAGAACAATTGGCTAGAGAAATGGGGATGGTTAAACCCGGAGATACAATTTATTTACCAATTGAGGTAGAAAATCCTCGTTAGGGGAAAAAGATGTGGATTGACGCTGCCTCACTTATCAGCTATAATTGCGGCGTTAGCCAAAATTAATTTGGAGGGAAATCCGACAGTAATGGCTTTAGAAGTAGGCGCTATCGTTAGTGGTTTGGTAACCGGTATTACGCATTTTGGGGCGTTTGTAGAACTAGAAACAGGGCAAACTGGGCTAGTGCATATTTCAGAAGTTGCTGATGCCTATGTAAAGGATATCAACGACTATCTGAAAATAAACGACCGTATAACTGTAAAGGTGATTAACGTTGATGGGCAAGGCAAGATTGGTTTATCTATTCGACAAGCCCGTCGTCGTCCCACAATGTCCTTAGATGAGCAGTTAGCCCGTTTTATGAAAGAAAGTGAAGAGCGCCTAGCAAGCCTGCGTAAGAACACTGATTCGAAACGCGGCGGCCGTGGTGGATATCCGCGTGGTGGGCGGCACATGGCTGGTAGGAGACCTTAAATTGGTATGTCCGCGGCCCTTGACGTCCGCGATCTAATGTTGTAAAATTGTTCTTGTCCTAAGGAAGTGGCGGCGTAGCTCAGTTGGCTAGAGCATGCGGTTCATACCCGCAGAGTCACTGGTTCGAGTCCAGTCGCCGCCACCAATTTAAATAAGCGCCATTAGCTCAGCTGGCAGAGCAACTGACTCTTAATCAGTGGGTCCGGGGTTCGAATCCCTGATGGCGCACCATGAGTAAACACAGGCCTTGCACAGAGTGCAAGGCCTTTTTGTTTATGTATAACGCCCATATATATGCATTAATAGGGGGCTATAGAATAAACTTTTTTGTCGTTTAGCAAAAACTTATCGACATCTTGCCCTTTCCCCTCGCCCTCTTTGGGGCTGTGGGTGGCTGTTTTGGCGGTAGGCCTATCGTGCGAGCCCAACATCTGGGGTGATGCCTAATTTGGGGCCACAATATTCGCGCTATTCGTGTCATATTTTCTGTAGAAGCGGTCGCACCGTTTGACACATCTTCTGCCAAGCCTTGCCTATAATGAGAGCACAGTAAGCCATTTGAAACGAGGTGTGCGGCTGATGCTTAATAAGGCAAGAATTGATTCTCCCGTATTTGGTCAATATGAGATGGTGACCGAGAGCATCTGGCGTCGGCGTTGGCAAGATCTAAGATTATGGGTCACTAGCAGCGCGCGGTTAAGGGTGTTACTAATAGCTCTGCTTTTAGGTAGAGCAGTAGTTTTTGGCGAGCTGGCTCCCTTCGGCCTAGCCCTATTTGTGGCTACACGCTGGTCCCAGCCGGAACAGAGTTGGCCAGTGGCGATCGGCTTGTCTGTGGGGGCTCTGTTGCGTTCTCCCGGAGCAATGGTCAGTCTGCTAGGCGGCATGGGAATTTATCTTAGTCTGGAACGTTACCTGCTGGGGCAGCGTTGGCGCAACCTGTTTACCAGTATGGCCATGGCTAGCCTTAGCTGCTTGTTGGTTAAGTTTCCCGTTTTCCTACTACAGCCACCCTCCTTGTTTGACCTAACTAGCACCGCCTTAGAAGCAGGTTTAGTGACAATGCTGGCCTATGTGTTTGCCCAGAGCAGCAAGTTTTTGTTCCAGCAAGGTAAGGAGCAGCTTATGGGCGAACAAGCTCTAGCTGTTGCTATTACGATGGCGGCTATGCTGGTCGGTTTGGACGGCTGGTATCTGTGGGGAATTTCTCTAAAGGCGGTTGCGGCTGCCTATTGTGTCATGCTCAGCGCCTATCTAGGTGGCCCGACTTGGGGCTGCATGGCCGGTGCCACTATCGGTGTGGTGCAGAATTTAGCCCACCCTTCCTTGCTAGGCCAGGTTGGCCTTTACGCAGGCGCAGGCTTGTTAGCCGGCCTCTTTAAGGATATGAAGAAGATTGGTGTTGGTCTAAGCTTCGGCTTGGCCTTGCTTCTCTTAACTGTGTACGGTAGCCAGCCGGGAGATCTACATCTAATGGCCTACCAGACGATGATAGCTTTCGCTATCTTCTTCTTCACCGGTAGCATGTGGCGGCAATGGTTTAAGCCCGATTCACTGAGAAGTTCGTCCTCTGGACAATCGCCACAGCGGTTACACCAATTAACTGCGGGGCGATTACACGACCTAGAAGCCGTCTTTACCCAGCTAGCAGAAACCTTCAACGAAAAAGAAGAAGACGAGGGCTTCTTAGTAGAAAAAAACTTCAATGACTTAATGGATCATATCGTGACAGATGTTTGTGAGCGCTGTGCTCACTTTGGCAAGTGCTGGCAACAGGATTTCTATAAGAGTTATCATAACCTGTTAAACGTGTTAGCTTTGGCTGATGCCCACGGCGAGCTTTCTGCTAACCGCATTCTGGAGCCCATAGCCAAGAGCTGCCATAAGGCGGCAGAGCTGATTACATGTGCCAACTACTTAGTGAAAGTGTACAAATTGAATCTATATTGGCAGAAAAAGATGCGCGAAAGCCGTTCGCTAGTGGCTAACCAATTGCGCGGTGTGGCGGCAATAATGCATAGCTTATCTAAAGACATGCGGATGGAGTCTGACCCACAGCATGATCTCGTAGAAGAAATAAAGGAGCAAATAGCAGCTCTCAAGCTGCCAGTGCCGCAAGTAGAGGTATATAGGCGGCAAAACAGGATCGACGTGGTGTTGACCAAAACAGCCTGTCGGCCAGATGAAAGCCTATGTGTCGACCATTTGATTCCCTTAGTCAGTTGTTTGGTGGGGCGTCCAGTCACCCGTATGCACTCTAAGTGCCCGGGACGCAACGGCAAAGGTAAGTGTACCCTCTGCTTGTCCACTAGCCAACCTTTCCATGTTGATTCGGGCATCGCTCAGATCTGTCGTACAGGGGCTGGTGTTTCTGGCGATACTGCTAGCATCAAGGAGCTGCCCAACGGCAAGCTAGCGGTGTTGCTCAGTGACGGTATGGGGAACGGTCCGGAAGCCAGCCGGGAAAGCCGGGCTACTGTAGCCGTACTAGAGCAGTTGTTGCGTTCGGGCTTTGATCAAGAAACAGCTGTTCAGACCATCAATTCGGTCTTAATGTTGCGTTCGCCCAAGGAAAGCTTTGCTACGGTGGATATGGCCGTCATAGATCTGTATACTGGTATTGTGGAATTAACCAAAATTGGCGCTTCAGCCACTTTCCTAAAACGAGGCGATCATATAGAATGTATTCAGTCTAGTTCTTTGCCCGCAGGTATCCTACATAAGATTGATACTGACAGCAGGCGCGTAGCCTTACAACCTGGTGATACTCTCATCATGTTAACCGACGGCTTGCTGGATTCCCAGAAAGATGTTGCCAATAAAGAAGAGTGGTTTGAAAAGATCCTGCGGCAAGCCAACCAGGAAGATCCACAAGAGCTGGTTCAGTATTTAATCGATAGGGCTAGTATGAACATTCGCAACCAGGTAATGGATGATATGACGGTTATAGCTATCCGCCTAACCAAAGGGACTCCAGCTTTTATTCCCTTGGTTAGTTAAGCCCTTCATGGGTAACCATCTCTCCTCTCCATTGACCACACTCCCAGCGGGTGTGGTCCTTTTTTTTCGCTACAATTTTTGGTTACAATAGGGAAAGAGGATGAAGATGGGCGTATTGCAAAAAGCTTCGCCCAAGGGGGTGATGATCCTGCCTATGCTGCAAAGGGTAGAAAGATTTATTAGACATCATAATTTATTGCAGCCAGGTGACCGTCTGCTGGTAGCCGTTTCTGGCGGGCCTGATTCGGTTTGTTTGCTACACGTCTTACATCGCTTGAGTGCTAGCTGGGGGTGGTCTCTCATTGTGGCCCATTTAGAGCATGGTTTCAGGGGGGAGGCTTCCTTAGGAGACGCCTGTTTCGTCAAGCGCCTGGCAGATGAACTCGGGTGGCCGGTTGTTATCGAGCATCGCGATCTGCCACAAATCATTGCTAGCCAGGGAGGTTCTTCCCAAGACGTCAGCCGCAGGGAGAGGCATCAATTCTTACAGCAAACAGCTCGTGCCCAGCAGGTGCAAGCTATCGCTTTGGCCCATCAAAGAGAAGACCAGGCAGAAACAGTGCTCTTGCACCTTTTGCGGGGGGCCGGTTTGGCCGGTTTGGCCGGCATGTCTGCCCGCGAAGTCAGAGAGGGACAAGTTCCTTTAGTTCGCCCTCTTTTGGCTGAGAGCAAGGCAGATATTCTTGGCTACTTAAGGCAGCAACAGGTTGGTTTTCGGGTTGATGCTAGCAATGCCCTGGCCGCTTACTCCCGCAATCGGTTGCGGTTAGAAGTTTTTCCTGTCTTGAAAACCATTAACCCCGATGTAGAAGCAGCCTTAGCCCGCGCAGCTGAAGTCATGCAGGCGGAAGATGCCTACCTACAACAGCTAGCAGAAGCTGCTTTTGATCAAGTTTGCCAGCGAGAAAACGACAGCTTATTTTTGCATGTGACATATCTAGATAAACAACCTTTGGCTCTCCGGCGTCGCGTTCTACGCTTAGCGTGGCAGGAGGTTAACGGCCACGCCCAGGATCTAACTTTTGCTCACGTAGAGGCTGCCTTGCGACTTTTGACCCAGCCGGTTGGGACCGTTACTAGTTGGCCCCTGGCTTGGCAGGTGCGGCGCAGTTTTGATGCTTTAGTGTTGGAACGAGTGCAAGCTGATCCGAGCCGAGAGGTGTATGAGTTGCCTATTCCTGGTATAATTAAACTAGCGTCTGGACAAGGACAAATCGAGGCGCGCATAATCCGGGTTGAAGATTTTTCGGGCTTCTCTAACGATCCTTTCATTGCTTACTGCGACCTACAGGCCCTAGGCACACGACAGCTGCAAGTGCGCTATTGGCAAGCCGGCGATTGGTTCTATCCTTTAGGTCTGGGAGGTCGTAAGAAGTTGCAAGACTTCTTTATTGACGAAAAGGTAGATAGGCGGGAGCGGGAACGTATTCCTTTAGTTGTTAAAGGTTCAGATATAGTTTGGGTGGCGGGCCAACGTTTAGATGAAAGATGGCGCGTCACATCTTGTTCTCAAGAGATACTCTGTTTACAATATAAAAGATATTGCTACGGAAATTATGAAACTAGAAGGGAGTCTACTCATGCATAAAGACCTGGAGAGCATACTAATTTCAAGGGACGAAATCGCCGCAAAGGTAGCAGAGCTAGGTCGGCAGATTTCAGCCGACTACGAAGGACAGGATCTGCTCGCTATTTGCGTGCTAAAAGGGGCGATAATTTTCACGGCCGACTTAATTCGGCACTTAACGGTTAACGTTACTGTAGATAGCATTGCGGTTTCTAGTTATGGTAAATCTACTCATACCTCCGGTGTAGTGCGCTTTCTGAAAGACTTAGATGAAAGTGTTGAGGGGCGTCATCTGTTAGTAATCGAAGATATTATTGATACTGGCCTCACTCTTAAGTACCTAACTGAAAACTTACGTTCACGCAATCCCAAGTCTCTCAAGATTTGCACCCTCTTGGACAAACCGTCGCGACGGCAGGTCGATCTACAGCCAGATTACTGTGGTTTTTCTATTCCTGATAAGTTTGTCGTTGGTTATGGACTAGATTTTGCCGAACGCTATCGTCAACTACCCGATGTAGGTGTGCTCAAGCCTGAAGCCTATCGTCTTCAATAAAGGTCCTTTGCTTGTCGAGGCAACCAGCTTTTGTTACAATAAAAAGAGTTAGTGCTTTTCTGCTTCGAGGACAAGACGGAGCCAAAACGCTACCTTAGCGGGGGCTCTGAATTAGTAAAGTTTTTAGGGAGAGGGGCTGCGGAATAGCTTGAATAGGAATATGCGCACGGCTAGTCTCTACCTGTTGCTGATCCTTATTGCCCTATCGTTATACCAGATGTTTCAGGGCGCATCTCAACCAGTACAGGAGATTAGTTATGGCACTTTTTATGCTGACGTACAAGCCGGAAATATTGCCAAGGCCAAAATGGTAGGCAACGAGGTCACCGGCGAATTGAAAGACGGTACTAGGTTTCGTACCACCATCCCGCCTACGGATGTGGAGACCATCCAGTTATTGCGCGAAAAAGTGCCGGGCTTTGATTACAGCAATCCGGCCCAACCGCCCTGGTGGACCACAATAGCATCTTATGTCTTGATGTTCGCCATCTTTGGCGGTCTCTGGTTTTTCATGATGCAACAGTCGCAAGCAGGCGGAAACAAGGTGATGAGTTTCGGGCGTAGCCGTGCCAAATTGCACAGCGACACCAAGAAACGTATTACTTTCGCCGATGTGGCCGGATATGAAGAAGTTAAAGAAGAGTTGCAGGAAGTGGTCGATTTTCTCCGCCAGCCTAAGAAGTTTGTGGAGATAGGCGCCCGCATTCCCAAGGGTGTGCTCTTGGTAGGCCCTCCTGGCACAGGAAAAACCTATATGGCCCGGGCCGTAGCTGGCGAGGCAGGGGTGCCGTTCTTTAGTATTTCAGGTTCCGACTTTGTTGAGATGTTTGTCGGCGTCGGTGCATCGCGAGTGCGGGATCTGTTTGAGACGGCCAAGAAAAACTTACCCTGCATCATATTTATAGACGAGATTGATGCTGTCGGGCGGCAACGGGGCGCAGGCCTCGGAGGTGGCCACGACGAGCGGGAGCAAACTTTGAACCAGTTGTTGGTGGAAATGGATGGCTTCGACGCCAACGAGGGTATTATCGTCATGGCGGCAACTAACCGCCCGGATATTTTAGATCCAGCCCTCTTGCGTCCTGGGCGCTTCGATCGGCAAATAACCGTTGGTCGGCCCAATATCAAAGAGAGAGAAGCGATTCTACGCTTGCACACTCGCAACAAGCCGATGGGTGAAGATGTAGACGTCAACATTTTGGCGCGCCAGACCTCAGGTTTTACAGCTGCAGATCTGGAAAACTTGGTTAACGAAGGTGCGCTCTTGTCGGCTCGCCGCAATAAGAAGCGTGTGGGTATGGGAGAACTCGAAGAATCCATCAGCCGTGTCATCGCCGGACCGGCGAAGAAAACCCGAGTCTTGGGTGACAAGGAGCGCCGTTTGGTTGCTTTCCATGAGGCTGGGCACGCTTTGGTACGCTACTTGTTGCCGAATACTGACCGTATTCACATTGTGAGTATTGTCCCGCGGGGTAACGCCGGGGGCATGGTCATTCATTTGCCTAAAGAAGACCGCTTTATGATGACTAAGAGTGAAATGCTCAATATGATTACGGCCCTATTAGCGGGGCGCGTGGCTGAGGAACAGGTCTTAGGTGAAGTCAGCACGGGAGCAGAAAACGACTTAGAGCAGGCTACTACCCTTGCCCGCCGCATGGTTATGGAGTATGGCATGAGCGATAACCTTGGTCCTGTTTCCTTTGGTTACAAGGATGAACATCAGGTTTTCCTCGGACGCGATATCTCGCGGCAGCGTAACTACAGTGAAGAAATTGCCTATGCCATCGATAAAGAAATTCGTCGGATTATCGACGAGTGCTATGCAGAAGCTGACCGGCTAATTCGTGAAAATCGCAGCAAGCTCGACGAACTAGCCCATACCTTGCTAGAACAAGAAACGCTGCGGGGTGAAGAAGTGGCCGAGATTATGGAAGGCCGTAAACCGGAAGCAGTGGAAGCTAAGCCAGAAACTGCGGAAACAGAGATTGTACCGGAAGTGGATACATCTGCAGCGGCACCCGAGTCGGGCGAATCTGAGCCGGAGTCAGACGAGGCTGCACCAGAAGCAGAACCATCAGAGCCTGAATCCAAACAAGAACAATAAAAAAACAGGGCGTATCGCGTGAACGTGATACGCCCTTCTTGTTTGTTAGAGTCTAGATACCTGCGCCGAATAATGCCATCACCTTCGGTGTAATTGCCACTTCAATAACTGCAGCTATACCCAACAGGCCGACACACATGATCATGATTCCGATTCCTTGCAACAACTCGCGCCGGTAGCCCCGCCAGGCGTTAGGTTTAGGGGGAATAAAGGGGCTTTTATTGCGGTTGAACAGGGGCGCCAGCCCCAGGCGTAGGCCCAGACTCGCTCCTAACAACAAGGCCGGAATCTCAAAAATTCCGTGGGGTATAATGCCGGCCAGGAAACCGGCAAGGGAAGCTTGCTGGGTGAATAACACTCCTGTCACGCCGATAACGGCACCGTTGACGAGTAAGGTAAAGACCGGATAGGCGCCTAGTAACAAACCGAGAGCCGCCATGACAGCTACCGCCCGCAGGTTATGCAGAAAGAGGGTCCAAATCCCGCTAGCCAACGTACCAGCAAAAATGTCTTGCCCCAGCTGCTTAAGCTGCTCCTCGACGGCTGCAAGAATCTCTTGAATAACCTCCGGATAATAAATCACTGCCATAACTCCTAGCACGATGCCGATGGTAAACAAAACGGTGGCTGCAATCAGGTAACTCCGATAGGGGGCAATTAGCTCAAAGCGTGGGCGGGATGTATACATACAACTCCTCCTTCAAAATAGCCTTAAGACGGTGAGGGGTAGTTAATTACTTCCTTGGAAACACTAATGATGCGCTCTTTTCATGCTAACAACCAATTTAAGTAACGTCAAGAAGCCATGTTTTGATTTATTGTATGGTATTAGGAGGAAAGGCATGCAACAAGCTAGTGCTGTATTACAGCGCACCCATGCCGATGGAAAGTTCCTGCGCTTCATATTTCGCACGCCTATTTTGCAGCCCGGCGACGACCTCCTACGGCTAATAGAGCAGAAGCTGATGGCTGCCTTATCGCCTGGCGACATAATAATTATCAGCAGTCGGGCGGTAGCTGCCTGCCAAGGGCAGCTGTTGCCTGTAAGCAGCATCGAGATACAGGGCCCAGCTACAAGATTGGCTAAATGGTGGCAGCGCTTAAGACCGACCGATCTCCTAGCTCATCCGGTCACCATGCAAAAGGCCATAGATTTAGTAGGCCTTTGGCCTATGGTGGCGGCCACAGTCTGGCGGGCCTGTGGGTTCGGCAACTGGCGCTTGCTAAAGGTGCAGCCTGTAGTTCTTCTGCGATTGGGCGAGGCAGCAGATCTGCCTGTTTATCAGGGGCAGTTAATTTTGCCGCCGCGAGATGCAGCAGAAGTGGCCCACTCAATTTGGCAGGCTACCGGCTATCGAGTTGCCGTTGTCTCTGCTGGCCCTCAAGGCCGGGTGCGCCTAGTGGGTGCGAGTCCTGGGGTTAACCCGCGCCTGCTAGCCGGGTCCTTGCTCGACAATCCCCTGGGCGATGGTTGCCAACAAACGCCTCTGGCTATTTTGCGCCAGGTATGGAAGTAGGGTGTGCAGGAAAAGAGTTATCCCTCTAGAAATTATACGTTAGCGGCGATTTGCGCAGATATCCAGTAGGAGGCGCTAGCATGGTCGTAAATATGCATGATAAAGGACGTAAGAAGCAGTTCCGAGGGAGCTGCTTTTTCACTCTTTAACGCGTTAACGGACTAAAGCAAGATTGGAGGCAGCAAACGATGATCACGATTAGCGGAGAAGGCTTGCGCTTACGGCAAGTAGTTGCTGTTGCCCGCGAGGGTGCCAGGGTAACTTTGGCTGAGGAGGCTAAGGCGCGTATAGCCTCTGCTAGACAGGTAGTAGAAGAGATGGTGGAGCAAGAGAAAATTGTTTACGGAATCACTACCGGTTTTGGGAAATTCAGTGACACCTATATCGACAAGAGCGCTTCGGCTTTATTACAACAAAATCTGATCTTCTCCCATGCCTGCGGGGTGGGCGATTTCTTGCCTAGCGAGGTGGTGCGAGCGGCCATGCTGCTACGCGCTAATTCGCTGGCTAAGGGTTTCTCGGGGGTCAGGCTAGAGGTAGTGCAGTTAATCCTCGACATGCTCAATCGCGGGGTAACTCCTTTGGTTCCTAGCCAAGGTTCTTTGGGTGCTAGCGGCGACCTAGCTCCCCTATCCCATATGATTTTGGTGCTGCTCGGAGAAGGAGAAGCCACTTACCAAGGCAAACAATGTAAAGGGGGAGAAGCTTTACGCTTAGCAGGCTTGGAGCCGATTCAGCTGAGCGCTAAAGAAGGCTTAGCCCTAATCAATGGTACACAAGTCATGTTGGCTCTCCTTGCCTTGGCGGTGGTCGATGCCTTTGACTTGCAGCAAGCGGCTCTGATTACTGCCAGCTTAACGGTGCAAGCCCTGCGGGGGATTAGGGCCGCTTACGACCCGCGGGTCAGCCAAGTGCGGCCTCATGTGGGGCAGATCGCGGCTGCTGCGGGTATGCGTCGCATGCTCGAGGGAAGCAAGCTTACCACAGCGCCGGGTGAGCTGAGGGTGCAAGATGCTTATGCTTTGCGCTGCATCCCCCAGGTGCACGGAGCCATTTATAACAGTTGGCGGCATGTATGCGAGGTGGTTGGAGTAGAGGTCAATAGCACTACCGATAACCCCCTGGTTTTTGCCGAACAAGGCGATGCCGTTTCAGCTGGTAACTTCCACGGCGAGCCCTTGGCTTTACCTGCCGACTATTTGACCATAGCCATGTCCGAGTTAGCCAATATTGCCGAACGACGGATTGAACGTTTGGTTAATCCCCAGTTGTCTGGCCTGCCGGCTTTTCTCAGTACTCGTGGTGGCCTTAATTCGGGCTTCATGATTGCCCAATATACGGCTGCTTCTTTAGTGTCGGAGAACAAAGTCCTATCCCATCCGGCTAGCGTCGATTCCATACCATCGTCAGCCAATCAAGAAGACCACGTCAGTATGGGGACTATCGGTGCCCGCAAGTTGCGGCAGGTAATCGAGAATGTCCGTAACGTATTAGGTATCGAATATCTAGCAGCCTGCCAAGCTCTAGACTTGCAGGAGGCGGCTGGCTTATCTCCTTTATCGGAACCGGCTTATCAGTTATTAAGACAAACCGTGCCTATGTTGCAGGAAGATCGCATCATGTATCCAGACATCCGACAGGCGGCGGCTTTGTTGGCCGACGGTGCCCTATTACAGGCAGTAATTGGCGAGGAAGAGCCTTTATTACCTGTTTTACCTTGTTGCTAAAATAAATCAGAACAGGAGTGTGGAACATGCGTGTTGTAGAATGTGTCCCGAATTTCAGCGAAGGTAGACGTCCTGAGGTGATCGAGGCCATAGTCAATGCGGCTAAAGAAGTTCCTGGCATCACCGTCCTAGACGTCAATCCCGACCACGATCACAACCGGGTGGTAGTGACCTTCATCGGTGAGCCCGAGGCAGTGAGTGAAGCTGCCTTCCGCTCTTGCAAAAAGGCTAGCGAACTGATTGACCTTAACCAGCACCACGGAGAGCATCCGCGCATGGGCGCGACCGACGTGATCCCGTTCGTGCCTTTGGCTGGCGTTACCATGGAAGATTGCGTACAATTAGCGGAAGCCCTAGGCGAACGCATCGCTCGCGAACTAGACATTCCCGTATACTTATATGAACAGGCAGCCCGGGTGCCTGAACGTCGCAATCTGGCTGACGTGCGGCGCGGCGAATTTGAGGGGCTGCGGACAGCAATTAAGGAAGAGGGTAAGCAGCCTGATTTTGGGCGGCCCGAATTGCATCCTACCGCTGGCATTACTGCTGTAGGTGCACGTCCACCTCTAATTGCTTTTAATGTTAACTTAGATACCGACGACCTTAAATTAGCTAGACGCATTGCCCGACGGATCCGCGAATCGGGCGGCGGTTTCAAAGCCGTGAAAGCGCTAGGTGTAATGCTCGGCGAACGCAATTTGGCACAAGTTAGTATGAACATGGTAGACTATAGGGTGACAGGTTTGCTGCCAGTATACGAAGCTATTAAAGAACAGGCAGCCGCGGCTGGCGTAGGCATTGTTGGCAGCGAAATTGTTGGGCTCTTACCTTTACAAGCCTTGCTGGATGTTGCCCTGCAGGCCATAAAAGTAGAATCGTTTGATACGTCTCAGATCATAGAAACCCATCTTCGGAGCGAATAGCTATGTTGGCGGATTTGCTTGTGACCAACATTGGCGAGCTGGCTACTACAGTCGGATATAGCCAAAGGCCGCAGCGGGGGCAGGAGCTGGGTGATCTAGCCTTTTACCAAGATGCCTTTCTGGCGGTTAAAGATGGGCGCGTCATAGCTGTAGGGGCTATGTCAGAAGCTAGCCGATATCAGGGGCCCGACACCAAGGTGTTAGACGCAGCGGGAAAGACAGTTTTGCCTGGTTTTGTCGACCCCCACACCCACCTAGTGTTTGCCGGCTGGCGGGAAAAAGAATTAGCTATGAAATTGGCTGGCAAACCGTATCTGGAAATTTTAGCGGCTGGATACGGCATCTTGAGTACGGTGCAGGCGACGCGTTCAGCCAGCAGAGACGAATTGGTGCAGGGAGCTTTAAAAAGCCTCGACCGGATGCTGTTACATGGTACGACCACGGTAGAGGCCAAGAGCGGCTATGGTTTGACGACAGAGAGTGAACTGAAACAATTGGAGGCAGCCCAGCAAGCGGGTCGCTTGCACCCGGTGGATATTGTATCTACCTTCCTGGGTGCTCACGCTATCCCACCGGAATATAAAGATTATCCAGAAGCCTTTGTCAACCTCGTTATTGAAGAAATGTTGCCGGCGGTAGCCGACCAGAAATTGGCAACCTTTTGTGATGTTTTCTGCGAGGAAGGCGTTTTTTCCATCGAGCAAAGCCGGCGTATCTTACAGGCTGCTCGCCAGCTCGGTTTTAAATTGAAACTGCATGCCGACGAGCTAGTTCCTTTAGGAGGCGCGCAACTGGCTGCCGAGTTGCAGGCAACTTCAGCCGACCACTTGTTATATGCTAGTCAAGAGGGTATTGAGGCTATGGCTACAGCCGGGGTGGTCGCGGTCTTGCTACCAGGAACTAGCTTCACCTTGCGTTCGGCGCAACGTCCTAACGTTGCAGCCATGTTGACAGCCGGTGTGCCGATTGCCTTGGCCACCGATTTCAACCCTGGCACTTGTCCGACAGAATCGATGCAGATGGTATTGACCTTAGCTTGGCAGAGCCTTGGTCTGACGCCGGCTCAGGCTTTAGCAGCTAGCACTATCAATGCTGCCCATGCCATTGGCGTAGCCGACCGGGTTGGCAGCCTCGAGCTAGGGAAAGCTGCCGATTTTGTAGTTTACGATGCCCCTAATTTGGATTTTGTCGCCTATCATTTTGGGGTAAACTTAGTACAGCATGTTTTCAAGGGTGGCCAGCAGGTGGTTGCCGACGGACATTTCTGTTATTAGCAAGACCCTCATCAGTTTTTCTTGGAGGTGAGCATATGGCCGGGGAGGAAAAGCGTACGCAACAAACCAAAGAAAAACCTGAGAAAGAATCCTTTCTCAAGTGGTTGATTATCGGTATCGTCTTAGGCTTTTTGACGTTTACAATTCTGCCTTTGCTCGGGCTATAACCCTTGGTTACGCCTAGTAAGAGCGATACAGGAAGGAGCTGACGATTCTTGAAGCAGTTTGACACTTATACCTTACGTGCTTACCTCGACGAATTGGCAGGCAAGGGTGCTACACCTGGCGGCGGCAGTGCTGCAGCTCTGATCGGTGCTTTAGGTGCTGCTTTAGTATCTATGGTGGCTAACCTGACTGCCGGACGCAAAAAGTATGCCGATGTAGAAGAAGATATGCAGAAGCTGTTGGTAGAGACCGCTAAACAGCAGGAGAAGATGCTATCTCTAGTGAGCGAAGATTCGGTTGCCTTTGATGGTGTGATGGCTGCTTATGCTATGCCCAAGAAGACGGCAGAAGAAAAGGAAGCAAGACAAAAAGCTATCTGGGAGGGTTATAGGGCCGCTTGCCAGGTGCCCCTCAGCGTTGCCAATCATGCTATAGAGATTCTTAAACTAGCGGTTGTGGCAGCTGAAAAGGGTAACACTAATGCTGTTTCCGATGCCGCAGTAGCTGGTTTTGCGACTTACGCTGCTTTAAATGCGGCTTTGCTTAATGTGCGGATTAACGTAAAATATTTGCCAGATGACGAGTGGACCCGGGCGACGCAAGAGAAGGTGGCGCAGCTGGTGGCCGCAGGCAAAGAATTGCAAGACCGGGTACAAGCAATAACTGATACCATACTTGACGCATAAGGAGGCAGAACATTGAAGACAGATATTCAGATAGCGCAAGAGGCTAAACTAAAACCGATTGTGGAAGTTGCGGCTGATATCGGCATTTCGGAAGACGAGCTGGAGCTCTACGGTAAATACAAGGCTAAAGTAGACATGTCCGTATGGGAGCGGCTCAAAGACAAACCCGATGGCAAACTAATTTTGATGACCGCCATCAACCCAACAGCTGCAGGCGAAGGCAAAACGACAACTACCGTCGGCTTAGGGCAAGCCTTAGCCCGTCTCGGCAAAAAGACGATGATAGCTTTGCGCGAACCTTCTCTCGGTCCTAGTTTTGGCGTTAAGGGTGGCGCAGCCGGTGGCGGTTATGCTCAGGTAGTGCCCATGGCTGATATCAACCTGCACTTCACCGGCGACATACATGCCATCACAACAGCCCACAACTTGCTAGCAGCCGTATTAGACAACCATCTCCAGCAAGGAAACGAGCTCAACATCGACCCGCGTCGTATAGTCTTGCGGCGGGTTATGGATATGAACGAACGGGCCTTGCGCAACATTGTTATCGGTCTTGGCGGTCATACCAATGGTGTACCGCGTCAGGATGGCTTCGACATTACCGTCGCCTCTGAGGTCATGGCTATTCTGTGTTTAGCTAGCGACCTAATGGACCTGAAAGAGCGCTTAAGCCGGATGATTGTGGCTTATACATACGACCGCAAGCCAGTAACGGTGGCTGACTTAGAAGTACAAGGCGCTATGACCCTGCTGCTGAAGGACGCCATCAAGCCCAACCTAGTGCAAACGCTTGAGAATGGTCCTGCCTTTGTGCATGGTGGCCCCTTCGCTAACATTGCGCATGGTACTAATACCTTGATTGCTACTAAGATGGGGCTCAAGTTAGCCGATTACTTCCTCACCGAAGCAGGTTTTGGTGCCGACTTAGGGGCTGAGAAATACTTCAACATCGTGTCTCGTTACGGCAATCTCAAGCCAGACCTAACTGTAATTGTGGCTACTGCACGCGCTCTGAAGTTGCATGGTGGTGCCAATAAGAAAGACCTCGCCAATGAAGATCTAGTAGCTCTAGAGAAAGGCTTTGCCAACTTAGCCAAACATATCGAGAATGTGGGTAAGTTTAAGGTGCCCGTGGTAGTGGCCATTAACCGCTTCCCGACCGATACTCCAGCCGAGTTGCAGCTTATTGCTGATAAGTGCCAAGAGCTGGGCGTACCGGTGGCCCTCTCCGATGTGTTTGCTAAGGGCGGCGAAGGTGGTGTCGAGTTGGCTGAAACAGTGCTCAAGGTGCTGGAAGAACAGCCTTCCCAGTTCGAGCCCTTGTACTCCTTAGAGGAAAGCATCAAGACCAAGATCGAAATTATCGCCAAAGAGATTTACGGCGCCGATGGCGTAGAATATACCAGCGAGGCCAATACTGCTATTCGCAACTATACTCGCCTCGGGCTAGACAAATTGCCTATCTGCATGGCTAAGACCCAGTATTCGCTTTCAGACAATCCAAAGCTCATCGGCCGTCCCGAAGGCTTCAACATTACGGTGCGCGAAGTTAGGGCTTCTGTTGGTGCTGGCTTCTTAGTGGCCATTACCGGCGACATTATGACCATGCCAGGTCTGC
This sequence comes from Bacillota bacterium, assembly GCA_012735505.1. GTDB lineage: Bacteria > Bacillota > UBA994 > UBA5500 > UBA5500 > JAAYHE01. The sequence goes on from JAAYHE010000070.1 coordinate 55,089, forward strand.
CCAAGCGACCGGCTGCCCAGGATATCGATATCGACGCCGACGGGCGCGTAACCGGGCTGTTCTAAGCAACTAAAGTGACAGAAAGGGGCTGTTGCACTAACAGCTCCTTCAAGCACACAAAAGGCGGTGACTGGTTAAAGCCAGACGCCGCCTTTTGCTGTAGAATATAGTTGTGAAACAAACATTCTTACGGCCAAATTATACACTGA